>NZ_DASVWK010000653.1:0-11421 GCF_036389735.1 Archangium sp. | reverse complement strand
ACAGCTTGTAGTGGTTCGCGTAGAGCGAGGCGTCGACGTGGAACTCATCCGAGCCCTGGGCCGAGATGAGGTTGATGACGCCGCCCATCGCGTTGTACTGCGCCTCCATACCGCCGGTGATGACGGAGAAGGAGGAGATGGAGTCGAAGTTGATGTTGGACGAGAAGGTGTTCGTCACCGGATCGGTGATGTCCAGGCCGTCCACCAGGTAGCGGTTCATCACCGAGTTGGCGCCGCGCACGTCCGGGTTGGCGCCACCGCTCACGCCGGCCACCTGCTGGGCCACGTTCTGGTAGCTGCGGCCCGAGGCCACGCGCGCCTGACTGTTGGACGAGAACACCGTGCCGGACTGGGTGGACTCGGGACGGGTGCCCGTGGTCTCGGCCTCGACCTCGATGGTCTCCTCCATGGCCGACTCGACGTTCCACGCCACGTTGAGCGGGCTCGTCTCGCCCTGACGCACCGTGAGCTTGCGACGGATGGGCTTGAGCCCCTCCATGCTGAACTCGACGATGTAGTCACCGGGCGGGAGGCTGGTGGCCTCGAAGTACCCGTCATTGGCGGTGGCGATCACCTTGGCGCCGCCGATGAGGGCCGGCGAGGTGATGGTCACCTTGGCACCGGGGAGGGCCGCCTGGGTGCCGGCCTCCAGCAGCTTGCCGGAGATACGACCGTTGAGCTCGCCCACGGCGAGAGCCGAGCCGGGGAGGGCCAGGGCGAGCGCGAGGGACAACCACTTCGTGTTTCGGAGAGTCATGTGCGTTTTCCTCGCGTGCTACTCAACCTGCAGGCAGTACACGTACTTGTCGCCCGTCGCGGGGGCCGAGATGGCCGTTTTCGCCTTGGCCGACAGCTCGAGCACCTGGGTCTCGGTCGTGGGGAGCTGGGCCGGTGTGAGCGCCCCACCCGCGTCATAGGTGAGGACCTCGCAGACGGGCGAATAGCCCGGCTCGCCGCGCTTCGCCGCGAGCACATCGTAGCCCTGGCCGACGCTCACCGCGCCAGTGACGCCCGTCACCGCCGAGCGCGGGTAGTACAGCTTCTGCGTCACCATGCGCACGGTGGTCACGCCGCTGGCGGTCACCTCGGTGGTGGGGATCTCGCCGCCGTCCAGGTAGGCCAGCAGGTACTGGTTGAACCAGCCCCACTTCTGGAGGCCGACGCCGGACTCCGGGTCCTTCTTGCCGTCCTTGAGGTTGGCATGGAACACGGCCGCGCCCGGCTCGATGACGGCGTAGGCGTGGAAGGTGCTGTCGGGGATGCCGAACTGCTTGCCGTTGACGGGCTCGGTCAGGGAGACCTGGATCTCCTTGCTGGCCACCACCGTCTTCTCGCTCTTGAGCTTCTGGCAGGCCACGTCCTGGCCGGTCACCGCCACCTTCTGGATGACGGGCACGTAGGTGGTGGTGGGCGCGGCGCCCGCGGCGTACGTGGCCGTCGGCAGCCGGGTGAAGATGGCGCCCTGCTGGTCGTAGGGCACGTCATCGCGATCGGCGTCGTACGAGTAGCCCTCGGGAGCCGTGCACCCGTCGAACACGTAGGTGCTGGGGGTGGGCACCGCCGAGACGGCGTTGCCGTTGGAGCGAACCGCGAGCGGATCCTTCGCCGTGCGCTGCCCGGCCGTGATGGAGAAGAGGAAGTACTCCAGCGGCGTGCCGGCCATGGCCTTGCGGGCCGTGAAGCTGCCGGAACCCGCGCGCTGGCGGTTGGCATTGGTGCCCAGGTACTCGGGGGGGAAGTTCGACGCATCGACCGGGCCGGCATTGAACTCGCCACCATCCCAACGGTCGTACACATTGCACCCGCTCAGACCCATCAGGGCGAGCGAGAGCGGCACCAGCATTCGCTGCACTCTCATCAACAGCCTCCATCGTGGGAGGACGGCGCGCACACGCATGCCCGGCTCGTCATCCCGCGAGCGTTCACGTCTGGCTTCTGTCTGGGTTCAAGGGCCGCGTTTGATCGGGGGGACTGGGCGCGACCCTTCGTCTTCACGCCTTCCGATCTCAGGAGGGCGTGCATTACGAATTGTTACCGGAGCGTCACCCCCCTGTAAAGTCAGGTGGGCCACAAATACCCGTGGCACGGGAATAGACGCCTGCCTGGATGCAGCAGGGAGATTGTTGGCGTTGAAAGGGTGAAGCGGATGTCATCCATGGACGAGAAGGCGGGCTCGGTGCTCGAGGCGGGGGCGGCCCTGGAGGAGCGGCTGGCGGGCTCCTGCGTGTCGGCGACGGTGGAGGGCTCCATCGCGCAGAGCGTGCGGCTGGGGTTGAGGCGGGGCGAGAGCGTGTGGGTATCGCGCGGGGGGCTGATGGCCTACTCGCAGGGGGTGGACTGGCGCCTGCGCATCCCCGGCGACGCGGGCAGGGCGATCGGCCGGATGCTGGCGGGCGAGGGGCTCGCGCTGCTGTACGTGACGGCCCCCGAGGATGGCGCCGAGGTGCTGCTGTGCGCCAACAAACCGGGAAAGCTGGTGACGTGGGACTTGAGGCGCGGCCCCATCCTCTGTACGCGCGGGGCCTTCGTGGCGGCGGTGGGCGAGGTGGACATCGGCGTGACGATGGCGCGCTCGCCCGGGGCGGCCCTCTTCGGGGGGGCGGGCCTCTTCCTCCAGAAGCTGTCGGGCACGGGCGTGGTGTTCCTCCACGGCTCGGGGGACTTCATCGAGCGGCGGCTCGCGCCGGGAGAGAAGCTGTTGGTGTCCACGGGGCACCTGGCGGTGTTCTCCGCCAGCGTGGGCTACGACATCCGGGGCGTGGGCGGCTGCGGCAAGGTGTTGTTCGGCGGCGAGGGCCTCTTCATGACGGAGCTGACGGGCCCGGGCTGGGTGCTGTTGCGCAGCCTCAAGGACACGCCGGAGCGGCAGCGGCCCGCACCGCGGTGAGGGGCGGGCCGCACTCGCGGTGACAGGCCCACGGAGGTCTTCCTCGGGGCGCGCCTCTGGGGGTAGAAGGCCCGCCATGAAAATCTACGAGCACCCGTTCTCCAGTGCCGCTCTGAAGGTCCGCGCCGTCGTCCACGAGCTCGGCCTCCCCGTCACCCTCGTCACCGTGGACATGGGCAAGGGCGAGCACAAGAGCCCCGAGTTCCTCGCCCGCAACCCCAACGGCAAGGTCCCCACGCTCGAGGACGACGGTTTCGTGGTGTGGGAGTCCAACGCCATCCTCTGCTACCTGGCCGCCAAGAAGCCCGAGAGCGGGCTGCTGCCCGCCGACCCGCGGGGCATGGCCCTGGTGCAGCAGTGGCTCCAGTGGCAGACCTCCACCCTGGCCGTCTCCACCGGCGAGGTGATGAACGAGACCGTCTACGCGAAGCTCTTCGGCCGCCCCAAGGACGAGGCGAAGTACGCCGCCGGCATGGAGAAGGTGCGCCGGGATCTGGGCCTGCTGGAGAAGACGCTCGCCGGCCAGGAGTTCCTCTGCGGCAAGCTCACCCTCGCCGACTTCTCCATCGTCTCCAGCCTCATGCCGCGCACGGCCATGGGCTTCGACCTCGAGGCCTTCCCGAACGTGAAGGCCTGGGTCGCCCGCCTGGAGTCCCGCGAGAGCGTCCGCAAGGCCATGCCCGCGCTGTAATCAGCGGCGCTGGCGGCGATCCTCGCGCTTCTCGCGGCGGTCCTCGCGCAGCTCCTGCTTCGTCTGCCGCACCTCCTGGCGGGCCAACTCCGTGAGCTGCACGATGAGCGTGCGCTCGCGCTGGAGGTCCGCCTGGTTGCGGCTGCCCATGACCCAGTACAGCTCCTGGGCGATGGCCCTGCGCGTCTGGAGCGTGGCCACCTCGACGCGCGCGTCCCGGACGTCGTCCCGCCGGTCGCGGCGGTCATCCGCGTTGGCCCCCGGCCGTCCCCAGACCTTGTCCCGGCGCACCTCGCGGTTGCTGCGGCGCACCTCCGACTTGTCCGCCTCCAGCTCGGCGCGGCTCTCGGCGAGCTCCTGCCGCAGCAGGTCGCGCAGCCGATCCTCCACGGCGGACATCGCGCGCTCGTTCTGCCGCGCCCAGGCCTGGTCGAAGCGGGCCAGCACGTCCTCCAGGTCGGCCACGTCGCGGCGGTCATCGCGCAGCTCGCGCTTGTCCTGACGGACCTCCTGGCGGTCCTGCGCGCGTTCGGTGCGGTTGCGCCCCTCCTGCGCCTGGGCACTGCCGGCGAGGAAGAGGGAGGCGATGAGGGCGGAAGAGAGACGGTTCATGGGGGTCATTCTCGAAAGCTCGATGTTGTTCTCGTGAACATCCGTCTGGACGGACGGTCGCGGAGTTTATTCGAGCCCCACGCATCGAAGGGACGCCCCGCCTATATTGGGAGGGCCATGGAGCCCTCGCGCCAGCCCCCCTCCCCGGTGTCGGAGTGCCTCCTCAATATCGACCTCGGCGAGCTGCCAGACGAGGATGAGCAGCTCTACACGGCCGCCCAGGTGGCGAACATCGCCTGTGGTGGGCACGCGGGGGACGAGCACACCATGCGTCGGGCCCTGGAGGCATGCGCGCGCCATGGGACTCGGGCCGGGGCACATCCCTCCTTCGAGGACCGCGAGAACTTCGGGCGCCACGAGCTCCAGGTCACGCCAGAGGTGCTGCGCGCCCAGGTGGCGGCCCAGTGCACCCGTCTGGGACGGCTCGCCTCCGAGGTGGGGGTGCCCCTGCGCTACGCCAAGCCGCACGGTGCCCTGTACCACGCGGCCAACCGGGAGCCCGCGCTCGCCCGTGCCGTGGTGGCTGGTGTCGTCGAGGCGCTGGGCTTGGGTGTCACCTTCATCGGTCCTGGCATGGGCGCCCTGCGCGAGGCGACCCGGGAGGCGGGGCTCGCCTACGCACGCGAGGGCTTCGCGGACCGGGGCACGCGGCCGGATGGCTCGCTCATTCCCCGAGGGCAGCCAGGCGCGGTGCTGAGTGACCCCTCGGTGGCCCGGGAGAACGCGCTGCGGCTCGCCATGGGCGGCACGGTGGACACGTTGTGCGTGCACGGGGACTCGCCGGGCGCGGTGGCGATGGCGCGCGAGGTGCGCGCGGTGCTGGAGGTGCTCGCCCTGCGCTCCGTGTCCCTTGGCGAGGGTGCGCTGCGGCTCGTCCTGCCCGCGCACCTGGAGCCGCGCGGGGTGCTGGAGACATTGAAGGCCGAGCCCGGCGTGGTGGACGTGGTGGTGGGCGAGGCGCACGCCTGCGTGTACTTCGACCCGGCGGCGCCTCCCGAGGACCCCCGGCACGTGCTGGGCCGGCTCGCCGTGTCGACGGGAGCTCGCGAGGAGCCCCCGCTCATCACCGTGCGCGTGCGCTACGACGGGCCGGACCTGCCGGGGGTGGCCGAGCGCTCGGGGCTCTCGGTGGAGGACGTGGTGCTGCTGCACGCCTCGCGCGAGTACACGGTGCGCACCGTGGGCTTCCTCCCGGGCTTCTCCTACCTGGGCGAGGTGGACGCGCGCCTCGCGGTGCCCCGGCTCGCCACGCCGAGGACGCGCGTGCCGGCGCTCTCGGTGGGGCTCGCCGGGCGCCGCACCGCCATCTATCCCGTGGCCTCTCCGGGCGGGTGGAACCTGCTGGGCACGGCCGTGGACTTCACCCCCTTCCTCCCCGAGTCCGGCGCGCGGCTGCGGCTCGGGGACCGGGTGCGCTTCGAGCGGGTGGACTGAATGGACGCATGGCTGGAGGTGCTCGAGGTGGGCGGGCCGGTGCTGGTGCAGGACGGGGGCCGTGCGGGCCTCATGCACCACGGGGTACCGCCCGGAGGCGCCCTGGTGCCCGAGGGCCTGGCCTCGGGCAACCGCGCGGTGGGCAACGCGTGGGGCGCGGCGGCGCTGGAGTGTTACGGGAGGCTGGAGCTGCGCCTGCACGGGCGGAGCGCGTGGGTGGCCGTGGACGGCCGGGCCGAGCGGGTGGAGGACGGCGGGCGCGTCTCGGTGCCCGCGCCGCGCGAGGCGGTGGTGCGCTACGTGGCCGTGGAGGGAGGGCTCGCGGTGCCCGAGGTGCTCGGTGGACGGGGCACGTTGCTGGTGGCGCGGCTCGGGGGGCTGGAGGGCCGGCCGCTGAAGCGTGGGGACGCGCTGCCACTCGGAGGAGGCGGGGGGGCTCGGGTGGAGGAAGCCACCGTGTTGCCCCTGGAGTCCGAGGTGCGCGTGGTGCTGGGGCCGGACCTGTCGCGCTTCGGCCCGAACGTGGAGCAGGTGCTGCTGGGGAGCACCTTCACGGTGTCCCCCGCGAGTGACCGCGTGGGCATGCGGTTGCGCGGGCCGAGCCTGCCGCAGGTCGACGAGGGCTCCGGGGTGTCCGGGCCCATGGTGCGCGGGGCCATCGAGGTGCCGGCCTCGGGAGAGCCCATCGTGCTCGGGCCGGACCATCCCACGACCGGGGGCTACCCGGTGGTGGCGGTGGTCATCCGCGCGGACTGGGGACGACTGGCGGCCCGGCGACCCGGAACGCCAGTGAAGTTCCAGGCCGTCAGCGTGGACGAGGCGCGTGAAATCTGGCGCCGCCAGTCCCCGGCCTATAGTGCCGCCCTGAATCCGTAGCCTGACCGCGGGGAGAGTGCATGAAGCGCGTTCTGAAGAAGGTGGGCCTGGGGCTCGTGGGGCTCGTGGCGGTGCTGGTCGCCGTGGGAGTGTTCCTGCCGCGTACGTGGCATGTCGAGCGCTCGGTGGTCGTCAATGGCGAGCCCGAGCACATCTACCCGCTCGTCAACGACCTGAAGGCCTGGCCGACGTGGGCCGCGTGGAACAAGGAGATGGACCCGGTGGTGAAGTGGGAGTACGGCGGCCCCGCCACCGGCGTGGGCGCGTGGTGGTCCTGGGATGGCCCGCAGATGGGGCACGGGAAGATGACCATCACGAAGAGCGACGTGGCCTCGGGCGTCTGGATCGACGAGATGATCGAGACGGACACGGAGGTCAACGCGCACGGCTCCATCACGTGGACGCGTGAGGGTGGCGGGACGAAGGTGACCTGGGTGGACGAGGGCGTGCTGCCGCCCGTGCTGGGCGGCTACGGCGTCGGTTTCATCGAGAAGATGCTCGGCGACCACTTCCAGACGGGCCTGAACAAGCTCAAGGCCCAGGTGGAGAAGCGTCGGGCCGCCGAGGCGGAGGCCGCCGAGGCCGCGGCACAGGCCGCGCCCGCGACTCCATGAAACGGACTAGTCCCGCGGCTCGCGCATGCCCTCGTCCTGCATCATCCCGTCATTTTCCTCGGGGGTGGTGGCGGGGGCGCCGGGGTTGAGCGGCTCGTCGCTGGTCTCTCCCTCCAGGCTGGAGTCCAGCGGCTCCGGCTCCAGGCCCGCGCCGCCGGTGCCGGGATCGGGATGATGGGTGCCCTCGTGCACGCCCGGCTCCGTCTCGCGCGTGCCCTCCTCGGGCGTCGGGTTGGTGTTCTGGCTGGTGTCCTCATCCGGGGTGTCGATGCCCGCGCCACCCGCGCCGGAGCTCGCCCCGATGGGTGGAGGCGTGGTGGTGCTCTTGGCGGCCGTGTCCGTCTTGCACGCCGTGCCGAACGCCACCGCACCCGCCAGCAGACCCGTCAGCAGAAGCCTGGTCTTCGTCATGTCTCATCCCTCCCCATGCGTGAATCCGACGTGTGTCTCGCGGCCGGGAAGCTGAGGCGTGGATTCGCTGGGTGCAGCGGGGGCTCGGCTGGCAGGGCGCTCGGCGGTCGAGGGCGGCGAGCGCCTGGTCGTCCGGCGAGGTGGCTTCGAGGGCGATACAGTGCTCGCTGATGAAGACTCCGGACCTCCGACTGGTACCCGCCCTGCCCGAGCACGTGGACGTGTGGATGGCCATGCGTGACGAGCCGCTCTCGCGCCGCATGTTGCCGCTGGAGCCCACGACGCGCGAGGGCCTGCTCGAGCGCATTCGCGAGGCCAGCGCCGACGTGACGGACCCGAGCGCGAAGGGCTTCCGGTGGATGGTGGAGCTCGACGGGCGCATCATCGGCACGGTGTCCGCGAGGGACCTGTCGCGCGTGCAGGGCCGCATCGAGGTGGGCTACATGCTCTCGGGCGAGTACGTGGGCCGGGGACTCGGCACGCGAGCGGTGTCGATGATGGTGGAGCGCCTCTTCTCGATGCCGTTCCTGTACCGCGTCTGGCTGGGGACGGCGGCGGACAACCTCGCCTCACAGGGACTGGCGAGGAAGCTCGGCTTCACGCTGGAGGGCGTGATGCGGGGCCACTACGTGGTGGACGGCACGCGCAAGGACCAGCAGGTGTGGGGACTCTTGCGGCCCGAGTGGGAGGCGAAGCGGGCCGGAGTGTCCTCCCTGGCCCGGTAGACTGTTCAGATGTTCCGCAACAGCCCATCGCCTTTGCGCGCGGTGAGTGGCGAGCAGGTGCCCGGGCACGGTGAGGAAACGCTCAGCGCATCGGCGACATCGTCGACGAGTGCTCGCGCGAAGGCCGCGTGTGCTTCGTTGCGGAGGACCGAGGACCAGTCGAGCACCCGGAGGGCTTCGAGGCCCTCGTGTGTCTCGCGGTAGGCACGCAGCGGCTTGCCTTTCGGGTCGCAGAGATACCGGACGTAGTTCTTCGGGTGCCGATGACGTGGTTCGGCTTTCCATTGTGCGTCAGAGGGAGCCGGTGCCAGATAGGCCGGATCATCCACCTCGAAGTCCTCAAGGTCGCGAGCCATGTCGAAACGGTTTGGAGCCCGGTTGGCCCCAGCCCGTGCGAGCGCGGCCGCCTCGCCGAAGAAGTAGGACTCGACCATGGGGGTGAGCAGGTGGAACGAGCCGTACTCGGCGAGCGCTTGATACACCCGGTCTTGAGCGGTCGCCGAGGAGAAGGTGCTGTCGACGTAAGCCCTCACGGCATGGCGGAAGTATTCCAGGACATGCTCGGGCTGGTCCGCGTTGACCAACTCCAGGTCGTCCACCGCAATGACGTAATCCGCCCGCATCGTGCCGCTTCGGCCGGGATACACGGTGCTCACGAGGCTCCTGGCGAGTTTCGCGGCGAGCGACTTCGTGGCCTGCTCCCTGGGCAGGAGTGCCCCGACGCGGTTGGACGTGAAGTCCTGGGTCTGTAGCGGCGGGAGGAACTCCACGTCCGCGCCGGTCGAGGCGAAGAGCTTCTGGAGCGAGAGATGAAGGCCCAGGTACTCAAGGTCCCCCGTAACGATGAGCTGGACTCGGACCGTCACTTGGGTGGACGCCTCTGCGCTCCGAAGGCTTGGTCGCTGTAGAGGTCTCCGAGCGAGAAGTGCGAGAGCCACTCCGGGTTGCTGTGCTCGGTCAGCGCGATGGGGAGCATCGCGTGCCCGGGCTCCATGATGTAGACGCGCTCTGGCTCGGTGTTGAAGGTGTTGAGCACCACCGGCGAGTGCGTCGCGAGGAGCACAGTCACATTTTTGGCCGCAGCGCGGGCCCTCGCCAGGTCCATCAACGTCCGGATGGCGTACGGGTGCAGGCCGTTCTCCGGCTCGTCGATGGCTACGGCACCACCGTCCGGCGCGGATGCAATGGCGCACAAGTGGAGCAGGGCGACGAGCAGGCCGTGGGGTGCTGAGTAGACATCAATGGGCTGCCGGAGACCCCGGACGAAAAACTGGACCGTGACAGTCTGTCCTGCCACGAGGAATTCGAGGTCCTCGAAGAGTTCCGGGAAGCATTCGCGCAACCCATCCCGGACGAATAGCCAGCGCTCTTCATGCTCCTTTCGGCCGGCCTTCCAGTTGCGCAGCAACGAGAAGGCATTGCGTCCATCCGAGTGGAGATACAAATCCGTGCTGGCGGGCGAGCCGGCTGTACGCAGGCTCCAGAATTGGAGGTTCTGGTACAGGCGGAAGTTTGATGCGAGCCCATGCAGGCCCTTCAGTTCTTCTCGCTGCTTGGCGGGAAGCAGACTCATGGCGTGCGAGAAAACGGAATCTCCTGAGACGGTCAGTTCACGCTCCTGGACGAATGCCGCACTCTCGTCAGGATATTGCCCTGCAACCACCTCTTCTCCAATCCGCACCCGCTCTCCGATTGCGATCAGAGGGGATCTTAGCCAAGCATGAACCATCCAGTAACACTGGCTCTGGCGCAGTGTCAGACGGATGTTGGCTTCTGCATCTGCGTGCTGGTTCTTGATGCTCGCGGTTCCTCCTGAGAACTCGACTGCCCCATGGATTCCCCGTTCGAGGAAGTGGCGGAGGAACTCGATGGAGGAGAGCAACGTCGTCTTGCCCACGCCGTTCGGACCCGTGATGGCGCAGACCCCGGAGGGGCTCCAGATTACCTCTTGGAGCGCGCGGTAGTTCTTGACCTCCAACGAGAATCCCATGGCTCTCCTCCGCTCGGGCCGAGCCTTCCCCGTCCACCTGTCCAGGCGAATCGGGGAAGACCCTGACCGCAGTCCCTACTGCTTCGCCTTCTGCATCACCTCGCGGGCGACCTTCACCACGTTCTCCACGGTGAAGCCGAACTTCTGCTGCAACTGCTTCAGCGGCGCCGACGCACCGAAGCTGCGCATGCCCACCACCGCTCCGCGCAGCCCCACCCAGCGCTCCCAGCCGAATGCCCCCGCCTTCTCCACCGCCACCCTCGCCCTCACCGCCGCGGGCAGCACCTGCTCCCGGTACGCCTCGTCCTGCCGCTCGAACAGCTCCCACGAGGGCATGCTCACCACCCGCGCCTTCACGCCCTCGCCCTTGAGCTGCTCATACGCCTGCACGCACAGGTGCACCTCGCTGCCCGTGCCGATCAGGATGACCTCCGGCGGGCCCTCGCTGTCCGCCAGCACGTACGCGCCCTTGGCCAACCCCGAGGCCGGCGCGTACTTCGTCCGGTCCAGCGTCGGCAGCGCCTGACGCGTGAGCGACAGCACCACCGGGTCGTGCTTCAGCGGGGCGATGACCCGCCACGCCTCCACCACCTCGTTGGCGTCCGCCGGTCGCAGCACGATGAGCCCCGGAATCGCCCGCAGGCTCGGCAGCTGCTCCACCGGCTGGTGCGTGGGGCCGTCCTCGCCCACGCCGATCGAGTCGTGCGTGAAGATGTGGATGCTCGGCAGCTCCATGATCGCCGACAGGCGGATGGCGGGCCGCTCGTAGTCGCTGAAGATGAGGAAGGTGGCGCTGTAGGGCCGCACGTTGCACAGCGCCAGGCCGTTGATGATGGAGCCCATGGCGTGCTCGCGCACCCCGAAGTGGATGTTGCGCCCCGTCAGGTCCCCCTGCTTCATCGCCCCCGAGAACGACAGGTACGTCTTCGTGGACGGGTTCAGGTCCGCCGAGCCGCCCACCAGCCACGGGTAGTTCTTCGCCAGCGCGGTGAGCACCTTGCCGCTCGACTCGCGGGTGGCCACGCCCTTGGCGTCCGCGGGGAACACGGGCAGCTCCTTGTCCCAGCCCGCCGGCAGCTCGCGCCGCTGCATCCGGTTGAGCTGGTCCGCCAGCTCGGGGAACTGCTTCTGGTACTCGGCGAACGTCGCCTCCCACGCGGTGCGCAGCGTGCGGCCGCGCT
>NZ_DASVWK010000652.1:0-13641 GCF_036389735.1 Archangium sp. | reverse complement strand
AGGGAAGAACTCACGCACGGCCCGGTCCGAATCGAGCGCGAGGTCCCGCGCGTCTGGAGCGACGATGCTCACCGCTGGCTTCTGGCGGGCCCCGAGGTTGCTCGTCATGACGATGACGGCGTGCGTGAAGTCCGCCGTCTCGCCCGAGGCGTCCGTCAACCGGCCCTCATCGAACATCTGGAGCAGCAGGTTGAGCAGCGCCGGGTGGGCCTTCTCGATTTCATCGAGCAGCACGAGCGAGAAGGGCTGCTCGCGCATCAACCGTGTCAGACGCCCCTCGGGCTGCCACGCGTCCCCGGTGAGCCGCGCGACGGCGTCCGGCGTCTGGAACTCGGCCATGTCGAGCCGCACCATGCGCGACGCGTCTCCGTACAGGTAGCTGGCCAGTGCTCGCGCGAGCTCCGTCTTGCCCGTGCCGGTGGGGCCGGTGAAGAGGTAGACGCCGTAGGGACGCTGGGGATCCGTGAGCCCCGAGTGGATGCGCGCGATCAGATCGCACACCACCTCCACCGCCTGCGGCTGCCCCATCACCTTGCGCGCGAGGGCCGCGTGGACCTCGCTCGGCTCCAGCTTCCGGGTGGGGTGGAGCAGGAAGTGCGGCAGGCCCGTCTTGCGCGACAGGTGCTCGAAGAGCATGCCGACGTCGATCTCCCTCCCCTTCCCTCCGGAATCAGCGGCCAGCTCGCGCAGCAGATCCAAGGCCTTGCCCGGCAGCGCGGCGCCAGCGAAGAGCGAGCTGGCCTGCTCCAGCAGCGTCGGGAAGACCGGGGGCGACCAGGTGACGCGGTAGCGGGGCTCCAGCTCACGCGCCTCGTGCAGCAGCATGCGGAGCGTCTCATCGGCGCTGGTGGGGCGCACGTGGAGCTGGGTGAAGAGCGCGGCGAAGGACGGGGCATCGGACTCGAGCCGCTGGAGCTGCTCCGACGTCACGGTGCCCACGAGGGTGAGCTCCCCGCGTGCGAGCGCCCCCTGGAAGAAGAGCGCGAGGTTGGCGTCGCTGTCGCGCGAGCGGCCGATGCGCCCGAAGGCATGCAGATCCTCGACGTAGAGGATGCGCCGCCCGCCCCTGGCGTCCTCGAGCAGCTTCAAACAGCGCTGCTCCCAGTCGCCCACGTAGCTCATGCCAGCGATGATCCGCTTGCCGGCCACGGACCAGACCTCGGTCACCCTGTCCAGGTTGCGGTGGGTCTGGAAGCCGTCGACCTCGAGCTGCTCGGCCACGAAGCGCTTGAGGAGGGTCCGCTTGCCGGAGCCGGGAGGCCCGACGAGCAGCACGGGGGTCCGCCGCTCTCCGCCGAGGAGGAACTGGAGCTGCTCGCGGTAGGGGTTGCGCGGCATGCCAGCGTCGAGCGTCCCCTCGGCGGCCTGGAGGGTGAGGTTCGTCCCGAGATTCGGCAGCACCTGGAGGCCCCCGGGCGGCTTGGGCGTCTTCTTCTTACCGGGCGCGTTCTCTGTCTCCAGGTCGTCCCAGGGCCCCTTCTTCTTGCCGAGCTCGTCGAGCAGCGTCCGGGGCTGCGCCACGAACGCGAGCGCCTTGAGACTGTCCTTGCCGTTGGAGCGCAGCTCCTCGTGCTGGTCGGGCTCCAGGGCGGCCCAGGCACGGGTGAAGAAGACCTTCGCCTGCTCCTCCAGCTCGGCCTCGGGGTCGACGGGGAACCACTCGTCCTGGCGCGCGGGGTGGTAGGCGATGGTCATCGCCTCCTCGCGCGTGCGCCAGCGAGGCTCGAGGACCAGGGGGAAGAGGCCGGACAGGCGCCGCTTGAAGTCGAGCTCCAGCCGTACCCTCTCCAGGCGGATGCCACGGGGAAACTGGAAGTACGCCAGCTCGCGGGCCTTGAGCTCTCGGAGGGTGCTCCGCAGCTCATCCACGAGCTTGCGCTGGAGCTTGATGTCGGTCCGGCCCTCGCGCGTGCGGGTATGCGGGCCGAGGCCGAGGGTGGTCCAGCGCAAGCCAGAGGAGTGCCGGCTCTGGTAGACGGCGATGGAGAGGTTCATCGCTTCAGCCCCTGGGTCTTGTCGAGCACGAAGGAGAAGCAGCTCTCACGGTCGAGCCCCTCGGCGAGCTCGACGAAGGCAATGACATTGAGCAGCACCAGCTCGAGGTCCCGGAAGTAGTCCTGGGGGGCGAGCCGCATCGTGCACGTGCCATCGAGCAGCGAGAGCTGGTCGTCGGGAAGATGCTCGCGCACGGGAGGCACCAGTCTCAGCTCCTTGAGGGGCGGCTGGGTCGGTGGCGCGATGACCGGCAGCGAGAATTCCTTCGCGAACAGACGGGCGCGCATCGCCACCGGTTGGATGGAGAGCAGGACCGAGCCGAAGCGGTGCATTCCGGCCTCGAGTGCCAGGAAGGCTCCGGCGTTCGGCCCGCGGACGGAGACCAACACCTCGTGAAAGCTCCGCGAGGGCTTCTGGAGCGCCTCCCGCAGGGCCGAGGCACCGAGGAGCTTGTCGTCCCACTTGCGCTTGCGCTCGCTGCTCTTGCTGGTCACCGACAGGAGGCCCTCGATTTCCCAGGCACGCCGGGGAGCGTCGTCGAGCAGCGGCAGGAGCCAACGATCGAGGCCCTGGCCCTCGCCGGACTCCTGGAGGATCAGCGAGATCTCATCCCGCCTGGGAAGGAGCGCGAGCAGGACCGAGGGCATCAGCCGGCGAAGGGTCTGGATCTGCTCGCGAGCTTCTTCCACGAAGGGTCCGGCATCCTGCTGCTCGAAGAGGGCCATGAGCGCCAGCTCCTCGGCGGCGATCAGCGACGCGCGCAGTTGCCGCGCTCGCGACCAGAGCCCCTCGAGCCGGTGGTGCTTCTCCTGGAGCGTCGCCACCGAAGCGGCTTCGGAGCCCTTCACGTCGCGGTCGCCCTGGGAGAGTTGGGCCACCAGGAAGGTCAGCTCTTCCTTGAGCTGCTCCACCGCGTCGAGCCGGAAGAGGTCATCCATGGCCCGTCGCTCCAACTGAAGGCCGCGCAAGAGCTCCAGTTGGTTGCGCGCCGCCTTCGGACTGCCCTTGTGCAGCTCCACCCCGATTCCCTCCGGGCCTGGAGCGATCTCCAACCGTCCGCCCTGGGCCTCCGGTCCCGCCGAGGAGAGCGCGCGGGCGATGGGGACGACGAGCCGCTGATCCAGGTGCCGGCGCATGGCACGGGCGCCATAGGCCTCCTGGTAGCCCGATGCGGCGAGGGTGGTGGTGATGTCGGGCGGTACTTGGAGCGAGATGCCCCGCTGGAGCAGCCCGCGCCGCTGCCGCAGCTTGTCCACACCGAGCCGCGCCACCTCCGTCGCCTGCTCGGCCGTGAGCGAGTGGAAGGGAATGAGCTGATCGATGCGGTTGATGAACTCGGGGCGGAAGTGCTTGTGCACCTCTCGTGGGTAGTAGGCGGTGTCATCCACCGAGGTCGCGCCGATGCCCAGCTGACTCCGGCGGTGGGCCGCCCCGAGGTTGCTGGTCATGATGATGATGGCGTTGTGGAACCAGGCCGTCTGCCCGCGGGCGTCGCTGAGCCGCCCTTCCCCGCAGACCTGGAGGAGCAGATCGAACACGGCCGGGTGCGCCTTCTCGATCTCATCGAGCAGGAGCACGCAGAAGGGCTGCTGGCGGACCCGCCGCGTGAGGAGCCCCTCGCCCTGGGCATTGCCCCGGATGAGCCGCTCGGCGGCCCAGGCGTCCATGAACTCGCTCATGTCGAAGCGGAACATCCGCTCCGCCGAGCCGAAGAGGAACGAGGCGAGCAGCCGCGCCAGCTCCGTCTTCCCGACGCCGGTGGGGCCCACGAAGAGGAAGGTGGCCAGCGGCTTGCCCTGGGGTTGGAGCCCCGCCTTCACCATGCACAGCGTCTCCACGAGCCGGCGTACCGCCAGCTCCTGGCCGATGAGCTGACGGCGGAACCACGCCTCGACCTCTCCGGCGAGCAGCGCGCGATCCCCCCGCAGCAGGAACTCGGGAACACCCGTCTTGAGGCTGAAGAGCGAGTAGACCCTCTCGCGGGTGAGCACGGGCGCCTTGTCCCCGCCCGTGCGCTCCTGCTGGAGGCCCGCGCGCATCTCCTCATAGAGACGCACCGCCTTGCCCGGCAGCGCGCGGCTGGGGAGGTAGCGCTCGGCCAGCTCCACGAGCGGCTCCACCGCGTCCTCGGCGAGCGTGGGCCGGGAGGCGTCCGCCTGCCGCTGCCAGGCCGAGCGGGTCCGCAGGGCCTCGCGGGTGCGTCGTGCATCCAGGGGCTCCAGGCGCACGCACGAGAGCGAGGCGAAGAGGCCCGGCTGCCGGCTCTCCAGCAGATCCAACGCGTCGGGGGTGAGTTCGCCGAGGAACCGCACCCGGCCCTCCTCCAGGAAGGGCTTCATCGCGCCGGGGATGTCGATGGACTCGGAGGAGTGCTGCGCGAGCAGCTCGCCGAGGTTCTCGAAATAGAGGACGGCGTCGAGCTCCTGCGCCGCCCGCATCACGCGCAGCACGCGCTCCTGCCACTGGCCAAAGCCCGACATGCCCGCGAGCAACCGAGAGCCGCTCGTCGCGTACACGCGCCGCTGGCGGCCGGCCTTCCGCTCCGTCCGGAGCCAGGCGTGGAGCAGCTCCGTCTTGCCCGCGAGCTCGGGGCTGACCAGCAGCACGCCCTGCCGCTTCTCGCCGCCGAGCAGACTCGACAGCAGCGCGAGCTCGGTGTCCCGGCCGATGAGTGGCGGCCCATAGCGGGCCTCATCGCGATCGTGGAGCTGTGTGGAGACGGAGAGGAGCACCTCGTGCGCCTGATCCCGCTTGAGCTTCTCCGCCTGCTTCTTCTTCGCCTGCCGGGCCTTGTCACCGAAGGCGTCCTGGCGCCGGAGCTGGAGCTGCACGGTCTCGAGCGTCACGGACTTCGGAGGCAGCAGCCGCAGGTACTCGTGGGCGGTCGGCTCGCGCGCGGCGATCAGGCGCTCCACATCCGCGCGTACGGTCTCCCGGAGATCCTGGTTCCTGCCCACGTAGACGGTGTGGTCGAGCGCGGGGACGAAGACCCAGGTCTCCTCCGGCAGCGGCACGACGACCGTCACCATCTCCAGCGTGGTGGGGTTGACGAGACGCTTGGGCAGATCGGCGCGTGGCGCGAGGATCTCCAGCATTTCAATCCGGGCCTGCTCGGGGAAGGAGAAGCGGGAGAGGTCCTCGGGCTCGGCGCGGGAGAGGTGCTCCTCGAGGAACAGGCGCTGCTCGGCGAGACAGGCCTCGCGGGTGGACGCATGGCTCGTCAGGGCTGGCGCGGCCAGGGGAAACGCCTGGTGGTCACCGCTCCAGAGTTGCTGACAGACGAGCGGCGTGGAGAAGTCGAGGGTCCCGGGCGCGTTGGAGGGGGCCATGTCCCCGGCATCCTATGCCGCCTCGCCTGGAGAATGTTGAGGTACGCTGCGGGCAGGAGGCTTCCCCATCATGGCGCACGAGAACCCGAGCATCTTCCAGTCCTCGATCGACCGGCACCTCCGGGGCGCGCTGCTCGCGGACAAGGACGTCCAGCGGGCACTGCGGCGCCTGGACGAGGTGGCCCCGGGGCGTGGTGCCATCGCACGGCGGAGGCGGCTGCTGGGGAACGCGCTCCGGCTGACGCGCTCGATGGCTCCGGCGGTCGTGAATGCCCTGGCCGCCTGTGAGGAGGTACTGGGCCGTGGCGAACCCGTGGCGGTGTTCGTCCAGCCGGAGCCGACGCTCCAGGCCGCGGCGGTGCGGGCCCCGGGGGAGCCACCCGCCATCGTCCTCTCCGCGCGGCTCATCGAGGTACTCACCGAGGCCGAGCTGCGCTTCGTCATTGGCCACGAGCTCGGCCACCTCGCGTTGGATCACTTCGCCCTTCCCCTACCGGCGACGATCACCGTCGAGGACGCGGGAGGGCTCATCGTCCCGCGTACCCTCGCCTTCGCCATGGGCCTCTGGAGTCGGGCGGCGGAGGTGAGCGCCGATCGGGCGGGGCTGCTGTGTGCCAGACAGCTCGAGGACTCCGCGAGTGCGCTGCTCAAGCTGACCAGCGGCCTGTCCTCCGTGTCCGTGAAGGCGGAGCTGGCGCTCCACGGACGCGAGGTGGATGCGCTCCTGGCCTCCCCCGAGGCCCGGGAGAAGCCGCGTGAGGACGAGGACACCCTGGGCTGCTTCAGCACGCACCCCTTCAGTCCGCCGCGCGTGCGTGCCCTCGTGGCGTTCTCCAGATCGAGGCGCTTCCGCGAGGTGGCGGGGAGCTACGCGAGCGAGGAAGGCATCTCGGACGAGGAGGTCGACGCCCTGGTGGCAAGGGATCTCCGGATGTTGGAGCCCTCGTACCTGGAAGAGAAGTCTCCACGCGGCGAGCTGTTGCGGCGGGCGCTGCTGCTGGGCGGATGGGTGGTGGCCCTGTCCGAGCGCGAGCGGAGCGGGGTGACCGCGCCGCTGGGCGCGCTGCCGGGGGCGGAACGAGGAGGTCCCCCTCCCTCGCCCGATGTGGCCCGGCGAGAGCTGGGAGAGGTGCTCTCCCGCGTCCGGCAGGAGGCGTCCATGGCCGATCGGGCCCGGTTGGTGCAGCACCTCACCGGAGTGACGGCCCCGGACGGCAACATCACCGACGCGCACTACCTGGAGCTGCGGAAGGTGGCCGAGACACTCTCCCTCCCGCTCTCGCTCGTCGACGAGGCGCTGCGCGGCGCCGCCCGCTCCCTGGATTGACCGACGCTCAGCGCCGCGTGTCGCGCCGCTTCTGCTGGCGCGCGTACTCCGAGCGCAGCGCGCCGCCAATACGCTTGCCCGCCACCTGCGTCATCTTCGAGACGGGATTGCCCAGCTTCTTGGGCTTGATCGACTGCGAGCTCGGCTGGCTACCAGGGAAGCGATTCCGATTCCTCATGGGATGTCCTCATGGGTAAGAGGAGGCAGGCATCATTGAGAGTAACGCCTCACGGGGACCGCGGATGCCCCGCGAAGCGACGCGTGGTTGCCAGGTGACCAGGCGTGGGAGGAGGTTGCTGGAGCGCTGGTCGACGATGGCCTCATAGCCAACACGTGACCGTGGGCAGAGCAGCACCGCGTGGGAGCCGGGGGTTAAAATTGTTCCTCATCATCCTGGGGGCTTCGCCATGCAGACGACCCGCAACGCCACCTACACCGTGCAGCCCAAAGACACCCTTGGCTCCATCGCCAAGGCGAAGCTGGGGGATGCCCGCCGCTGGAGCGAGATCGCCGCGCTCAACCCCGACGTCCTCCCGGATCCGAACCGGGTGGTGGTCGGTATGACGATCGAACTGCCGCCGACGAACCCCGCCGAGACGCCCGCGCCCCCCTCCCGCATCCGGGGCCTGTTCTGGTCGGAGCGCTTCCCGGGCCGGGCGGCGCTCACCTTCGATGATGGGCCGCACCCGGTGAACACCCCGAAGGTGCTGGACATCCTGAAGAAGGCGGGCGTCAAGGCCACCTTTTTCGTGGTCGGCACCAACGTGCGCAAGTACCCGGAACTGGTCCGCCGCATCGTCGCCGAGGGCCATGCGCTGGGCGGCCACAGCGACGACCATCCCGACCTGGCCAAGGTGGACCGGGCGGAGGTGGCGCGGCAGATCGCCGAGCTCCAGTCCGCGGTGAACGCGGCACTGGGCCACCCCTACGATCTCTGGCAGGTGCGGCCTCCCTATGGCTCCATGGACTCGGTGGTGAAGGAGGTCCTCCAGTCCAGTGGGCGCATGGCGGTGATGTGGACGGTGGACTCCCGGGACTGGCGCTTCCGCCGGGATGACTCCCGCATCGTGCAGAGCGTCTTCTCCCCCACCGACGGCATCCAGGTGCGCGGCGGCGCCATCCTCTTCCACGACATCCACTCGCAGACCGTCCGGGTGCTGGAGGAGGTGGTGAACCGGCTCAAGCGCGCGCGACTCACCCTGGTGACGACGGAGCAGCTGCTCCGCCAGAAGTACCCGGAAGTGAGTGTGCCCGCGGTGAGCTGAGCTTCGCCGTGGCCCGCGAAAGAAAAACGGGAGCGTCGCCGCTCCCGTCTCTCACTTCAGCACTTCACCGCGAGAATCACTGAAGGAAGGGCGTGTTCTCGGCGAAGTACTCGTGGCTGTCCGCGTTGTTGAGCGCGGCGGTCGGGTCGGAGATCGCCAGGCTCTTGGCGCCGCTCTGGCCGTAGACGTGGTCATCCGTGCCGGCCACCGCCGTGAAGTGGCTCATCTCGTGGATGAGGGTGCCGCCCTTGGAGTCGGTGCCCGTCAGCGGCGCGCTCCAGAAGGCGCTGCACACGTAGATCTTGTACGGCTGGTTCGGGTAGACGTACGCGTAGTAGCTCTTCTTGCAGCTGCAATCGAGCGTGACCGGCTTGGTGTCGAAGGCGTCCTTGATGGCGGCGAAGTGGGTCTTCGCGGTGGTCCAGCCGCTGCTGGAGAAGGCGCCGAACCAGGTGCTGTAGCGCGGCGTGCCCGCCGGGCTGGTGGTGGTCAGGTAGGCGTTGGAGTTGTCCGCCATGGCCGACGCGGCGTTCATCGCGTCCATGAGCGTGGACATCTGCGTGGTGGAGCACCGGCCGGAGAACGCGATGCTGCTGGTGAGCGAGGCCGTCATATCCGCCGGCTCCTGCTGGGCGCTGGCGCGGCCCTCGATCCACACGCTCACGTCGTTGGACTTGAGCTGGCCCTGCTTCGCGCTGGAGCCGTGGAGCCGCCCGGCCTCCACCTCGAAGCGGATGCCGTAGCTGCCGGTGCGCGACAGATCATACAGGCCCAGGTCCACCGTGCGCGTGAGGCTCTCGCCGGGGGCCAGGGTGAGGAAGTCGCTCTCGCGCGCCGCGGGGCGCTTGTAGTGCGGGCCCTCGAAGGCGACGGGCTGGCCGTCGAGCGTCACCGAGAACAGCGCCTCCTCGAGCTCCTCGGCGGGCGTGTACCACTTGAGCAGCTTCACGGGGTGGCGGGTGGTGTTGGTGAGGGTGACCGTCACGGAGGCGCGCTCCTGGGCGCCGATGATGGCGGCCTTGGAGGACAGGCTCACGGCCACGTCTCCGGCGGAGGCCTCGCGCAGCTCCTGCGCCGCACCGACGAGCTCACCCGCCGAGTCCCCCGGTACACCGCATGCGCCGAGCAGGGACATGCTGGCGATGCCGGCCAGCCACTTGAAATTGCCGCGAAGGTTCTTGCTCATGGGGGACTCCTGGGTCTGGGGGGTACCGACGATGCGGACACTCCTTAAGCAAGGCTCGGGCCAGTTACCGGCTTTCGAGGGAATGCGAGGTTGGCGAGGCGGGGATGGGAGCATCGCGGCTCCACCGTCGGAGGTTTGAAATGTAAAGGAACCTCACGCATTTTCGCCGCTTTCCCAGTTGAGTCAGGGGCTTGGCGGCGTGGCGGGAAGTGTCCCAGAAGCGGACACCCACTGTCCTGATTGAAGTCACCCCCGATCTCCGGTCACATGCAATGTATGTCATTTATTGAAACAAAGACAATCTAAATTAAATTGACGCAATCGATTGCATAACACGCAAAAACAACCACCACGACCCGTTTGAAAATAGCAAGCAAATCAAAAACAAACAAAACACAAATGTCTGGCATTTAATTTGCAAACGCATTGATTTTGTTGATATGTCTTCCCTTTCTGGGAAAGTGTCACGAAATGTAGGCATGATATGCTGTCACTGTAACGACGAGTATGTGGTGAGATGTAGGCACGATATCCGTCCCTCTGGAGGCTACCAGGTTCCGTCTATGGTCCTGGTTCCGGCACTCCAGACCCGAGCGAGCCTTGACCTCTCCTCCCCCCTCCCCTGGCCGCCTGCTCGAAGGACGGCGCTGCCTCATCACCGGCGGCTCGCGAAACCTGGGCCGGGCGTTCTGCCTGGCATTCGCCCGGGCCGGCGCCAAGGTCGCCTTCACCTTCTCCAAACGCACCGAGGATGCCGAGGAGACGCGGCGCCTCCTCCAGGCCGAGGGCTGTGAGCCGCTGGTGTTCCAGGGCTCGGTCGCGGACGGGAAGCACACCGCGGCCACCGTGGATGCCATCACCACGGCCTGGGGCGGACTGGATGTGCTCGTCAACAACGCGGGCATCACCCAGGTGCTGCCCATCGCCCTGATGGACGAGCCGGACTGGGACGCCGTCATGGCCGTCAACGTGAAGGGGGCCTACCTCTTCAGCCGCGCCGCCCTCAAGCCGATGCTCCGGGCGCGCGCAGGGCACATCCTCAACATCGGCTCGTTCTCCACCGACCGGGTCGTGAGCAGCCCCGTCCACTACGCCGCTTCCAAGGCCGCCCTCAAGGGCTTCTCCGAGTCCCTCGCCTCCGAGGTCGGCAAGTACGGCATCGCCGTCAACTACCTCTCGCCGGGCCTGCTGGATGGGGGGCTCGCCAGCCGGCTGCCGCAGCACCGGATCGCCGAATACAAGAGCCAGGCCTCGCTCGGGCGGGTGGGGACGATGGCGGAGGTGGCCGCCTTCGCCACCTGGTTCGTGTCCCCCCAGAACACCTTCATGACAGGCGCGAAGATCGCGCTCGACGGAGGGCTATGAGCGCCGCGAGACCTTCCCTCCTCGAGGGCTACGAGCTGTTCCGCCGCCATGTGAACCCGCTCAGCGTCACCCGGGCGGAGATCACCGGCGAGCCCTACCGGGTGGTGGCCGTCCGTGAGGGCCGGCTCGTGGACGCCGAGGGCCGCGAGGTGGAGGACTTCCTCTCGGGCTGGGGGACGCAGGCCTTCGGGCACCGCAACGCGTCCGTGGGCCGGGCCCTCCAGGAGTTCCTCGCCAGCGAGTCGCCCTCGTACTTCACCTCCGTCATCAGCCCCTATGCCGGGATGCTGGCGGCCCGGCTCTCCGAGCGCACCGGCGGCGCCCTGGATCGGGCCTTCCTCGTCAGCGGGGGCAGCGAGGCCGTCGAGGCCGCGCTCAAGCTCGCGCGTGCGTCCACCCGCCGGCCGCGCATCCTCTGTCTGGAGCGCGGCTACCACGGCTACACCATGGGCGGCGTGGCGATGATGCACCCGGGGACGTACCGGGACGCCTTCGGGCCGCACCTGCCCGCCGTGGATCGCCTGCCCTTCGGGGATCTCGCCGCGCTGGAGTCCGCCCTCGCCTCACCGGACGTGGCGGCCATCGTCGTCGAGCCCATCCAGATCGAGGGCGGCGTCCGCACCCTCTCGCCCGAGTACGTGCGGGCCCTCTGCGAGGAGACCCGGCGGCGCGGGGTGCTCCTGGTGGCCGATGAGATCCAGACCGGCCTGGGACGCACCGGCCGGTTCCTCGCGAGCGAGGCCTGGCCCCGGCTGCCGGATGTGGTGGTGCTCGGCAAGTCGCTCGGGGGAGGACTGATGCCGGTCTCGGCCATGCTGACCCGCGCGGACATCTTCGATCGCGCCTACGGCACCCACCCCACCGCCGAGTCCCATGCCTCCACCTTCAGTGGGAACGCCCTGGCCTGCGTCGCCGCGCTCGCGTTCCTGGAGCTGCTCACCGAGGACGCCCTCCAGCGGGTGCGTGAGCGGGGCGCGGAACTCCACCGCGCACTGCGCGAGGCGCTGACGGGACTGCCGCTCGTGGAGGAGATTCGCGGCGAGGGCCTGCTCGCCGGCGTAGCGCTCCGGGCCGCCGACCACCCCTGGCTCACCTTCGAGTACCTGGGCATGCCCGAGTACAGCGAGCGCTCGGCGATGGGGTTGCTCGCCTGCCACCGGCTCTACAAGGCGGGCTTCCTCGTCAACGTGTGTGGCCACGAGTGGAGCGTGCTGCGGTTACAGCCCCCGTTGGACACGGGGAGCGAGCGGCTCGCGGCGTTCGTGCACGCCTGCCGGGATGCGGTGGAGTACCTATGCCAGCTTCGGTGAGGGAGGCCGGGTGGATCGGAGGCCGTCGCTTCGACGGCTTCTTCTTCTTTGGCGGCAGCCTTGTGGCCGGAGCCATGGGGCTCGCCGCGCTCGCCTGGCCCGTGCTCCTCCTGCCACTGTGGGCCGCGTGGCTGCTGTTGCTCGACGGGCCGCACCTGCTGGCGACGTTCGGCCGCACGTACCTGGACACGCGCGAGCGCAGGGAGCGGGCCCGACTCCTGGCCGGGAGCCTGCTCTTCTTCGTCCCCGGGCTCGCGGCGTGGGGCATGCTTCGCCTCACGGGCGAGCGCGCCGCGTTCGATCTCTTCCTGGTCCTCGCCACGCTGTGGTCCTTCCACCACGCGGTCCGTCAGAACTATGGCCTGCTCTCCCTCTACGAGAGCTTCGCGCGGGCCACTCCCCGGGAGCGACGGATCGACACCGGGTTCCTCTATGTCTCGCTGTGGGCCGCATTCGGACTCTTCCTCCTGGGCCACCCGGAGAACCGTCGCATCCTGGGGCTGCCCATGGAGTTGCCGGCACTCGGGCGGGCCATCCTGGTGGGGGGCGGCGTGACCCTCGCGTTGCTGTCGGTGGGCTGGCTCACCTACGCCGCGCTGCGCGTCCTTCGGGGCCGGGGGGCGCGTCCCACCCTCTTCCTCCTGTGCGCCGCGAGCGGTTCGGCGCTCCTCCCCTTCTTCGTCATCGGCCCCTTCGAGCCGCTCGTCCAGGGGCCCCAGACACCCGAGCAGATGTTCATGGCGGCCACCATGGTGGGAGGCGTGATGCATGCCATCCAATACCTGGGCATCGTGGTCGCCGCGAACCGCCGCCGCTTCTCCCGCTACGAGGAGCGTTCCTTCGCCGCGTTGCTGGGCCGCGCGCCCGTGGTGGCCTACGGCCTCATGGTGGCGGTATCGCTGCTCTACCTGTTGCTCAACTCGGCCCGGGGCGCGTCTCCCGTGGGCTCGCTCTTCCCCGAGGCGAGCACGGCCGGCCAGCTCTTCCTGGTCCTCTATTGGGGCTTCTTCTTCCATCACTACTACCTGGACCAGCGAATCTGGCGGGTGAGGCAGCAGCCCTCGCTGCGCTACGAGTTCGGCCTCGAGGAGGCGGCATGAGACGGGCGCTGGTGTTCGGCGGAACGGGGTACCTCGGGAGCGAGGTGCTGCGCGGCCTGGCCAGGGAGGACGTGCCGGCGGAGTTCACCTGGCACACCTCCGCCGAGCGGGCCCGGCAACTGGAAGCCGAGCTGAAGCAGCGAGGGCATGCCCTGGATGTACGCGAGGCGGGTGCCATCCGCCGGCTCTGCGCCTCACTGGAGGCGGAGGGCCGCGCCCCCGACGTGGTGGTGCACTGTCTGGGCATGGGGCAGGACCGGGCGCTCGCCGACATCTCGGAGTCGGACTGGGAGACGCTGCACACCCTCAATGTCCGCTCGGCGTTCCTGGCCATCCAGGCGCTCGCGGAGCCCATGGCGACACGCGGCGGGGGAGATGTCGTGCTCACCGCGGCCTTCGACGGGAGCCGGCCCATGCCCGCTCCCGCCCACTTCGCCGCCACGCAGGGTGCGCTCTGCGCCATGGTTCGTTCGCTTGCAAAGGAATTGGGGCCGAGAGGAATCCGGGTAAACCTTGTCACGCCGGGACTCCTGGAGGAGGGAATGTCCCGGAGCGTTGACACGCGATTGGGGGAGGATTATCGGCGCTTCAGCGCGTACGGCCGCCGAGGAAAGGCCTCCGAGGTCGCGCGCGCCATTCTCTGGCTGGCCCTCCACAACACGTACATGACGGGGGCCGTATTGCCGGTCAACGGCGGGTTGTGACGCCAAAGCCATACGCACGAGGACATCATGCTCGCCACCATCTTCCGCGGGGGAAACCTC
>NZ_DASVWK010000651.1:0-2923 GCF_036389735.1 Archangium sp. | reverse complement strand
CCGCGTCCTTGCCGACGAGGTCCGCGGAGGGCGCGGGGAAGAAGAGGTAGACGTTGGCGAGCCGAGCGAGGAAGTAGCTGCGGGGCCTCGCGAGGGTGACGCGCAGGGTGTGCGGGTCCACCGCCTCGAGGCCGACACGGGCGAGCGCGGCCTGGACCTGCTCGGCGGGGGCGCCCTGGTCCTGGAGGGCGAGCACCTCCTGGGCCCCAAGGAGTTCGGCCAGCTCGCCACGCTCGCGGCCCTGGAGGGCACGGCGCCAGCCGAAGACGAAGTCCTGGGCGGTGAGGGGGGTGAGCCCATCGGACCAGCGCACGTCGTGGCGGAGGTGGAAGGTGTAGACCTCGTGGCCCTCGGCGGTGCGGGTGCGCTCCCATCGCTCGGCGAGCCCGGGCTGGACGGAGTGGTCCTGACCGAGCGTGGTGAGCCCGCGCTGGGTGGCGAGCATGACGGGGTAGTTGGCCCAGCTGTTGGGGTCGGAGAAGCTCCAGTCGAGGGTGGTGGGCATCGCGGGGACGATGACCTTCACGCCGGGGTCGGGCTGGAACCCGCATGGACCGCAGGCCCCGGCCGCGAGCACCAGGGCGAGCACCAGGGCGAGTCGGGGGAGACGAGAGCGCGGAGCCACCGGGAGGGGTTGTACCGCGTCGAAGAGGAACATGGGGTCCCGAGTTCAGTCCCCTCCCCTCGCCCCCCTGGAGAGGGACGGGGTGAGGCTACTTCTCCGGGGGGTTCTGGGGGTTGGGCGTGAGTCCCCGGAGGGGAGCGTCCTGGCCCAGGACGATGAAAGGCGCCCAGTAGTGGGGATGGGGTTGGGTCCGCCGTAGCGCGCGCATGGCCTCTCGCAGCGCCGCCGCCCTGCCCTGCCCCGCCAGCAGGTTGCGGTAATAGGCCTCCATCAACGCGCTGGTCGTCTCGTCGTCCACCTTCCAGAGACTCGTCACCACCGTCTCCGCTCCCGCCACGAGGAAGGCCCGGCGCAGCCCATACACCCCCTGCCCCATCTTGACGTCGCCTCGACCGGTGTCACACGCGGACAGGACCACCAGCTGGGTGCCCCACAGGTCGAGGCCCGCCAACTCCAGGGCCGTGACCAGCGCGTCGTCGGGCGAGGGCGAGGGGACGCCGGGGATGGTGGGCGTCGACGTGCTGGCCCCGGCGAGGAGCAGGCCGGAGCGCAGCAGGGGCTCCGGAGGAGGCGCGGTGGTGTCCTCGCCCAGCGCACCGAAATGGCCGACGGCGCGGGAGCCCCTGGGAGCGGGGGCATCCTCCAGGAAGAAGCCATGGGTGGCCAGGTGGAGGATGCCGGGGCTGATCAGGTGCAACAGGCGCAGCTTGGTGGCCTCCGGGCCGAGGAAGAGCTGGGCCTGGGGATACAGCCGCTGAATGGCCTCGGCCTCCCTGCGGGTGCCCGGCAAGGGGACGGCGTTCCAGGCGCGGCGCACCGGGTCCTCGCGCAGCGAGGAGAAGAAACGCTCGACGGAAGCGGTGCGTTCGGTCCGCGTTGAAGCCTCGTCCGAGGAGGCGGCGGGTGGCACGAGCGAGGCGCTGAAGTCCGGGTCGGCGAGGACGACCACGGAGGCGGCGGGGGCTATCTCCTGGGAGCGAGGCAGCAGGTCCTTGCCGGAGGTGAGCACGGTGAAGTCGAAACCATCCACGAGGAACTGGTGGCCGTCGTGCAGGGCGGAGAAGGGCACCAGGGCCAGCTGACCATCCGGCGAGAGGAACAGGCGGCGAGTCTTCCCCAACAGCGGAAGCAGGGGTTGGAAGGCGAGTCGGTAGAGCGCCCGGGCGTGCTCCTCGAAGGCGGCATCCCGGTTGGCCAGGGTGACACGCAGATGCGAGGCGGCCGAATCAATGGGCTCCGCGGGCCCCAGGTCGAGGGCGCGAGTGGTGGCATCCGGAAAGAGCACCAGGGCCAGGTAGCGCAGCCCGGACTTGCGTGTGGCGGAGGTGGGGACGAGCGGGCGGTCCTCATAGGTGACGAGTTCGACGAGGGCGCCGTCCTTGGGCAGGGATTGGGCGACACGGTCGACGATGTCGGCGGGGGACGGCAGCGCGGCCAGCACGCGCAGGGGGGCGGAGCGCTTGGCGAGGCCGGCTTCGAGGGCATCACCCTGCTCGGTGAGTTCCTTGAGCTGTTGTTGGTAGGCCGGCAGTGGCAGCGAGCCGGGACCCTTGAGCGAGAGTCCGGCCAACTGGGTGCGCAGCCCGCGCAACTGTTCGAGGGTGTCATGCTCCTGTGTGCCGAGGCTCCGGTAGACCGCGCGGGAGATGCTGGCCGTCTCCTCCACGGAGCGGCCTTTGAGGAGCAGGGCGGCGCTCAGGGCCAGGCGTCTCATGCCAGCGTTGCCTGGCTGCGCGCGCAACAGCGCATAGAGGCGCTCTTCCTCGGCGCGCAGCAACTGGAGGAAGCTGGCCAGGCGCGCCTCGGAGAAGTCGAGCGCCTCGTGACGCAGGCGCTGCTCGGAAATGGCGAAGGCACGCGTGAGCAGCGGAACGGCCTCGCCGGGGCGCTGCTGAGCCAGCCTGAGCAAGGCGAGGCTGTTGAGCGAATCGGCGATGGTGAAATGGTTCTCGCCGACGGTCGCTTCCCGGATGGCGAGCGCTCGTTTGAAGAGTGGCTCGGCCCGGCCGTACATCCCCTGGTCCGCGTAGAGGTTGCCGAGATGGTGGAGCGAATCGGCGACGTGGGGGTGGTTCTTGCCAAGCGCCGCTTCCCGGATGGCGAGCGCGCGTTGTTGAAGCGGCTCGGCCCGGCCGTACATCCCCTGGGTATGGTAGAGGGCGGAGAGGCTGCTGAGTGACTCGGCGACGTCGGGATGGTTCTTGCCTAGGGCCGCTTCTTGTATGGCGAGCGCTCGCTGGTAGAGCGGCTCGGCCCGGCCGTACATCCCCTGGTCCTTGTAGAGGTTGGCGAAGTTGT
>NZ_DASVWK010000650.1:0-37726 GCF_036389735.1 Archangium sp. | reverse complement strand
AGGTCCCGGTTGTTGAGCACCAGGATGACGAGCCGCGGGTCCCTCCACTCCTTCCAGTACTTCGCCACGGTGACGAGCTCGGCGTTGCCATTCATCTGCATGGCGCCATCGCCCACCATCGCGATGACACTCCGGTCCGGGTAGGCGAACTTGGCGCCAATGGCATACGGGACGCCGCAGCCCATGGTGGCCAGGTTGCCGGACAGCGACGCCATCATCCCCTTGCGAATCTTGAGATCCCTCGCGAACCAGTTGGCCGTCGAGCCCGAGTCCGCGATGAGGATGGCTCCGTCCGGAAGCCTCGGCGACAGCTCGTGGAAGACGCGCTGCGGGTTGAGGGGCCTGGCCTCGACCATCGCCTGCCCCTCCACCACCTTCCACCACTGGCGCACGCCCTTCTCCACGGACTCGCGCCAGCTCCGGTCCTCCTTGCGCTCGAGCAGCGGAAGCAGGGCGCGCAGCGTCTCCGCCGAGTCCCCCGTGAGCGGCACCTCCACCGGGTAGCGGATGGCCAGCATGCGCGCGTCCAGGTCGATCTGCACCCCGCGCGCCTGGCCCTCGGGGGGGAGGAACTCCGAGTAGGGGAAGCTCGTGCCCACCATGAGGAGGGTGTCGCAGCCCATCATCAAATCCCAACTGGGCCGGGTCCCCAGCAGGCCGATGGCGCCGGTGACGAAGGGCAGCGCGTCGGGCAGCACCGCCTTGCCCAGCAGCGCCTTGGCCACGCCCGCGCCCAGCAGGTCCGCCACCTCGAGCACCTCGTCCGCGGCGCGCAGGGCCCCGGCGCCCACCAGCATCGCCACCCGCTTGCCCGCGTTGAGCACCTCGGCGGCACGCCGCAGGTCCTTCTCCTGGGGCACCACGCGCGGCGCGCTGTAGCCCACGCTGGAGTGGATGGTGCCGTGCTTCATGGGCGGAGACTCGTAGGGCGCCTCCTGCACGTCGTTGGGGAGGATGATGCACGTCACCGTGCGCTCGGCCTGGGCGATGCGCAGCGCCCGATCCACCGCGTGGCGGATGGCCGAGGGGTGGGTGACCATGGTGGTGTACTCGGCCGCCACGTCCTTGAAGAGCGACAGCAGGTCCACCTCCTGCTGGTAGTGGCCGCCCAGGGCCATGCTCTTCTGCTGGCCCACGATGGCCACCACGGGCTGGTGGTCCAGCTTCGCGTCATAGAGGCCGTTGAGCAGGTGGATGGCGCCGGGGCCGGACGTGGCCAGACACACGCCCGGCTCACCGGTGAACTTGGCGTGGGCGCACGCCATGAAGGCCGACATCTCCTCGTGGCGCGCCTGGATGAACTGGAGCTCCGAGTTGCGCCCCAGCGCGCCCAGCACCCCGTTGATGCCGTCCCCCGGGTAACCGTAGATGCGCCGGACGCCCCACTGAAGGAGGCGGTAGAGCAGGTAGTCGCTGACGGTTCCGCTCATGGGCATGACCTCGGCTGCGCTCCGACAAGCTAGGCACCGGTACACGGAGGGTGCGCAGCCCATCCCGTTCCAGTGTCGGCCTCCGGAGCGCTCCTCCGCCCGCCTGCCCTGGAGTCCTCAACCCGTCCGTTGATGGACAGGGGGGCGGGCGCACCGAGGCCCAGGAGCGTAGACTGACGCTTGGAGGAGCAAGAGCCGTGCTGCCCTACTTCCCTTTCGAGCAGGACCACTACGTGATGGCCCTCGGGGTGCGCGCGCTCAGGCCCGAGGAGACCCTCATCGAGGTCGACGCGCCGCACTACTCCACCGAGCTGGCGCTCAAGACGTCCCTGCTGGCCGCCGATCCCCGCGCCCGCTTCCAGGCCTGGCCCGGCACGGAGGCCCTCCAGTGGGAAGCGGTGACGGAGGTGCTCCCGGTGATGGCGCGCCAGCACCCCGGGCACTTCACCCTGGAGGTGGATGGTGGGCGCTGGCACTGGCGCAACCACCTGCTCGGCACCGAGACGCGCTTCACCCCGGGCGAGGCGGACAGCCTGCCGCGCGCCCCGCTCGACTGGCTCGGCCTCCAGGTGCAGGAGGACCTGCTGGTGCTGGACGGCACGCGCGAGGGCCTGCCGCTGGTGGCCGGGCAGCTGTGCTTTCCCGCCCTGTGGTGCCTCGATGAGAAGCTGGGGCGCCCGCTCTTCGAGGTGCACGCGCCGGTGCCGCACCTCAATGCCCAGCTCGGCGCCGCCACCCTGCGGCTGATGGCGGGGCTCAAGGCCGGGCGCCCCGTGACACGCTGCAACTGGGCCCTCACCGTCACGGATCGGCTGGACCTGGAGCCCGCGAGCCTGCCCGAGTGGCGGCACCTCTTCGAGGGCATCACCCCGCGCGACGCGGGAGAGCGGTGCCTGCTGCGGCTGGAGCGACAGACGCTCACCCTGCTGCCGCGCACGGGGGGAATTCTCTTCACCATCCACACCTACCGTGCCCCGGTGGCCGGCGAGGTGGTGGACCCCGCGCGGCGCCGCCGGCTCGCGAGCGTGCTGCGCACCGTGCCGCCCGAGGTGAGCGCCTACAAGCGGCTCACCCCGTTCCTGGAACCGCTCGTGGCCTGGCTGGAGGCCGACACCCTGCCCCGGGCCGCCAACTCCTGAAGAGGCGCCTCCGAAGAAGGGGTGTTAGAAGCCATGGCCATGTCACGCCGCGACCTCTGGCAGACACTCCACGAGCGCTTCGACCCAGAGCTACCCGCTCCCCTGGCGTGGCGGGCACCCCGCACAGCCCGGCCAAGAAGATGTTGGAGACCCTGGACCGGCCATTCGGGACGTCGCGCATCCTGTTGATGGGGACGGTCGGCACGGGCAAGACGACGGAGTTGCTGCGCGTCGCCGAGGATCGGGAGCAACGCGAGCTGGTCGTCTTCATGGACCTGGCGCAGCACTTCGCCGAGGTGGTGAAGGATCCGCATGCGTTGGATCGACTTCACACCTGGGAGGTGTGCTTCCTCGCGGGGCTCGCGCTGGTGTCCCGATTCAAGACCCGGCTGGGAATCGAGCTGGACCCCGAGCTGGTGAAGCAACTCGGAAAGGCCTGGCAGGGACTGGCCACGGCGACGGGGTCGCCCTCTCCCCAGCTCGACATGGGCACCTTCGCCAAGGATGCGCTGGACCTGGGAGCCTCCCTGGCGGCGACGGGAGGAATGGGCGTGGAGGCCGCGGGGGTGGCCTGGGGGCTCAAGACCGTCAAGACGGTGATGGGAGCCATGCGCTCCTGGAACCTGCCGCTGGGGCGCAGCGAGAAGTCCCTCCCCGACCAGGACCGGCAGGTGCAGGATCTGCTGGGAGCCGTCAACCTGCTACTGGGTGAGGTGCAGTCGAAGCACCGCAAGGTGCTCCTCGTCATCGATGGCCTGGATCGGATCCGGGACGTGCCTCGCGCCAAGGCCCTCTTCGTCGAGTCCCAGCTCCTCTCCCAACTGCAATGTCCGCTGGTGGTGTGTGGCCCCTTCGCGCTCCGGCACCATCCGGCCACGGCGGGCGTGCGCGGCTTCAAGGCCATGCCGCTGGTGAACGAGCCCGTACTCGACCATGACGACCCGACCCGCCCCGGTCCAGGCGTGGACTTCTTCCTGGATTTGTACGCACAGCGTGTGAAGGACCTGGGGAACGAGGCCCAGGAGTTGGTGGACCCGACGCTGCTCGGTGAGTTCGCTTATCGCTCTGGCGGGCGAGCGCGGGATTTCGTCCGATTCATCCGCTCCCTCTCCGAGTTGGCGTGGGACCAGGATGCGCGAAACGCGACGCCGGAGCTGGTGCGACAGGTACTGGATGAATGGCGCTTGAGGCAGGAGACAGGGCTGCACAAGGGCCATATCCAGGTCCTGGAGGACGTGGTGAAGGACCCGGAGCACCGGCTGCCACCGGGCGATCTGGCGAATGAGCTGCTCGACTACCAGCATCTGTTGCCCTACCCCAACGACTCGGAATGGTACTACCCCCACCCGCTGCTCACGATGCATCTGGTCCGGCCACCCCAGGCTGGCTCCGCCGGCTGAAGGTCTCGCTGGGGCTGTCACGCGCCGGGTTGCTGGTGCTCGTGGACCACGCCCGCCCCGAGCGGCTGGGCGAGTTGGTGCGGACGTTGTTGCCCCTCGCCCCGGAGCTGGAGGTCCACACCGAGGTCCAGCAACTGGCGGAGGTCCGGCCCGGCTCGACGCTGGTGCTGGTGCCTCGCGCGGAAGACGCGGACTGGCTGAACATCAACCGGCCGCTCTTCGCCTCGAAGCCGCTGCGCGTCGTGCTGTTCTGCACGCGCGAGGTGTCCGTGGCGCTGTCGCGGGGAGCCGTGGACTTCCTCGACTGGATTTCACTGCGGCTGGAGTGCCCTGCAGGGCCGGCGCCCTTCGCGGTGGCGGGACTTCGCTGTGCGCTGGCGGCCCGGGTGCCCGGCATCGTTTGGACGGGAGGCGACCTGGAGGCGAGCTTCCACGCGGCGAGGCCGCGCCGTGTGCTCCGGCGGGTCAGCGCGGCGAGACCGTATGAGGAACTCGTCGCGGAGGTGAAGGCGGGCGGTCGAGGAGACTGGCTTGCCTGGACGGAAGTGGATGGGGACTTCCGACTGCGGCGGGTGCGCTGGGCGTTGGCTGAAGCCGGACGCCAGACACGGGCCATCCTGGTTGAGCCGGCCGTGCGCTCCCCGGGATGGTGGGAGGTGCATGGACGGGTGGCGGAGCTGAACGAGGCGCGCGAGCGGTTGAGGCAAGCCGGGGCGGAGCAGCCGGGTCGACTGATGGCGCTCGTGGACCTAGAACCCGAAGCCATCGAGTTGTTGGGCAGGCTCCTGGAAGGAGGCATTGGCGCGCGAACCCTGGAAGAGGAACTTCGGAAGGGGGCCGACCCGGGGGCCACCGTGGGGCGGCTGGCCTCCGTGCACGGCGTGGTGACACAGAGGGAGTTGGTACGCGGAAGGTCACCGCCGCCCGCGATGCGAGCATTCGGAGCGGAGCCGGCCAGGATGCGACTGCTGCACGGCGCAGAGGTGGATGCCATCGAACAGCTGTTGAGCCAAGGAGGACAGGTAGACGTCGAGGATGTGGGATGGTGGTCCGCTTGGACAAGAGCGCTTCCGTCGCAGGAATGGTTCGAAGATATCGAAACAAGTGGGGAGTTCGCAGAAGCGTTACTTCGGAATGCGCCTCGGACAGGTCCGACATGGACACAGTTGGCCTTTGTCGGCATGTCCGCGGGAGACCTGAGTGCGGCCCATGTCTGGGCACAGCGCACAGCGGAGGTTGATCCCGCGAGGTGGAGACTCTTGTTCGAGGTGCTCAGAAAACAAGGAAATTTCGTCGAAGCCGAATCGATTCTCCGACATCGCCTTGCTGTGGATGAGCACATGCCCGACATGGAGCGTGGGTCGATTCTTCTAGAACTGGGCAACATGCTCCAACAACAGGGACGTTACGCTGAGGCGGAACTGCTACTGCGCCAATCTCTCACCATCGAAAATCAAGTGCACGGCCCCCAGCACCCTGACTACGGCACTTCGCTTCACAGTTTGGCCATGGTGCTCGAACGTCAGGGACGTTACGCCGAGGCAGAAGAGTTGCTTCGCAAATCTCTGACCATTTCCGAACAGGCGCACGGACCTCGGCACGTTGACCATGCCGCTTCGCTTCACAGTTTGGCCATGGTGCTCAGCGGACAGGGAAGATACGCCGAAGCAGAAGAGTTGCTTCGCAAATCGATGGCCATCGTCGAGCAGGAACTTGGTCCTCGACACGTCCACTACAGTTCCTCACTTCACGAACTGGCTGGGGTGCTCGGACATCAGGGCCGCTATGCCGAAGCCGAGCAATTGCTTCGCCAGTCTCTTCTCATCAAGGAGCAGGCACTCGGAGCACAGCACCCTGATTACAGCGTGGCGCTTCACGAACTGGCCAGGGTGCTCCAGTCGCTGGGCAGGTATGTTGAGGCAGAGCAACTGCTGCGTCAGTCTCTTGTCATTGCCGAGCAGTCCCTCGGCCCCCAACACCCTTTCTATGGCATTTCACTTCTGGTGCTCGCCGGGGTGCTCCAGTCGCAAGGCCAATACGCCGAAGCGGAGAAATTGCTTCGCCAGTGTCTCGCCATCCAAGAACAAGCGCTCGGCCCCCAACATCCTGAATACGGCACGTCGCTTCACGAACTGGCCCGTGTACTCCAAGCACAAGGCCGGTACGCCGAAGCAGAGAAATTGCTTCGCCAGTCTCTTGCCATTCAAGAACAAGCACTCGGCCTCCGACACCCTCAGCTCAGCCCCACTCTGGCAAATCTTGGCTTTATCCTGGCAAACCAGAAGCGCCCGCTAGAAGGTGAACCATTCCTGTTGCGTTCCGTCGACATCTCCCGCGAAAGATTTGGACTGAATCATCCTGGGACAGCCCAGGGCCTCTCCCTGCTCGCTCATGTTCAGGCCACGTTGAAAAAGCCCGAAGCCGTCACAACGGCCCGGCAGGCCATCGATGCACTGCGCGGCTCCCTGGGACCGGAGCACCCCACCACGAAAGAAGCGCTCCCCGCCCTCCAACGCATCGTGGCGGGCGGCGGGTGACTCGTCACCGGAGCGGCGTCGCGCAGATGGGCAAGGTGCAGGGTTTAGGATTCCACCCATGATGAACGTCGAGCCGTCCCCCACGATTCGCCGCGTCGTCTTCGGCAGTGCCGTGTACGACTTCTTCGTCACCGCGCCCTTCGCCACGCCGTGGACGGCCGACGCGGTGCTCTCCGTCACCCGCTCGCTGCACCAGTGGCTCGGCCTGGGAGGCGAGCTCCCTCCCCCGTTCGCGCCGTCCCACCTCGTCTTCGTGAGCCTCTTCGGTACCATGACGGCGCTGTGGGCGGTGGTGCGGCTCCTGAGGCCCACGCGCTTCCATGGCACCCTCGACATGGTGGGCCGTGCGCTCTTCTCCCTTTGGATGGGCGTGGCACTCGCCCGAGGCGCGAGCCACGTGCTCGTCGGCTTCCTCGTGGGCGAGATGGCGTGGATGGTCGCCCTGGCCGGGGTGCTCGCACGTCACCGCTCCGCCTGAACCTGTCCCAACCAGAGCGTGCCCAGCCCGAGCGGCACCGCGTCGAAGGGTTCGGCGCGAACCGTCTCCACTCCCGCGTGCGTCGCGGTGAGCAGCCACCCGGAGGGCTCGCGCCGGAAGACTTCCAGCGTGCGCGCGAGCGGGTCCACCAGCCACGCATGCGCCACGCCCTCGCGGTGGTAGAGCGGCAGCTTGCGCGTGCGGTCCACGACGGACGTGGAGGGCGAGAGCACCTCGCACACCCAGTCCGGCGCGAGCGTCACGAAGGGCTCCTCGGGAGCGGGCGGCCGGGGCATGCAAGCGAGAAAGGATTGATCAATCTGGCGCTCAGCATGGAAGTGGCATGGGCATGCCCCACCGCCGGCCTCGGTGAGGCCACCAGCTCATCCCCCAGAATCTCACCCACCCACCCGACCGGCAGCGCCTCGATGTCCTCGTAAGTTGCTGGCTTCTTTCCCTGCCCCATCGCTCACCCCCTGCCAACTTCAACAGTCTACCCGGCCAGTTGACATCCCAGGTAGGGGCGAGCTGCCTGCGCCGTGGACCTGGAGACTGGACCGGGTAAGCTGGCTCGGAGCACTTCGCGGGAGGGACACGGATGGGCGACACCCCTTTGTGGAGCGGCGGCAGGCTGGGGCCGTACCAGGTGGGCAGGCGTTCCTGGGACCTCGGCAGGCACCTGGGGCGACTCCACGAGGCGCACAACGTCGAGACGGGGGCCTTCGCCGTGGTGCTGATTCCAGTGCCCGAGGATCCGGGGCCCCAATGCTCGGACTGGACGATGCACATCAGGGTGGGGGTGCTGCCTTCGTTCGTCGCGGTGGAGGTGGAGCAAGCGCCGGATGCGGAGGCTCCAGCCCTTCACGAGTTGACGCTGACCTTCGACTCGCTCAAGGGCGCGTTGGGCACCCTCTACCACCGCCAGGACCGGGCGGACGTGCATGCCCACCTCACCCAGAAGCCCCGAAGCTCGTGGCCCGGGCGACTGCTCACACGGGGGCCCTGGCTGCTCGCGGGTGCCGGCGTCGGCGTGGCGGCGGGGCTCGCGCTGCTGGCCCTCTGGCCCCGGTTTCCCGAGCCCACGCAGACGCAGCCGTCTCCCGAAGTGGCCGGGGTCGCGCTCGAGGAGCCCGTCGCCTTCATCAACAGGCAGGAGCCTCCCTTCCCGTTCATCGCCTACCCCATGCCCGAGGCCCCCTTCAAGGAACAGCAGAGGCCTCCGTGCCTCAAGGGAACCGAGGTGGAGATTCGCGGCGGCTGCTGGGTCACCCTCGAACACCGCCCCCCCTGCCCCAAGAGCACGGCCGAGTTCGAGGGCAAGTGCTACATGCCCACCCGGAAGAAGGACCCGGTGCCCAGCTCGCTCCGGCCCTGAAGCCCCTTCAGATGATGGCGGCCAGCGGCTCGGGCCCGGCCTCGAGCACCTCGCGCAGCCGCCGCAGGCCCCGCTCCAACTGCGCGCGCGTGCGCGGCGCGCCGATGCACACCCGCACCGCCGCCGGCACCGGCCCCGGCCCCGTGGTGAACAGGTCCGCCGACGTCACCGACACCCCGTTGCGCCTGGCCTGCGCCGTGAGTTCCTCGCTCCGCCGGCCCTCCGGCAGCCCCAGCCACAGGTGGTAGAGCGGCACCGACGCCTCGCGCCGCACCCATGTCCCCAGCACCGTGCGCGCCAGCTCCAGCCGCTCCCCCACCTCCTGCCGCTGCCGCACCACCAGCGCGTCCGCCGTGCCGTCCTCCACCCAGCGCGCCAGCACCTCGGCCATCAGCGGCGTCGTCATCAGCGAGGCCAGCCCCACCTCCTCCGCCAGCCGCTCGCCCCTCGCCCTCGCCGGCGCCACCAGGTAGCCGATGCGCAGCCCCGGCGTGAGCAGCTTGGACACCCCGGCGATGAAGTAGCTCGCCTCGGGCAGGAAGGTCGCCAGCGGCGGCGGACGCCGCTCCGGCAACAGCCCGTACGAGTCGTCCTCCAGCACCAGCACCCCATACTTGCGCGCCACCTCGGCGATGCGTTCGCGCCGCTCCTCGGACTGCACCGCCCCCGTCGGGTTGTGGCACGTGGGCTGGGTGTAGAGCAGCCGCACCGGGCCGCCGCGGCACACCGCCTCGAAGGACTCGGGCACCAGCCCCTCCGCGTCCATGGCCACCCCCTGCAGCCGCAGCTGGAAGCGGCGCGCCAGCACCTTTATCCCCGGGTAGGTGAGCGCCTCGGTGACGAGCGTCTCCCCCGGCTTCGTCAGCGCCGCCAGCGCCACCTCCATGGCGTGCTGTCCCCCCGCGCACACCACCACCTGCTCCGGCTTCACCCGCAGTCCGAAGCGCGAGGCCCATTGCGCTCCCGCGACACGGTGCGCCGTGGTGCCCGCCGCCGGCTGGTACGCGAGCAGCTCCGACAGCCTCGCCGAGCGCCCGAGCTCCTCCAGCGAGCGGCGCAGCGCCTGGCTCGCGGGATCCCCCTCGGGCGTGGCCGGGGCGTTGACGCCCAGTTCCACCGGCGACTCGTCGTCGGCCACCTCCACCGGCGAGGGCATGGCCGCGGGCGCCTCGGGGCCCCTCACATAGGTGCCCCGCCCCACCTCTCCGCGCACCAGCCCCCGCTTCTCCGCTTCGGCGTAGGCCCGCGTCACCGTCCCCACCGTGACTCCCACCCGCTCGGCCAGCTCGCGGTGGGTGGGCAGCCGGTTGCCGGGAACGAGACGCCCCGCGTCAATGTCCTCCGCGAGCGCGTCCGCGATGGCCCTGTACAGCGGTCCACCGCGTCCTTGGAGTTCCGGCGTCCAGCTTGTCATGGTGACAATCGATACACTTGACGGAACAGGGCCTGCAACATAACTGATTGTCTCGATTCCCCCGGGGGATTGTCTCCACCGCACTCCGTCCCCGCAGCACGAGGAGCCGAAGCATGTTGTCCATCGAGGTCCAGCGCGCCCCCACCCTGAAGTCCAAGCCCGCGACGGAGGGGCTCGGCTTCGGCAAGTACTTCACCGACCACATGTTCCGGATGGACTATTCCCCGGAGCGGGGCTGGCACCAGGCGCGCATCCTGCCGCACGGTCCGCTCGGACTGGACCCGGGCGCCTCGGTGTTCCACTACGCCCAGGCGGTGTTCGATGGCTCCAAGGTGTTCCGCGGCAAGGACGGGCTGCTGCGCGCCTTCCGCATCACCGACCACTGCAAGCGTCTGGCCTCCAGCGCCGAGCGGCTGAGCATGACGCCGGTGCCGCACGAGCTGGCGCGCGAGGCCATCGAAGCCCTGGTGAAGGTGGACGCGGACTGGGTGCCCAACGCGCCGGCCACGTCGCTGTACGTGCGCCCGGTGGTGATCGCCTCCGAGGCGTTCCTCGGGGTGCGCCCGTCGGACAAGTACCTCTTCTACGTCATCCTCAGCCCGGTGGGCAGCTACTTCTCGGGCGGGGCCGAGCCGGTGCGCATCTGGGTGGAGCAGAGCTACACGCGCGCGGCGGCCGGGGGCCTGGGTGGGGCGAAGGCGGCGGCCAACTACGCGGCGGGCCTGAAGGCCTCGGTGGAGGCCAAGAAGCGCGGCTACGCGCAGGTGCTGTGGCTGGACGCGGTCGAGCACCGCTACATCGAGGAGGTGGGCACCATGAACCTCTTCCTGCGCATTGGCGATGAGATCGTCACCCCGCCACTGGAGGGCACATTCCTGCCGGGCATCACCCGCGAGAGCGCGCTGACGCTGCTGCGCGACTGGGGCATGAAGGTGAGCGAGCGCAAGCTGTCCATCGACGAGCTGCGCGAGGCGCAGAGGAAGGGCGAGCTGCGCGAGGTGTTCGGCACGGGCACCGCGGCGGTCATCTCCCCGGTGGGCGCGCTGGGCTTCGCGGACGGCGAGCTGCGCATCGGCGATGGCAAGGTGGGCGAGGTGTCCCAGCGCCTCTATGACACCCTCACCGGCATCCAGTACGGCACGGTGCCGGACAAGCACGGGTGGATGTCGGTCATCAAGTAGAGGCGGCGGCCCGAGCCCATGGAACCGAGGAACCCGGACTACGCGCGGCAGGTGGAGGAGATCTTCCGCGCGGCGGCGTTCGTCATGGACGTGGGCTATGAGCTGGTCGGCGTCGTGCCCGGACAGGTGGAGACGCGGCTGACGGTGCTGCCGCGCCACCTCCAGCAGGACGGCGTCATCCACATGGGCGTGCAGGCGACGATGGCGGACCACACGGGGGGCTCGGCGGCGGGCTCGCTCATCTCCGCCGAGCAGCGGGTGCTCACCACGGGCTTCACCATGAACCTGCTCCAGGTGGCCGTGGGCGAGGAGCTGCGGTGTCGCGCCACGGTGCTGAAGGCCGGGCGCACGATGAGCGTCGTGGAGTCCGAGGTGTACGCCGTGGCCCGAGGCGAGAAGAAGCTCGTCTCGAAGGCCACGGTGACGCTGGCGGTGCTGCCCCGCAGGCCCTGAACGCCCGGGGCGTGCTATCCCCCGGCGCCATGAACACGGATGTGTTGCTGGAGACGCGCGGGCCCGTGGGCCTGGTGACGCTCAACCGCCCCAAGGCGCTCAACGCGCTCGACCTGGGGATGATCCGCCTGCTGCAGCCCGCGCTGGAGGCCTGGGCCCAGGACCCCTCGGTGAAGGCGGTGGTGATTCGCGGCGCCGGGGGCCGGGCCTTCTGTGCTGGCGGGGATGTGCGCGCCGTGGCGGCCTCGCGGGGCTCGCCCGTGCCCGAGGGACAGGAGCCCCTCTCGCGCGCCTTCTTCCGCGAGGAGTACCGGCTCAACCACCTCATCCACCACTACCCCAAGCCGTACCTCGCGCTGGTGGATGGCATCAGCATGGGCGGAGGGCTCGGGCTGTCCGTGCACGGCTCGCACCGCGTCGTCACCGAGCGGCTGATGCTGGCCATGCCGGAGACGGCGATTGGACTGTTCCCGGACGTGGGCGGCGGCTGGTTCCTCCCGCGCTTCCCGGGCGAGGCGGGCACGTACCTCGGGCTCACGGGCACCCGGTGCAACGCCGCGGATGCGATGTGGCTCGGGTACGGGACGCAGCACGTGCCGCATGACAGGCTGGACGCGGTGGTGGACGCGCTCGCGGCGGCGGACTGGACCTCGGGGCCGGCGAAGGACGTGGCCACGCGGGTGCTGTCCGGCTTCACCACCGAGCCCGGCGCCTCCCCGTTGAAGGAGCACCGGGAGGAGATTGAGCGGTGCTTCGCGAAGGACCGCATGGAGGACATCCTCGCGGCGCTGGAGGCCGAGGGCACGCCGTGGGCCGAGGAGACGCGGGCCACGCTGGGGCGCATGTCTCCCACGAGCCTCAAGGTGACGCTGCGCCAGCTGCGGCTGTGCCGGGGCAGGCCCTACGACGAGGTCGTCACCGTGGAGTACCGGCTGAGCCAGCACACCACCGCGCTGCCGGACTTCCGCGAGGGCATCCGCGCGGTACTGGTGGACAAGGACAACCGCCCCAAGTGGAACCCGCCCACGCTCGCCGAGGTGCGGGACGCGGACGTGGAGGCGTGCTTCGTTCCGCTCGGGGAGCGGGAGCTCGTCTTCTCCAGCCACACGTGACTGGGGTGACGCCAAAGGAACTCCTCGCCAAGTCCTTCGAGCTGGCCTACCGCTTCGATATCGTCGGGCCCATCGTGCCCTATGGTCACACGCTCGTCCCACCCGGTCCCCAGATGTTCGCCCCCTGAGGAGCGCGCGAGGTGAAGAGGACGTGATGAAGTTCTATCGGATTCGGGAAGACAAGGCGCCGCGGTACACGGGCAACTTGAACGCCGCGTACAAGTGGATGCTGCCCGGTGTCGAGCCCTGTGCTGGCTGTGGGCTCGGGAGAAAGGGCACGGAGGCGCAGTACCCCTGCGTGGACCTCTCCAGCCTGCCGGAGGAGGAGCAGAAGAAGCTGACCGACCCCTGGCCCGTACCGTACGAGGAGTTCGTCCGGAGACGCGAGCTGGTGCGCCCACTGGCACCTCCGGATGCCGTGCTGGAGTCAGGGACGGCACTCGGCCCGCTGAAGGGGTCGGCCACCGGGTACTTCGGCCAGCTCTTCATGCAGAACGCCTGGTCGCTCTACATGCGCCGCGAGGCCCTGGAGAAGCTGAAGGCAGCCGGTGTGCGCGGCCTCCAGGGCTGCGCTCTCAACGTGCGCTTTCGGCAGAAGAACCACCCAGAGTTGCTGGATATGCAGCTCGAGCTGCGGGGCCGCTTCCACCCTGACTGCCTGCCTCCTCGCGAGCCTCCATGCCCCTCGTGTGGCGAAGACAAGGGCTACAAGCTCCCCCAGCCCCCCATCCTCGTCACCGACTCCATGCCCGAGGACCTGGACGTGTTCCGGCTGGCGGACTGGTCCACGATCATCGTCGCCAGTGAGCGCCTGGTGGACGCGGTGCGGCGGCTGGAGCTGGACGGCGTCGTGTTCCAGGAGCTGGAGACCCGCTAAGGAGCGGGCTTCTCGCGCAGCTTCGCGTCCAGCTGGTCCACGAGCCCCACCCAGTGCGGCGCGGCGGTGGGCTCGCCCCGGTAGCGGGCCTCGCGGTAGTGCGCGAGGAACTCCGCCGCCACGGCGGCCACCGCGTCCCCCCGCGACGCACGCAGTCGGGAGAGCAGCTCGTCATCCGTCTCCGCCGGCGCCGGTACCAGGTCCGCCCTCCGCTTCAGCGTCTTGAGGTAGCGCGCGTAGGCCGCCGCGAGGGTCGCGTCCCGCGTGTCCAGCGCCCCGCGCCGCGCCTTCGTCCGTGCGCCGCCTCGCCGCGCGCGGAAGCGCCACGCCGCCAGCGCCACCAGCAGCAGCCAGAACACCGGCGAGCTTCCCACCGCCCGCGCCTGCTCCAGCGGCTGGTAGCGCAGCGCCGCCCCCACCCGCCGCAAGAACGTCCCCACCGCCCCCGTGAGGTTCCCGATGAAGCCCGCCTTGCCTTGCGCCAGCCCGAGCGCCTCGTCCCGGCTCCGCCACGGCGTCGGGTCGAAGGCCACGAAGCGCCCCTCGTCCGCGAGGTACACCTCCACCCAGGCGTGCGCGTCCCGCTCGCGCACCAGCAGCGAGCCGGTGAGCGGGTTGCGCTCCTCGGGCGCGAAGCCCCCCACCACCCGCGCCGGCACGTCCACCGTGCGCAGCAGTGCCGCCATCGCGCTCGCGAAGTACGTGCAGTAGGCCGCGCGCTTCTCTCGCACCAGCACCGCCAGCGGGCTCCCCTCGCCTCGCAGATCCACGTTCAGCGAGTACAGGAAGTGCTCGTGGAAGTACGCCTCCAGCGCCCGCGCCTTCTCGCGCGGCGTGCCCGCGCCCCGCGTCAGCGACTCCGCCAGCGGGCGTAGCTCCGCCTCCAGCGACTCCGGCATCGCCGTGAGGGACTCGCCCGGCACGTCCTCCGAGGGCAGGCGCTCCCCCGCCCCCGTGCGCAGCACGAGCGTGGTGCCCTCCAGCCCCTCCGCCTTCAGCATCCAGCCGCCCCGCACCTCCGGCTGTACGCCCTCCACCGCATGCGTCCCCGCGGGCGCCGGCAGCCACGCGCCCATCGGCGTCAGCACCGTCAGCGCCGTCAGCCGCTCCGCCTCCGCGCTCCCCGGGGGCAGCGCCAGCCGCGTTTCCTCCAGCGCCTCCGAGGTCGTCCACCGCTGCCCGTCGAACTCGTCGAACACCCGCGTCCGCAGCCGCTCGGGCTGCTCGCCGGAGAGCACCAGCAGGGCCCGCTCGGAGCCACGGGGAATGCGGGACACGGCGCGGATGCCCACCTCGGACTGGAACTCCGAGCCGCCGCCGGGACCGGGGTCCTTCATCAGCTGGTACACCACATCCATCAACAGGCCCTCGCTGGCGTGGACGGTGCGCGCCAACCCCAGCGCGCCTCCGAGCACCAGCACCGTGAAGGCCGCGAAGCCCCCCACGCCCCCGAGCCCCGTGCGCCGCAGGCCGCCCTCCCAGAAGGCCACCAGCAGCACGCTGAGCACCACCGCGCCCAGCACCCACGGCATGGCCGGCAGCTGGCGCACCCGCATGCTGAGCGCCACCAGCAGGCACGCGTACGTCCACGCGTAGTAGCGGTTGCGACCCAGCCCGCACAGGACACTCAACCCCACCAGCGCTCCGCACAGGGGACCGAAGATGAAGGGCGGGAAGGGCGCCGTGGGCGGTGTGCTCACCCCGAGCATCGCGAGCCCCGCGCCGAAGCCCAGCGCCCCCGCCATGAGCAGGCGCGCCGGGCTGTAGTCCACGCGCACGCCGGCCAGCGCCGCCCACCCCAGCGCCACCATCACCGGCGCGCACAGCAGCCAGCGGCCGTGTGCCACCGCGTGCAGCGCGAGCGCCGCGAAGACCGGCATCAGCTCGATGAGCCGGCCAGGCCCGGAGGTGTTGTCACCCGGGGTGTTCATGACAGCTCCACCACTTCCTCGGGGGCGAGCCCCACGGGCTTACGGTCCGGCCGCACCGAGAGCACCCGCACCGCCACCCCGTGCGCCTTGAGCTTCTCCACCAGCGCCGCGCGCGAGGGCTCCCAGTCCATCACCACGAAGATGACGGCGGAGAGCTGGCTGGACTCGGGCAGCAGCGCCGCCTCCAGCGCCTTCATGTCCAGGCTGTCCCCGGACTCCATGGCGGCGAGAATCTCCAGGATGTGGTCGAAGTGCGCCAGCGCGCGCCCCGCCTGGAAGTGGAACACCTGGGGCCCGGCGGCGAACAGGTCGATGATGTACTCCTGACGCGCCAGCACGTCCGCCATACCCGCCGCCAGCGAGAGCGCCTTCTCCAGCAGCGCATCCTCCTTCACCGAGCGCGACTGCACGTCGAGCACCAGGGCGAGCCGGACGAAGAACTCCTCCTGGAACTCCTTCACCACGAGGCGGCCGGTGCGCGCGTAGGAGGGCCAGTGGATGTCCCGCGTGCGGTCCCCGTCATGCCAGTCGCGGGTGCCGAAGAACTCGGTGGACTCGCCCACCTGCGAGGCCACGGCGATGCCTCCAGGCTGGTAGTTGCGCCCGTGCGGCACCTCCAGCGACTCGAGCGGGGTGAAGCGCGGGTAGACGAGCACCCGGTCCTTGCCGGGAGAGCGCCTCGGCCACTTCACCAGCGCCGAGGGGAAGAGGCTCGCGGCCTGGAGCGCCGACAGCGCGTACACGCCCCGGGTGGTGCACCGCAGGTGAAGCGTCACCTCGGCGCGCTCGCCGGGAGCCAGCGAGTCGATGACGGGGGGCTCGCCCACGGCGCGAAGCTCGGAGGGCAGGTCGCGCTCCTCGATGGCCACGTGGCGCACGGTGCGCCGGCCGGTGTTCTCCACGCGCACGCGGTAGGTGAGCGTGTCCCCGGCGGACACCGGGGGCGGGAGCAGGCGCGTGAGCGAGACGCGCGGCCGGAAGGGCAGGCCCACCACGACGGCGGCCACGAGCGCGGACACGGAGAAGGAGAAGAAGAGGATGAGCGGCGCGACGAGCCCGCCGAGCAGCAGCAGCGCCGTGGCGAGCGCCGCCCACAGCACCACGCGCCCCACCGGGGTGAGCAGGCCCTGGTAGCGGTCCCGGAGGGCGCGGATGAAGCCGTGCTCCTCGGCCGGCATGAAGAAGGACCAGCGACGACGTCGGGCCATGCGCGGCGTCTCCCTCTACCGGGGCACCGGCACGGCGCCCACCAGGTCCTTCGTCAGCGCCCGCTTGTCCGCTCCCGCGTACCGGGCCCGCGTGTCCAGCACCAACCTGTGCGCCAGCACCGGCACCGCCAGCGCCTTCAGGTCCTCCGGCAGCACGTAGTCCCTGCCCTGCATCAGCGCCCTCGCCCTCGCCATCCGCCCGTACACGAGCGCCCCTCGCGTCGACACGCCCAGCCGGATGCTGGGGTGTCCACGCGTCGCCTGCACGATGCGCAGGAGGTAGTCCGCCACCGACTCCTCCAGCCTCACCTCCCGCGCCCGGCGCTGGAGCTCCGTCACCTCGTCCACCGTGCACACCGGCACCATCCCCTCCAGCGGCGGCGGCCCCGAGCGCGTCATCAGCAGCGTCCGCTCCTCGTCCTCTGGCAGGTACCCCAGCGACAGCTGCACCGCGAACCGGTCCAGCGAGGCCTCCGGCAGGGGGTATGTCCCGTGGAACTCCACCGGGTTCTGCGTCGCGATGCACAGGAAGGGCGGCGCCAGCACGTGCGAGCGCCCATCCACCGTCACCTGGCCCTCGCTCAGCGCCTCCAGCAGCGCCGACTGCGTCCGCGGCGAGGCCCGGTTGATTTCATCCGCGATCAGCACGTTCGCGAACAGCGGGCCCTCCCGGAAGCGGAACGTGCCCTCCTGCGGGTTGAAGATGGACGCTCCGACGATGTCCGTGGGCAACAGGTCCGGCGTGAACTGCACCCGCTTGAAGCTGCCCCCGATGCTCAGCGCCAGCGCCTTGGCCAGCGTCGTCTTCCCCGTGCCCGGCACGTCCTCCAACAACACGTGCCCGCCCGCGGCCACCGAGCACAGCACCAGCTCCAGGGCCTCGCGCTTGCCCCGGATGACGCGCTCCAGGTTGTCGACCAGTCGGGACACCAGCGCGCGCGTCGGGTCCGCACGCTCGGTGGAGGGGAGCTTCACGGGAGAAGAGGCCATTTCGGGCTCCCAGCCTAGCAGCTCGGGCGCGCCGTCACTCCATGGCTCCTGGTGGCTGCTCAGTCCGACTGAGGCAGGAAGCCCCACTCCTCCCCGGCCGCCCGCCCCATCGCCTTGACGACGTCCATGTGGATGCGTCCGTTGCTCGCGATGAGCCCCAGGGTGCGCAGTTCCACTCCCAGTCCGAACTCCACCGAGCGACCATCCAGCCCCGTCACCCGCCCGCCCGCCGCTTGCACCAACGCCGTGCCCGCCACGTGGTCCCACACCTTGTGTGGATTCTTCCGCGTGTCGCGAGGCCCTCGGATGAACAGGTCCGCCGCCCCCGCCGCCACCAGCGCGTACTTCAGCATCCCGTCGTACCGCTTGATGCGCCGCGCATCCAACCCCGCCTCCGCGTACACCCGGTCGGCGATCTCCCGCGAGCGCCGACCCATCACGTAGCTCTCCACCACGCGCACGCTCATCGGGTCCGCCCGGTCGGACACCTGCAACGGGCGCGACACCATGTCCTCGGGGATCTCGAGCGGCTCGGCCCAGGCCTTGCCCCCGTCCGTGAAGAAGATCGTCCCGCTCTCATCCAGCGGCGACACCGGGGCGCCGATGAAGCCGTCCACCGGCGTGCCCTCCACCAGCGTCCCCACGCACACCGAATAGGAGCGCCCGTGGATGAAGCCCTCCGTGCCGTCGATCGGATCGATGACCCATGTCCGGTCCGCCCGCACGCCCCGGCCATGGTCCAGCCAGCGCACGAAGTCCTCCTCGCTCACCCGCTCGCCCAGCAGCTTGGCCACCAGTCGCACGGCCTGCTCGCGCTCTCCTGGAGGCAGCTGCAGGAAGGCCTCTCCGCCCTCCTCGGCGATGACCCCGTCCTCGGGGAAGTGGCGCACCAGGGTGCGGCACAGCAGCGCCTGCGCCCCATAGTCCGCCAGGGTAACGGGGCTCGCGTCGCTCTTGCGGGTGAAGCCCGCGTCGGAGGCCCGCACCCGGCGGCACAGCTCACACGCCATCCGGACCGCGTCGATGAGAGGTTGTAGCTCGTGCACGCTCGGATGCTCCCTGGAGGGCCTGCCTTGAAGAGCAACTCTAGCCACATCCCATCAGGAGAGCAGCGACTCGGGCTCGGTATCGGGCTCGTGCGCCTTCAACGCCTCGTCTCGGGTCCAGATGTGGACCCGATCTCCGGGCTGGTTGTATTTTTCCTTCAGCCGACGTGCTTCCTCGATGATGGCCGTGTCGCTGAGCCCGATGCTCTGGACGGCCATCTCCCGCGCGTAGACGTCGCAGAGCCGCAGCAGCTCGCTCAAGTCGTAGAGGATGTCCTCGGAGGCCGGCGTGATGATCCACGGGTTGGCGGACTCGACGCAGCTCCGGACGGTGTTCGCCAATACGTCCGCGAGCTTCTTGCGCGAACCGCCGTCCGGCACGCCCGCGATGTGGTTGGCCACCTCGAAGACAACCGGGAAGGGCACATACAGGCGATGACCGGCCTTGAGCACCTCGCCAAACCGCTGTTTCACGCGCTCCGCGAACGCCGGGTCGAACAGCTTGGGCACCTTGAACAACTCGACCAGGTAGCTCGTGTCGACCACCAGGGCCGTGGTGCTCATGGAAGGGAGTCCAGCCAGTCTTGAGCCTTGGCCTTCTGCGCCGCCTCGAAGCCCGGCATCAAGTGCTGTTCGAGGACACGGCGGGTGACGAGATCGCCCAGGTGGCCGCGCTCGAGCAGCACGTCCGCGCGCGGCAGCTTCAGGAGGGGAACGAGCCGGGAGGCCTTTTTCTCCCGGTCCCAGAAGCAAAGCACCACGCCCTGGAGTTGCTCGCGGGTGAGCCCATCGAGCGTCGCGGGATTGTGCGTCGTCACCAGCACGTTCAGCTTGCGGCGCGTGCACGCCTCCGAAATGGCTTCAGCCAGGAGCTTCACCCGGCTCGGGTGCAGACCGTTGTCGAACTCCTCGATGACCACTCGAGAGTCCTCCTCCACCGTCTCGAGTGCGGTGAGGACCGCCAGGCAACGCAGGGTGCCGTCGGAAAGCAGGCGCGCATCGACAAGCGGTCCGTCCTTCGTCTCCCGGATGCCGAAGATGACATCGTTCAGACTCGTCACCACGAAGTCGAACACCTCGAATGGCTCTTCGGGCAGTTGCCGGATGCGCTGGAGGATGCGCTCCAGCGTGGCTTGATCCGCCTCCGAGCCCTTGTGAAGCGCGTAGAGCACCGCGGAGAGGTTGGCGCCATCACGGGTGAGCACCCGGTTACCGAGGCGCTCATACGCCCGCATCAACTTGGGTTGTGGATCGAAGACGAAGGAGGCTCGCAGGTATTTCCGGACGTTCTCCCCGAACCCCCGTGCCGATATCCCCACGGGCGTATTGGGCACGACGAGTTCGTACCGTGAAAGCACCGAGCGCTCGGCGGACATCGGGACGGGACGCATCGACTTGAACACCTCCGAGCTCACGGTGAGCAATGCCTCTTTCGTGAGATGCGCATCGAACAGGGCATCCCCATCGAGCTCGAGCCGTTCGCTCAAGATACGAGGCTCGGGGAGTGGCTGGACATAGACCTGATAGGCGAACGGTCTGGAAGGCTCCTCGCCAGGTTGCACATCCTCGAGGCCGATGCGTGCGGAGAACCTGAGACCGAACGCATCCTTGCCCGTGCGTGGGCAGGCAGCGAGCCCTCCACGTACCTGGAACCCGCTCATCCCCCGCCCGATGTCGGTGATCTCATAAAGTGGCCGCCCATGAGCGATTCGCGCCAGTAGCTCGACCCCCTCAATGGCATTGCTCTTCCCAGAGCCGTTCTTACCGATGAGCACCGTGAACGGCTTGAACAGGTCGAGGGATGCCTTTTGGAAGCTCTTGAAGTCGAGAAACCGGTGCACCACCACCTCCATCCGGACGTCAGCGCCCGTGTTCTCACGCCGCTCGGTGGGTCCGCAAGCAGGCATGCCGCGCTTCCCGCTCCGCCCTGTTCACCGAGTCCACCTCGGATGATGTACCCCCCGTGCACACTCCGGTAGTCGGGCGCCCGCGCGGAGCCCGACGCCCCCCGCGTCACTCCGGGGGCTCGAACGACTCGGCGAGCCGGTGCAGCAGCCGCAGCTGCGACACGCTCAGCCCCCGCGCGGCGCTCGCCAACTGGCGCAGGGCCCGGGCCCCGCCCACCTCGCGCCGCGACTCCAGGGCCCCCTCCAGCCCCAGCAGCTCGTCCGAGCCGATCGCCAACGTCACGCACAGCCGCCGCAGCGTGGGGACGCTCGGGAACACCTCGCCCCGCTCGATGCGGCCATACACCTCCAGCTGCACCCCCACCCTCCGGGCCACGTCCGCCTGGGTGAGGCCCGCCCTCGTGCGCGCGGCGAGCGCCGCCCCTCCAAGGGTCATCGCCAATGGGCGTTCCACACGAGCCGAGAGCCTGGGCATGGCAGGGGCCTCCAGAAGCAGGGAGTCCACCTTACCGACTTGTCACGTCCTGTCAATGCCCACTACCGATTCAAATGGTCACACCTTTTCGGCCCCCCTCGCGAGGTAAGGGTCTCCACGTCGGGCGCCGGCCCCCTACCCGACTTTCGGAGTGGGGCCCCGCCCCGGGGTGTGCTCGCTCGTCTGCTGATGGAGGGGAGGCGGGGAAGACCCCCCCAGGATTCGCTGCCCGCTGTATGCTCCCGGAGTCGTCTCGCGGAGTCGCACCATGAGAATCGCGCTGGCCACCTTCGGAAGTCGGGGGGATGTGCAGCCCTTCATCGTTTTGGGACGAGCACTCGTGCGCGCGGGGCACGAGGTGGTGCTGTGCGCGCCGAGGGACTACGAGGAGTTCGTCGCGGCGCACGGCCTGCCCTACCAGGCGATCGGCCAGGACTTCCAGGCGAAGCTGCGCGCCACCGAGGGACGGCTGGGCGCGATGGTGGACCTCACGCGCGAGGCCATCACCCAGCAGCTGGCCACCCTTCCGGCGGCCGTCGAGGGCTCGGACCTGTTGGTGGCCACGGGCGCGCTGGTGACGGGGCCCTCGGTGGCCCAGGCCCTGCGCATCCCCTACCGCTACCTCTCCTTCTGCCCCCGGCTCCAGCGCTCGCGCTACCACTCCGCCCCCGCCATCCCCATCAACCACGCCCCCCAGTGGTTCAACCGCCTCACCTGGTGGCTCAACAACACCGTGTGGAACATGGCGGCCCGCGAGCCCCTCGACGACTGGCGTGCCCGCATGGGCCTGGGCTTGAGCAGGGACCTCTTCCACGACGTGGTGACGGACTCGCCCCTGCTCGCGGCGGATCCCCTCCTGGCGCCCCTGCCGCCGGACCTGCTGGGCACCACGCCCCAGGTGGGCGCCTTCCTCATGGACGACCCCCGTCCACTCCCGGATGACGTGGAGGCCTTCCTCCAGGGAGGCGAGCCCCCCGTCTACATCGGCTTCGGCAGCATGGTGGACACGGACCCCGTCCACACCACGCGCGAGGTGGTGAAGGCCGTGCGCTCCGCGGGGGTACGCGCCCTGCTGTTCCGCGGCTGGGCCGGGCTCGGCGGGGGCGAGACGCTGCCGCCGGAGGTGATGGCGATCGGCTCCGTGCCGCACAGCGCCCTGCTGCCCCGGGTGCGCTCCATGGTGCACCACGGCGGCGCCGGCACCACCCACGCCGCCGCGCTCGCCGCCATTCCCCAGGTGGTCATTCCGCACTTCCTCGACCAGCACTACTGGGCCGATCGCGTCCACACGCTCGGAGTCTCCCCCGAGCCCCTCAAGCGCTCGCGCCTCACGGCCCGCTACCTCGCCGAGTCCCTGCGCTGGAGCGTGCAGCCCGAGGCCCGTCAGCGCGCCCGCGAGCTGGCGGTGTGGATCCGCCGGGATGGTGCCGAGCAGGCGGTGGAGTGGCTCACCAAGGGCCTCACCCCTCGCGCGGACTCGCGCGCACGGCGCGGCGCGTGAGGTTTCGTGCCCGGGTACGCCAGCCACTCCGGATGTGCGCACCCGAAACCCGCCCTCTGTGAAAGGCCCTGATACGCTCCGAGTGTGCCCTCCGGGACGGGGTTGCCGCGAAGGACACCTCCCGGGGTTCCAGCGCCGGGCCTCCGCCATTATCTTCGCGCTCCCCCCCGTGCGGAGTCTCCCCATGCCGAAGCAACACGTCGACACGCAGAACCAGCAGCTCCAGGGCATTCCCGAGCAACACGACGGCCCGCGGCCCGTCGCCGAGAACGTGACGCTGGTGGTGACGCAGGCCTTCGGGCCCGGCGGTGACAACCTCGCCGGCTTCTCGGACGTGAAGTTCAACGGCCACCCCGCCGTCACGCTGCTGCTGCGCACGCCCGATGGACGCGAGGGGCTCGTCCACCTCTCGCCCATCCATGGCGACCCGCGCAAGTCGGGCTTCATCGACATCGCCCCCGGCACGCGCTGCACCCTGCTGTGCCCCGTGACGAAGCGCCCGCTCGACAAGCTGGGCCCCGTGGACGATGGCAGCGGCGCCGAGTACTTCGCCCTCTACCTCACCTCCAAGCTGTCCAAGGGCCACGCCGTCGCCGTCACCGACCTGTGGGACCACTTCCACTCGCGCATCGTGGACGACGAGGCCGTCATCTCCTACTGGGCCCAGACGCACGCCATCTCCTGAACGCCCCCCGCTACACTGGCGCGCATGAGAAACGCCCTCGTGCTCGCCTCGTTCCTCGCGCTCCCGGCCTCCGCCGCCGCCCCCCCTCCGGCGGCCCCCAAGGCCCTCGTCCTCAAGGCCTCCCGCCTCTTCGACGCGAAGAGCGGGAAGCTCGTCTCCCCCGCCCAGGTGCTCGTCGTGGACGGGAAGATTTCCGCCGTGGGCCTCTCCGCCGTCGTGCCCCTGGGCGCCGAGGTGGTGGACCTCGGTGACGCCACGCTGCTGCCCGGTTTCATGGATGCGCACACGCACCTGACGGGCGAGCCCGGTGACGACTGGCGGCAGGACCTCATCGACGAGTTGCAGCGCACGGTGCCCGAGCAGACGCTCGACGCGCTGCCCCATGCGCGCGCCACGCTGATGGCGGGCTTCACCACCGTGCGCAACCTCGGCGCCTCGGACTTCATCGACGTGGGCCTGCGCAATGGCATCCGGCGTGGGCTCGCGCCAGGCCCGCGCATCCTCACGGCCACGGCGGGGCTGGGCACCACGGGCGGCCACTGCGACGAGGGCAACTCGTTCCGCAAGGGCCTGCTCGCCGAGGAGTCCTCGCGGGGCGTCGCCGACAGCCCCGAGGCCTTCCGCGCCAAGGTGCGTGAGAACCTCAAGTACGGCGCGGACCTCATCAAGGTGTGCGCCACCGGGGGCGTGCTCAGCCGCAACGAGGACGTGGGCTCGCCGCAGCTCACCCAGGCCGAGCTGGACGCCATCGTCGACGAGGCCCACGCGCGAGGCCGCAAGGTGGCCGCCCACGCCCACGGCGCCGAGGGCATCAAGCGCGCGGTGCGCGCGGGGGTGGACTCCATCGAGCACGGCTCGTTCCTGGACGACGAGGCGCTGGCGCTGATGAAGAAGCAGGGGACGTACTACGTGCCCACGGCGCTGGCGTTGCAGGGGGTGATGGAGCGGTTGAACAAGGGGCAGTTGCCGCCCGAGAACGCGCGCAAGGCGCAGGTGGCCAACACGAAGCACCGCGAGGCCATCCGCAAGGCCATCTCCGCCGGGGTGCGGATGGCGTTCGGCACGGACGCGGGGGTGTTCTCCCACGGGCGCAACGCCGAGGAGTTCGGGCTGCTCGTCGAGGCGGGGATGAAGCCCGCGGACGCCCTGCGCGCCGCCACCGTCGTCAACGCGGAGCTGCTCGGGGTGCAGGAGTCGCTGGGGACGCTGGAGGTGGGCAAGCTCGCCGACGTGGTGGCCGTGCCGGGAGATCCGCTCCAGGACATCCGCGCCACCCAGCGGGTCTTCTTCGTGATGAAGGAGGGCGTGGTGTACCGCAATGACAGGGCCCCGGTGCCCTCGCCGGGGGCGCGGTAGAGGACTCTTTTGCGAGGTACGGAAGGATGAGCCGCTTCGTGCTGACGCTGGCGGTGCTTGTTGCCCAGGCCGCATGTACCGCCGCGAGGGCGCCACGTGACGCACTGAGGGGAGAGCCACCTCGGCCCCCCCACTACGCGCAAACCCTGAACTCGGCGACGGATGGCTGCCTCCGTAACCCGGGCTGTGTCGTCGTGACACCGGGCGAGGAGGCCACCCTGCCCTGGCTGTCACGCGCCGTGGGAGCGGCCCGCACCGCCATCGCCGTCATGCGGGTGCTGAGCACCGCGGAGGTGGTCCGCGTCGAACAGCTTCTCGTCGAGTGCGCCCAGTCCGCGCACTTCAAGGTCAACGAGCAGGAGTATGGCCCTGGGAAGAGCCCAAGCGATGCCGAGTGCGACAAGGTGGTCCGTTCCGAGGGTACCAAGAAGCTCACGCGGGCCATGGAGCTCGGGACGATGAAGCACCAGGAGGCCCTGGCCTGCGTCCAGCGTGAGCTCGGCCCACTCTTCCCAGACAACTTCACCCTGGAACCAACGTACAAGCTCGACCCGGCGACGAAAAAGTGGGTGAGGCTCGATCCTCGGTTGGTGGCGAAGTGGGTGGCGGCCAGGCTCTTCGAGTTCTTGCTGGGAACGCGAGTTCCCGACGTTGTGCTCCACGCCTCGGGCAACCCGAATCAAGTCCAACGTATCTACGACTTCAAGTTTCCCTGCCTCGCGAAGCGCAGGGAGGATCCGTTGTCGGATGATGCGACCCAACTCCAGTTGGAAAAGTACCGCGCCCTGGGTGGAGAGGAAGAACCCGCCATCGTGACCCCTCAACTGGGAATCAGTCGATGACCGCTCCCTATCAGGTCGTACGCCTCGTCTTCTACCTACCGCATGACCACCACGAGCTGTCGGCGGTGGTGAGCCGCGCTCTCGATACGTACCTGCACGCCGTGGGACCAGAAACCCTCGGCAAGTGGTGTGATACCGAAGGCGAAGGGGACTGGTTCCCGCTCAGCGAGTCCGGCTGGGAAGTCGTCCGAAGCTGGCTGCGGCCGGGCCAGCATCGCTTCGTCGAGGAGTGGGACGCGGAGACCTTCCTTCAACGGAACAGGAAAGGCTTCGAGACCTTCGTCAGCCTCGTGGGTGGAACCACTGGAACCAACGGCCATGCCTTCAGCTACGTGGCTCGCCTGCCGTGGCGCACTCAGCGGGAAGCCGTCAGTGCGGTGAGCTTCTCGCTGCCCACGGAGTTTCTCGAGGCGCATGGCCCGGAAACAGTGACGGCGCTCGCCCTGGAGCTGGCGGCGGGTCTGCCCTTCACCTCCGGACATGGGGGCCTCGCCTTCCACCTGCCCAACAGGTCCCGCCAGGTCATGCGGACCCTCCGCGAGGACGTCTTCCGCTTCCCGGGCTTGGATGTGCCCACTCCCAGCATCACCGACACCCTCGGTACGCGAGTGGATGGCGTGCACTGGCTGAACTTCCTCGGCCCGCCAGTGCTCGGAGCGGTGGGCGGCGCCTCGGGCCTGCGCACCCGGCTGCACTCACCCGAAACCACCGTGCGGGACATGGAAGGCGAGCGGGTGCTGGTGACCCTGGGAAAGTGGCCGGAGGCCGGAGACCTGACTCGAGGCCACGACCTGCCCGCCTACCGCGAGCTGGCGCACGTGCTGGAACCCTGGCTGCCCGAGGCCCCAAGTCCCTCCCCTTGGAGCGGCTACTCGGAAGAGGAGACCCGGCGCTGGTGGCGCCGCTTCCTCGACTGAGCCTTTCTCAGGCCTTCACCAGCTCGATGAGCGCGCTCTTCGGCGGCTGCCCGAAGGGGGCGTAGCGCAGCTTGGGCGGCGTCTTGGAGGCGAACCTCGGTCGCAGCCCCCGGCGCGTCACCTCGCGGGCGAACGCCGTGGCGAACTGCACCGCCTCCACCCAGGCCAGGTGGTAGCCCAGGCAGAAGTGGGGGCCACCACCGAACACCGCCGTCTCCACCGCCGAGGGCGGCGAGCGCCTCCCCAGCCAGCGCGACGGGTCGAACCGCAACGGCTCGGGGTAGAGCCCCGGGTCGTAGCCGTAGGTGCCGATGGGAATCGTCACCATCGTCCCCTTGGGCACCCGCTTGCCGTGCAGCTCCAGGTCCGCCGTGGCCTGGCGCGCCGTGAACGCCACCGGCGGGTAGAGCCGCAGCACCTCGCGGAAGATCGCCTCCGCGAACGGATGGCGCTTGAGCTCCTCGGGCGAGCGCGGCAGGCCCGGCGCCGCCATTGCCTCGTCCCGCAGCGTGTCCCAGAGTTCCGGCCGCTGCGCCAGCTCGAGGCCCATCCACGACATCACCGACGCCGACGTCTCGTGCCCCGCCAACGCCAGCAGGCGCAGGTTCTGGATGAGGTCCTCGTCGCCCAGCGCCCGCCCCTGGTCATCCCGCTCCGCCAGCAGCGCCGAGAGCGTCCCCGGCATCCCCGGCTTGCCCCTCGCCGCCGCGATCAACTGGGCGAAGCGCGCATCCAGCCACGCCCGGCCCCGCCGCGCCCGCCGCATGGGCGAGAACGGCAGGTCCACCTGGATGGGGAGCGCCGCCAGGATGAACTCGCGGTAGTTCTTGTTCCACGCCTCCAGCTCGGCGCGGTCGATGCCCATGACGCGGAAGATGATGTCCAGCGCGAGCCCCTGCATCTGGCCCAGCAGGGAGAAGGGGCCCTCGGGGAAGCGGCCCACGTAGTCCTCGATGACCTCGGCCGAGAGCGCCGCGGCCCCGCTGGCCGTCAGACCCCGGGGCGTGAAGGGCCCGCTCATCGCCGAGCGCAGGCTGCGGTGCGGCGGCCCATCCCTCGACAGGAGCGAGTCCCCAATGAAGTCCGCCGCCTGCTCGCGGATGAACTCGCTGCTCGTCACCCGGTTCTTGAGCAGCTCGAAGCCGGGCTCGCCCATGCAGACCAGCGAGTACTCGTTGCCGATGTTCCTCATCCAGAACAGCGGACCCACCTGGGCGGCGGAGTTGAGCAGGTACCCGAGGCTGTCGCCGAGCAGGTAGGGGGAGTGCCCCACGAAGGGCAGCTCACCGGGGAGCACGGGGATGTCTTCCCGATGCGTCTGCTTCCGGGGGAGACGGGACAGCAGGTTGGACAGGGCTTGCATGCCCTGAGTGGATACAGGCCGCTCGGACCCGAGGCAACTCCACTCCCGTCCTACGCCCGGGGTCCGTCGTCCTGTACTTCCTCGGGCAGCAGCAGCTTCAGCTCGTCGGCCATCTTCCCGAGCTGGAGCGCCGTCGCCGCCACGTCCGTGCCCATCTGCGAGTACGTGTCCACCAGCTCCAGCAGCCGCGCGCACCCCTGCGAGATGTGCGTCGTCTGCTCCGCCTGGCGCTCCGCCTCGCCCGAGCTCTTCTCCATCAACTGCTGGTTCTGCAGCACGATCTCCCGGATGGAGCGCAGCGTCGTCCTCGCCGACTCCAGCACCGGGGTGAAGCGCTCCGTCGTCTCGCGGATGTGCCCCACCGCCTGGAGCGTCTCGGCCATCTGCCGCGTCACCCCGCCCACCACCGCGCCAATCTGCCCCGAGCTGCGCCCCGACTCCTCGGCCAGCTTGCCCACTTCCTTGGCCACCACCGCGAAGCCCCGCCCGTGCTCCCCCGCCCGCGCCGCCTCGATTCCCGCGTTGAGCGCCAGCATGTTCGTCGCCGCCGCCATCTCCTGGATGGTCTCCACGAAGCCGTGGATGCGCTCGGAGCTGCTCTCCAACCGCTGCACGCTCATCGAGCTGCGCCCCACCGCCTGGGCGATTTCATACATGCTGGTCTCCATGCCGCTGACCAGCGAGTCCACCTCGCCCGTGTAGTGCTGCGCCTGCTCGGCCTGCGTGGCGCTCGCCCGCGAGTGGCGGAACAGCGCTCCGGCCGCGCTCGCCATCTGCTCGCTGGCCGAGGCGATGCGCAGCGCCGCCGTGCGCACGTGTGCCGCCTGCTGCGACATCTCCGAGATGGTGGACGAGAGCACCCGCGCCGAGCCGCCCAACAGCCGCGCCATCTCGACGATCTTCATCCGCGAGCCCTCCAGGGCCCGCAGCGCCTGCGTCATCTCCTGGCGCATGTAGAACTGGCGCTTGTGCCCGCGGTGCAGCGCCTCCAGCAGCGTGCCCACCGCGAAGGTGCCCGCCAGCAGGACGATGTCCAGCACCAGGGTGCTCGCCAGCGGCGCCCGGCTCAGCACCAGGTCGAACGTCAGGTGGGCCATGCCCAGCAGCGAGTAGAAGGCGTAGCGCCCCCAGCGGCCGATGGGGAGCATCGAGGGCCCCGTCAGCACGTTGAGCACCACCATCACCACGTGGTAGCCCGAGCCCTCCATCCCCACCTGGTAGAAGACCCAGTCGTTGCCCACCGCGAACAGCAGCGTGGCCCAGAACGTCGCCACCGGGATGTCCCGCGGATTGAGCGCCCGGCGCACCAGCAGCATCACCACCGGCACCAGGACCCACGGCAGCCGCGCCAGGGCCAGGGCCCTCAGGCCGCTCCACTCCCGCCCCTGTCCCAGCAGGTAGAGCACGTCCAACCCGAGCAGCACCGGGCTGGACAGCAGCGCGGTGAGCGCCAGTTGCCTCAGTCGGGCCGGAGCCCGCTTGAGCAGGAACTCACGGTAGGCCTCCTTGGCCTGGGGGGAGCGGTGGGTGGTGTTCATGTGCGCGCAACCACGGGCCCGGGGCGCTGCGCCCCGGCACTCGTGAGCGCCACCGTATCAGATTGCCGTCCACCTCCCGCGATGGGCATTCGCCTGCCTGCCCTCAAGCCAGGGGGACGGGCTCCCTTGGGCGTCCCTCTCCCTACACCACCGGGAGCTGCCGCCGCACCGGCCCGGGGGGGAAGGCCTCCTCCAACCGGGCCAGGTCCTCCTGGGTGAGCCGCAGGCGCTCCGCCGCCGCGTTGTCCCGGGTGTGGGCTTCCAGGCTGGCCTTGGGGATGGCGAAGACGGAGTGCCTCCGGGTGAGGAAGCGCAGCGCCACCTGCCGTGGCGTGGCCCCGTGCGCCCGCGCCACCTCCGCCAGCACCCGCCCGTCCGGGCTGCCCGGCTCCGGAAAGTCCCCGCTCCCGTAGGGGCTGTAGCCCACCACCGCCACCCCGTGCCGCTCGCACCACGGCAGCACCCGGTGCTCGATGTGGCGCTCCCTCAGATGATAGAGCACCTGGTTGCAGGCGAGCCGGCCCGGCCCGGCGATGGCCAGCACCTCCTCCAGGTCGTCCACGTCGAAGTTGCTCACCCCCCAGGCGCGAATCTTCCCGTCCGAGCGCAGCCGCTCGAAGGCGCGCACCGTCTCCTCCAGCGGGTGCGGCCCCGGCCAGTGCAGCAGGTAGCAGTCGAGTCGGTCCGTCCGCAGTCGCTTCAGGCTCTGCTCGCAGGCCTTCAGGGTGCCCTCGTAGGTGGCGTTATTGGGCATCACCTTGGAGACGAGGAAGACCTCGTCGCGCCGCCCGGCGAGCGCCTCGCCCACCAGCTCCTCCACCTCGCCGTAGCCGTACAGCTCGGCCGTATCCACGTGCGTCATCCCCAGCTCCAACCCCACCTGGAGGGCCCTCACCGCGCTCGCCTGGTCATCCTCCTCCATCTGCCAGGTGCCCTGCCCCAACACCGGCACCGCCCCGAGGCTCCCGAAGACGCGCTGCTCCATGTCACTCCCTCGCTCGCTCTGGCCGCTCCCACCGCCGCCCTCTGGAATGCCAACCCCCCGGACCCCTGGCGCCATGCCCCGCCCCGCGCGCCGGGAGGGCTAGCGCCCGGAGCGGACCCTGTAGGCCCCCGTCCCGGGGTCCACCGAGACCCGGGGCGGACGTCGCGTCTCCTCGAAGAGGCGCCAGCCCGGCTCCAGGCCGCGCCAGAAGGCCACCAGCTCCGGGGTGGCCCTCGGGTGGCGCTCCAACGCCGCGAGCCCTTCCGCGTCCAGCCGGCGCGGGAAGATGTGGATGGGCACGTCCCGCTTCATCCGCCCGCGCGCCTCCAGCACCATCAGGTACAGCTCCTCGATGGGGTCGTCCTCGATGGCGATGCAGCCGATGCTCGCGCAGTCGCCGTGGACATAGATGGCGCCGCCCAGGGGAGGCTCGCCCCGGCGGCGGTCCGCGTCGTTCGGGTAGCTCACCCGCATCGACAGGTGGAACTGGCTGCGCGGGTTGAACTGGTCCAGCGTGTAGAAACCCTCGGGCACCTGCTCGTCGCCCTCGCGTCGCTTGGGGCCCACGTCCCCCGAGGCCGCGCAGAAGCGGAACGTCTTCACCTGGCGCAGCGGCTGGCCCCGGGCGCCCGCCCATACCTCCAGCTCCCGCTCCTGCTTGAAGGCGCGCACGTACAGCTCCTCGGGAGGCCAGGAGACGCCCGCTGTCCGGAAGGTCTCGGCCACGGCGCGCTCCTTCGCCCGCCGCGCGGCCTCCACCCGGTCCTTCGCCGGCGCGTTCAGGGCCACCAGGAGCCCGCAGAGGAAGAAGAGTCGTGTCATGCCTCCGAGGACGCCACCCGCGCCCTCTTCGTTCCCTCCGAGTCACAACCCGCTGACAGGGGGTGGGCACTTGTGGCGCGGCCCCCGTGCACGCGTTAGCACTCGGGCCCCCCTTCACCGGGAGTCTCCCCACATATGCCGCTCAACCACTACGTCACCCTGGGCCGCTCCGGCCTGCGCGTCAGCCCCTTCTGCCTCGGTGCCATGACCTTCGGCGAGGACTTCGGCTGGGGCTCCAGCGTCGAGGACTCCCAGGCCATCATCGACCGCTACCTCGCCCTGGGCGGCAACTTCCTCGACACCGCCAACGTCTATACGCACGGCCACTCGGAGAAGATCATCGGGGACCACCTCGGCCGCCACCCGTCCCGGCGTGAGCGCGTCGTCATCGCCACCAAGTTCTTCGGCAACCACTTCCCCCAGGATCCCAACGGCGGCGGCGCCGGGGCCAAGTCGCTCATCGCCGCCACCCACGAGTCCCTGCGCCGCCTCCAGACGGACTACATCGACCTCTTGTGGATGCACGCCTGGGATCGCCACACGCCCATCGAGGAGACGATGCGCGCGCTGGATGACCTCGTGAGGGCTGGCAAGGTGCGCTACCTGGGCTTCTCGGACACGCCGGCCTGGAAGGTGGCCCAGGCGCAGGTGACGGCACACTTCCGCGGGTGGACGCCGCTGGTGGCGCTCCAGATTGAATACTCGCTGCTGGAGCGCACCGTGGAGGGCGAGCTGATTCCCATGGCACGGGAGCTGGGCCTGGGCGTGACGCCCTGGTCTCCGCTCAAGAGTGGCGCGCTGAGCGGCAAGTACACCCGGGAGAACGCGGGCAAGGTGAAGGCGGGCCGGGGCATGTGGGTGGAGGGCAACCTCAACGAGCGCACCTACTCCATCGTCGACGTGCTCCAGCGCGTCGCCAAGGAGCTGGGCACCACGCCAGCCCAGGTGGCGCTCGCATGGGTCCAGGGCCGCCCCGGCGTCAGCTCCACCATCATCGGTGCGCGCACACTGGAGCAGCTCGAGAACAACGTGGGCGCGCTGGAGGTGAGGCTCACCGCCGAGCAGCTCGCCGCGCTCGACGCCGTCTCCCAGCCGGCGCTGAACTTCCCCGCCGGCTTCCTCCAGGGCGCTCCCACCTTCATGCACGGCGGGCTCACGGTGAATGGCGTCACCGCCCCGCCCTGGCCCCTGGCCCCCAAGCCAGACCAGCAGCGGTACTAGAAGAGAGGGTTCGACTCGAGGCGGCGGGAATCGAACCCGCCAAGGGCGCATCCGCCCCCACTCGGGATCAGAGGCCTCTCCCCCATTTCCCCTCTGAAAATGGGGCGCTCATCTGTCCGGGCGAGTCCAGGCGCGTCCGTTCGGTTTGGTCCTTTTTTGGTCCCCTTGGCCCCCTCGCCGGGCGAGAGCGGCGAGCCTTTCAGCCCCGAATCAATCTTCTGGCGCCGATACCCAGACCTACTACCGCCGAACCCGAGGCTCCCACCAGCCCGAGTTGTCTGCCCAGCCCCTGGCAACCCCCCAGGGAGGCGGGGCGCAGCAACCTCGCGCCCTGGAGCCTGCACTGTGCCCGAGCATGGGGTGTCGGCTGCGTCAGCGCTCGCCCCTGGCCCGAGCTGCGGCTGCCGTGTGCCGCTCCCCTCCCGTGCTCGTTCGTCGCTGTCGGCTCGTGCCGACATACTCCAAACGGCCCCGCCAGGACCCGCTAGGTCCTGAATTGATTGGAGAACGTAGCCATGTGTTTCCGAGCGTGCATCGCACTTCTGCTCTATGTCTCAGCTTGCGCTACGTCAGCGCCCAGCCCAAGAGAGCCAGCGGTCCGAGCCCCGAGGCTCGCCAATCTCCAGCGAGCGGCGACACTGCCCTGGACGGACGGGGGGCGTTGCGCCGTCCGCGAAGCTTCTGAGCCCTGGCCCGTGCTGGTGGAGCGGTGCTTTCATGCCCTCGACCATGACCGGATCGAGTTTCACGACCCCACAGGACGATGCTCGGTTGCCTCTGCGGGTGCAGCTGCCGTGGGGCTCGGGGTCTGCGTGCTGGCGGCACCGGAGATCGTCGTGGGAGCGGTGATCGTCGCGGGCGTGGTGGTGGGATTCGCCATCAAAGAGGCGCTGGATGCGTATGAACTGAGCAGGGGCCGCCCCGAGGTAAGGCCCGCGCCCGAAACGCGGCCCGTGCCTGAAACGAAGCCCGCCCCGCGGGACCCCTCGCCGAAACAAAGGCCCAAGCCGGGGCCAAAGGGGCCGGATTTCCCTCCCCTGGGACCAATCGAAACCTCGGAGCGAGAGCGCCGCCGCAAGTGCGAGCCCATCCCCGTGCCGCACCGAGGCGGAGATAACGAGCACAACAAGTGCGCCGACAAAATGCCGAACAACAGCTTCCCCGGCTGGGATGTGTTCGTGAATGGGAAGAACTTCGACGCGCTGCAACTGGCCACGCGCACGTTGTGGGAAGTCAAGACTGATGATTTCGACATACACTCCCTTCACTCTCAGAAGTTCTTTGCCAAAGTGAAGCTGCCGGAAATACAGCGCGAGAAAAGACTCGCAGAAACATGTGGGTACAATTTTTCCGTTGGCGTGCGAAGCGCCGCACACAAAGCTGCGCTGCTTGAACTAGACCCTGAACTTACAATCGTCGTCATGGATTGGTGCTGAATGACAGCCACGCCAAGATCCCTCACCCTTACCGTTTACGCGCCTGCACTCGTGGGTGATGATGGGCGCCCGCTTGCCATCGTTCATGGATTCGAGCGCGCGCTACCCGGCTTGCGGCTGGCGTGGACCCTTTCTGAAAAGGGACGCTTCATTGCATTGACTCACCGCGACGAATGGGTTGCAGCAGACAGGACAGACGGCGGGTTTCCATTTCTTTGCAACGATGACGAAAGCCGTCCCGTGACGCTTACCGGATGGGAAAACCCAAGCGGCCTTGCCGTAGGAAGTCCGCCGCGCTTTGAAGTCCATGCGACGCTGCCACTGGACGCAGCCGGCATCGCGGCGGCAACGGATGTACTGGATGCTCTAGGGGAGGGCGCGCGCGCTGTTTGGGGGCATGCCTCGCCGAACGGCCATGGTCAGATAGTGGCGCAGCAGTTTCGCCGCCCGGGTGATGAGCCGCATGCGCCGCCCCACGGATTGCCCTCGCTCAAACTCCCACGGTACAACCCTGCGCCGGAGATTCCCCATTACCTCGGGTGGCTGAACTACTGGTCTGCCGCTGCCGCACGAGCCATCGGGTTTCCGGACCCCGCCCGCGACGCGGACCTGCTCTCACGAGCGCGGCGTACCGCGACGGGTGGGTGGGTTGTGCAGCTCACCGATGCGCCGCTCGACCTGGACAACCTCGCCCACCTGGACGCGCTTAAACTGGCCTACGAGCGCTTCCCGGAGATCGGCGGGCGCACCACCCCTTGAGGCTCGGCACAGTTCGCAGTGGCCGTGCTCAAGAGCCTTGCCCGTGGTAGCGCCTGGAACTGGCGCTGTCGGGTGCCGCCCCGGTCCAAATTCCCGCGCTCCCTCGTGAACGCCAACACCTATCCTTCTTATACACCGCACCCTGTTGTGAAAGCCCGTAATCCCGCTGGGTCACGGGCTTTCGCCGTCTGGCGCGGGGCGGTCCAGGCCCTGCACCACCTCGCGCTTCTGGGAAATGCTCAGAGTTGCAGGTCCAGCACCTGAATAGGGCTGATGCTATAGCTGTTGGGGCCGGGGATGGTGCCGTCGCCGAGTTGGCCAAATCCGTTGTAGCCCCAGGTCCACACGGTGCCGTCACTCCTTGACGCCACCGCGTGGTCATTACCGGCAGCGATACCGGTGACGCCAGAGAGGCCCTGCACCTGCACTGGAGTCGCGCGGTAATTTCGAGAGCCGTCGCCGACCTGACCGTACATGTTGTAGCCCCAGGCCCACACGCTGCCGTCACTCTTCAACGCCACTGTGTGGCGAGCACCAGAGGAGATGGCGGTGACGCCGGAGAGGCCCTGCACCCGCACCGGAGCGGTGCGCTGGGTGTTGGTGCCGTCGCCGAGCTGACCGTACTGATTGTCGCCCCAGGCCCACACGCTGCCGTCATTCTTCAACGCCACCGTGTGCTTACCCTCAACCGCGATGGCAGCGACGCCGGAGAGGCCCTGCACCTGCACCGGAGCGGTGCGCTGGGTGGTGGTGCCGTCGCCGATCTGACCGTTACTGTTGTTGCCCCAAGCCCACACACTGCCGTCATTCTTCAACGCCACCGTGTGGTCCGAACCCGTGGCGATGGCGGTGACGCTGGAGAGGCCCTGTATCCGCCTTGCAGTGGGGTGCCTGGAGGTGTTTCCGTTACCGAGCTGACCGTAACTGTTGTTGCCCCAGGCCCATACGGTGCCGTCATTCGCCACCGCCATCGTGTGGTGCCAACCCGCGGAGATGGCGGTAATGCCGGAGGGGCCCGGCACCCGCCCCGGAGTGATGCGCTGGGTGGTGGTACCGTCGCCGAGCTGACCCTGCAAGTTCTCGCCCCAGGTCCATACGGTGCCGTCATTCATCAACGCCACCGTGTGGTACGAACCAATGGAGATGGCGGTGACGCGGCCGGAGAGACCCTTCACCTGCACCGGAGAGGTGCGATCGTTTTTGTCGGTGCCGTCGCCGAGCTGACCGTAACTGTTGTGGCCCCAGCCCCATACGGTGCCATCATTCCTCAACGCCACCGTGAAGAAACCACCAGCGGCAACCCTCGCGGGAGCGCTAATTGTCACCGGTTCATCCGTCCCAGGCGGGTTGGTCGTCCCAGGCGGGTTGGTCGTCCCAGGCGGGTTGAGAGGGCCATGGTCCGTTCCCCCCGGCGTGGCCACATCCCCACACGACGCGAGCCCCAACATCAGCCCCAAGATCCCTACCGCCTTCGCCCATCTCACAGTCATGTGACCCCTGAATGAACAAGGCCGACACCCATCCACGCTGGCTTCCGAAGGTAGGAACCAGCCTGGTGCGTGCAATGACGCGCGTAACGGATATTCGCGATGCGTTACAGCCCCAACGCAGGGGAGGGGGACCCTTGCGTGGATTTGGACCTTGCGCTGCGACGCAGCCGCTACCTTCCCATTTCTTGGGAGTTGTTAGGATTTGGCGCTGGCGGCGTAGGGGCTCGGCGAGCGCCAGGGCCGGTACCGCACGGGCCCGGAGGCCCACCAGGGACACCAGCTGCGCAGGACGGTCGCGCAAGATGTCTTCCCTGTGCCCATTGTGGAGGCCCCAGGCGGGTGCTGGCGTACTTGATGGTACCCGGTGGGGTACGCGCCATTGTGGAGCTCCTGGGACTGCCCACGTCGAGGGCGAGATTGGCTCCAGCGCAGGGGCTCGCCCAGCGCGCGTGGTGTTGAGCCCCAAGCCGTCACGGTGCCCCACAAGCCGTCCGACAAGAACCGATTTGGTCCCTCATGCGAGCCGCGCCTCCTTAGGAGTGGGTTCGACTCAAGGCGGCGGGCAACCTCTATTGGAAGCGGCGGGAATCGAACCCGCCGCCTCTGGTGTACCAGCACCGGGAGCAGCTGGAAGGGTGTCAGACGATTCGTAGGAGACGAGGTGTCGGAACGAGTCCTTCGACACCGACACCTTGCATCAAGGAAAGCTCCTCCTATACACGCTCTCATGGCGAGGGTTTGGGATTCCCATTGCCATCAATGCTGCATCAAGCATCTGACCAACCAAGGGGAACCTATCTGTTCCAGTCCTGACCCAATGGACATTCCCTTTTTGTCCGGACTTGAAGAGACTCAAGTACACAATCTGGCTATCGGCAAAGCTCTCTCTTAGATATATTTTGAGCCTGGATTTAATCTCGCGTGGGGCAAAGTCAAAATCCGAGATGGACATCCCGCCAACGGGTTCGGGCTCACACAAATTCATTTTTCCAACTCTACGTGGAAAGCCGCCGCTTGCAGCCACTTCGCCCACGGGAAGCGGACCTGAATTGGTTCTATCCGCAATGTATAAATCGCCGAGGCCGTCACCCCCTGCATCCTCTCGGTGCGTGATGCATTTGAAGTTTTTTACTGGAAAATCAGCGAAGGTGAGTTCCATTCCCTGACCAAAAAGCTCGCGCATGGCAAGATGCAGATCTTTTGTGTGGAACAGATAATTGCCGCTCCTGGCGCGAAGCAATTTCTCAATCAAGCCATATCGATTCAGCCGTTTTCGCCAGAGCGAATCGTATTTCTTGATGCCTTCGTCTCCGAAATATCCCAGCTCCTCCATGATTCTCGCGAAAAAGACGCAGGCTCCGCCACTGATTCCCAGGATGGCCTGAAACTGGTTGAAGTCCTCGAGCGAGAATTTCTTCAAAAAACCGTAGTGGTGCCAGGCATTCGTGCCTGTTCCCGATAAGATCAAGACCGTCTTTTGACGTTCAAATGATAGGTCGAATTTTCGCCGCATGGCTCGGTTTTGAGGTGTTGTTCTCGTATCTTGCCTGGCCGGTCCTGGAACCGGCTGGGTTCGGATCTTAACACGCCTGGGAAACGCGCATGTGCTTCTGCGATAGGCTGCAGGAGCGCGCGGCCGAATGTCACCGTGGCAGCAGTCGCTTGCAGTCCAAGACGCGTTTGGCGGACGATCCGGGAGGACAGCGCGTAATCACCTGAACGCAGTATCCACCCCTCGAGAGGAACAGCGCAATGTCGAAGGTAACCGTTCACGCGTCTGGCCTGGTTGAGGGGTGGCCAGGGGAGAGATGACCGGAGAAGTGATGCTGGACAGGGTGACGGCTGGCGTGGTGTACCA
>NZ_DASVWK010000649.1:0-2519 GCF_036389735.1 Archangium sp. | reverse complement strand
AAGGGGACTCCTATGAGGAGTGGTTCGGCGAGCGGCTGTCCGAGGGCACCGTCGAGGTGCGCCGGTTGGTGGTCATCGAGCGCGGGCGGTTGATCCGCGTTCACGCTCACGGCCTCGAACTGCTCGGCGTCCAGCAGCGCTGTCACGTCGAGCGCCCCCTCGCGCCGCGAGGCGCCCTCCCCTACCCCGAGGCTGCCCGGGCGCACCGCCGTCCCCGTCCCTCCGGCGAGCTGAGCGGAGGGCTCGGAGCCCACGAGCCGCCAGGAGCCCTCGGGTGTCCGCACGAGGACGCGCGTACCGGCCTGGATGCGGGTCAGCACCCCACGCTCGATGACCACCAGCCGCCGCACCTCGACGGTGCCCTCGGACAGCCGCTCGCCGAACCACTCCTCGTACGCGTCCCCCTCCCCATAGCGGTAGAAGACGCGGGCCACCGGGGCGAAGCGCCAGTCGATGATGCGGACGTCGGCGGAGGCATCGGCGAAGCTGGTCCGGCCCAGCAGGTAGTCCCGGACGCCGGTGACGCCATGCAGGCGCAGGTGCGCGAAGTACGGCGCGTGGGTCTCCGGCAGCGCGGTGGTCTGCTGCCGCTCGAGCAGGGCTCGCGCCTGGTTCATCTGGTGGAGCAGGTGGGGCAGGTCGGCCACGGGCGCGGTCGCCGCCTCGTCACGCAGCACCTGCAACTGCGCCACGAGCCCCTGCGTCTCCTGCTTGCGGTCGGCGCTCCGGTGCCGCGCGGCCTCCAGCGAGGCGAGCACGCGACCGAGGAGCGCCTCCTCCTCGGCGATGATGGCCCGAGCGTCCTCGGGAAGCGCTCCAACGGAGTGGCTCATGGTCGTCGCGATGGCCTCAGCGGATGAGGCCGCCCAGGATTCCGCCCAGGCCCCCGCCGCCCTGGGAGCCTCCCCCCTCGGGCGAGCCGCCACCACCGCCCAGGTTGGCGAGCATCGGCATCACCGTGAGGATGCCACCCACCAGCTTCGGGTCGAGCCGCGACTTGAGGAAGTTGAGCAGCAGCGGCGCCACCAGCGAGGCCTTGCCCGCGTCGATGTTGAAGCGCTGGAGGAGCGCCACCACGCCGGCCACCTCGCCCGCATGGCCCATGGCGCCACCCAGCGCGCCCATCAGCCCGCCTCCCCCTCCACCTCCGGATTGAGCCTGTCCGCCGAGCATCCCGCCGAGCCCGCCCAGCGCGCCCATCAGCCCGCCCCCACCGCCGGACCCGGCCGGAGGGGTCTGCGCCTGCGCCGCCTGCTGCCAGCCCTGCATCTCGGGGATGGACTGCCCCATCTGGTCCGCCGCGTCCGCGCCCAGCTTCTCCTTCACGGTCCCCTGCACCAGCTTCAGCAGCGAGCCCGCGACGCCCTGCGCCTGGTTGGAGTCCACGCCGAGTTGCTGCGAGAGCTGTCCGATGAAGTCCATTGATTGTCCTCCGTGCCCCGGGAGCGGCGGTTCTACCGGAGCGCCCCCCTCGTCCCATGGAAAACCACCCACGGGCCGGCATGGACGTCCGTTGCCGGACGAACGCCCACGGCTTTCCAGAAAACGACAGCACTCAGGCGCTTCGGGGCCACATCGTGCTGCGGCGGGGCACGAACAATTGAATACTGACGAGCGGGCTAGCGCGGGGGGGCCTCTCATGCAGCAAGAGTCAGCGGTGCGCATCATCCGCATCGGCTTCCGCGCCCCCCCCAGCTCCAGGCCGAGCTCACCCAGGCGCGCGCGGTGGCCCTCTACGCGTGCGAGGGACTGGAGGCGCATGTGGGCAGCATCTCCCAGGTGACGCGGCGCCTGTCCGTGCTCTCCTTCACCGACAGCAGGAAGCAGCTCGACCAGGGCCTGGCCATCGGGCTCAGCCGCCAGGGCGACTCCCCCGTCATCCTCATCCACCTCTCCGCGGCCCGTGAGGAGGGCGCGGACCTTGACGCCGGGCTGCTCAGCCTCTCCCAGCTCGTCGAGCCCGACCGGAGTGCGCCATGAGACTCGTGTCCCCACACCTCTCGCTGCGGGCCCGGCTCGTCCTCCTGGTGTTCCTCCTCTTCGCGGCCTTCGCCCTCTTCTTCCTCCTCTTCTTCCCCGCGCGCATGGACGCCCAGGCGGAACACTGGATGCTCAGCCGGGCCCAGGGCATCGCCCGGCTGATTGCCAGCGCCACCGAGCCGGCGCTCGACTTCGGGGACCCCATCTATGGAAAGCGCCACCTCCAGACGCTCGAGTCCATCCCGGAGGCCGTCTTCGCCCAACTGCTGCTGGAGGACGGCACGGCGCTGGCCTCCTGGCGCCCGGAGTACGCCCCGACGGAGCCCCTGCCGGACACCGAGGACGTGCTCATCCGCGGACAGGAGGTGATCACCCGGGTCCGCATCCAGACGCTCGGGGGCCAGCAGGGCGTGCTGCTGGTGGGCTTCAGTCTCGCCGAGCTCCAGCGGGAGAGCCGGCGCACGCAGCAGTTCTCCGCCGGCATCTCCGCGCTCATCCTCGGGGTCGGCGTGCTGGCCGCCTTCGGGCTGGGAACGCTG
>NZ_DASVWK010000648.1:0-4384 GCF_036389735.1 Archangium sp. | reverse complement strand
GTCGCTGCGGATCTGCTGCATGGCCTGGATGAACTCGCCGATGGCGCCCCGGCCCGCGCGAGCGGCACCCAGGGTCTCCTCGGCCACGCGCGCCACGCTGCCGGCGTTCTCGGCGATCTGCGCCGAGGCGTGCTTGAGCTCTTCCATCGTGGCCGTGGTCTCGTGGATCGCCGCGGCCTGCTCGGTGGAGCTCGTCTCGTGCTGCGTGGAGGCGGCGAGCACCTGGTTGGCGGACGAGGACAGGCGCAGGGCCGCCTCGTTGATCTCCCGCACGAAGGTGCGCAACGTCTCGATCACCTTGCCGAAACCCTCGAGGAGGGGCCCGAGCTGGGCGTCCTCGGTGGAGGTGTTCCACTGGGCCAGGTCGCCCTCGCGCACCAGGGTGATGAGCGCGTCGATGGCCTGATCGATCTCCTGGGCGGCCACCTGCTTGCGACGCTCGGTGGCGGAGAACCTGTCGAGGAGCTGGTTGAAGAGGTTGGCCAGGTCGGCGGCATCCTCCTCCATGGCATTCTTGGCAACGCGCGCGTCGAGATTGCCCGCCAGCACCGCGATCACGGTGTCGGTGATGGGCTTGAGGGAGCCGGCCTTCTTGCGAGGGGCGGCGCCCTCCGTCGCGACAACTTCGTTCTTCGTCGTGTCAACAGGGGACATTGCCTTCAGTGCCTTCCTTGAGCATTCAAGGTTTCAACAAGATCGATGAGCATCACGGGGCGTTCCTGGTCGAGGAAAACCCCCACAGCGTAGGGTGCGGCGCCAGCCGTGGGAGGCAGTCGCCGCAGGTCCATGATGGGAACGGGGCGCACACCACGGATGGTGTCCACCTTGAGGTGCGCCTCGGAGTGCTCTCCCTCGGGCACCAGTTCCGCGGGGATGTCGAAGACGATGGCGCGGTTGCCTCGCTTGAGGGCACCGAGGCCCTCCAGCTCGAGATCGTCCGGGTGTGAGCGGTCGATGCGCACCACCTGAGAGGCGTCGGTGCCGTAGACGATGTCGCCCACCTCGAAGAAGAGGATGTCGACCTCGTTCTGCTCCTGGGCGGGGTCCTCCGCGTAATCGTCGTAGATCACCGGACCACCGCCCGCTGCCGAGCACTCTGCAACAGCTTGGTGAAGTTGATCAGGGCCACCGCGTCCAGCTGCGCGACCCCCACGGTGACGCCCAGCAGGTGCTCGGCGGCCGCATCCCCACCCATGGGAGGGGGAAGGACATCGGCGACTGGAATGCGGCGCAGACCGAGCACCGCGTCCGCCACGACACCGACGCGGTAGCTGCCGCTGGTGCCGATGAAGAGCCGGGTCCTCGGGCCGACGCGGGCCTCCCCCTTGCCAAGGAAGCGCAGCAGATCCATCACAGGGAGTACCTCGCCGCGATGGCCTGTAACACCCAGGAGGAAGGAGGGCGTTCGCGGCAGGGGCGTGAGAAGCCCTGCGCGAATCACCTCGAGGACGTTATCGCTGGGAACGCCGAGGCGAAGTTCGCCCGCCCGAAACAGGAAGAATTCCTGCTCCGGCCGGGCCTGGCCTGCGACGGCGCGGTCTGGCGCCTTCCGGAGCGCACGCTGGAGGGGAGTTGTAATCAAGGCGCCAAAGTATCCGGAGGCTTGCGAAGTGGGTCAAGAGTGGACCGAATCACATGGTCCGGGCCCACTCAACGGTGTAGGGTGACGATAGCATTCCCGAGGAGGCAGATGTCTCGCGTACTGGTCATCGACGATAGCCCGATGCTGGTGGAACTGACCGTCCGGGCGCTTGCTGCGGCCGGCTACCAGGCCACTGGGGCGACCGACCTGGCGAGCCTCGAGCAGAAGCTCACCGAGGGACCGTTCGCGCTCATCCTGATGGACGTGAACATGCCGGAGATGTTCGGCGACGACGTCGTCGAGTACCTCCGGACGCAGAAGAAGGTCACGTCCAAGCTGGTCCTCTACTCGGACATCTCCGAGGAGGAGCTGGCGGCGAAGACGCGCAACTCGGGCGCGGATGCCTACATCCTCAAGGGCGGCGGGCTGGAAGCGGTCATCGCGGGGATCATGCGGATCCTCGGGGCCCCCACGAACAGTGTGGCCTCACCCGCACGTCCCGTGACGAACCCCGGCGCTCCGGGGGCCCGGCCCCAGGCCACCACCGCCGCGCCCCGCCCTCCCTCCGTGGCGCCAGCCACTCGTGCGCCCGCTCCCGCGGCTGCCCCTCGGCCCGTTGCCCCGGGTGCCGCGCCCCAGGCGAATGCCGCCCCCGCGCCCCGCCTCGGCCCCTCCCCGCAGGCCCAGGCCCAGGCCATTCCCGGTGCGCCTCGCGCGCCCGCGGCGGGTGCGGTGGCCCAGCCCCGTCCGGTCGCGCAGGCCCCGACGGCGGCCCATCCCGCTCCAGCGACGGCCTCTCCTCCCGCTCCGGCCGCCGCTCCTCGTGCGCCCGTCGCGGGTCAGGTGGCGCAGCCGCGTCCGCCCGCGCAGGCTCCCGTGGCGGGGGCGCCTCAGGCTCCGGCCGCTCCCGCGGCGCCGCGTGCGCCCGTGGCCGGTCAGGTGGCCGCGCCTCGTCCGGCCGCGCAGGCTCCGACAGCGGCCCCTCCCGCTCCGGCCGCCGCTCCTCGCGCGCCCGTCGCGGGTCAGGTGACTCAGCCTCGTCCGGTCGCGCAGGCTCCGGCGGCGGCCCCTCCCACGACGCCCGCCGCGCCCTCGGCTCCCGTGGTGGCCCAGGCTCCGGCCCCCGTGGCGCCCCAGGCCGCCGCACCGGCACCGACTCCAGTTCCCGCGGCACCTCCCGCTCCCGCGGCGCCTGCGGCGGCGCCCTCCCCTGCTCCCACGGGTGGATTCCCCTCGGCGGCGAAGATGGCGGCGGCGGCCGGACGCAAGCCTCGCATCCTCATCGTCGACGACAGCGAGATGACGGCGCGCATCATCGAAGCGGACCTGGTGACCAAGGGCTTCGAGGTGCACATCGCCGACTCCGCGGACAAGGCGACGAAGATCATCCTGAAGAAGCAGACGCGTCCGGACCTGGTCCTGCTGGACGTGCGCATGCCCAACGTGAACGGCGAGCAGTTCTGCCGCTTCATCAAGAGCAACAGCCTCTTCAAGGGCATCAAGGTGCTGCTGTGCTCCGGTGAGAACATCGAGGAGCTCCAGCGCATCTGCCGCGAGGCCGGCGCCGATGGCTACGTGCCCAAGGACGCCGTGCTGGGCCACCTGGTCGCGAAGGAGCTCCAGGAGTAACGGCCGCACCCACCACTCGTCGTCGACCACGAGTGGTGTAAGGCAAATGCACACATCACTCGTGGTCGACGACGAGTGATGTGCACAAGCCCCTGCTTCTAGCGCCGGGCGCTGGCGGCGTTGTCCCGCTCGTCGAGTCCGCGCGCGAAGTTGCCGATGATCAGCCCCGGCCGGGCCGCCTTCAGCCGCTTGAGCAGCGTGCGGATGCCGACGGGCTCTCCCCCGGCGCCCTTGTCTCGCGCCACTTCCAGGTACTGGATGGGATCGATGGCCAGCGGGCGTGTCTGCACCTGATCCACCTTGTACTTCTTCACCAGCCGCTCCAGGGCCTTCACCTCGCCCTCCCGGTCCGTGACGCCCGGGAAGAGCAGCAGGTTGAGCGCGAGGTACGCGCCGCGCTCGCGCGCCAGGGCGATGGAAGCCTCCACGTCCTCCCAGCCGTACTTCACCGGCTTGTAGTAGGCCTCGTAGAGCTCCTTCGACGCCGAGTTGAGCGACACGCGCACCGCGTCCAGTCCCGCGTCGAGCAGCGCCTCGAGGCCCTGGGTGAGGCTCGCGTTGGTGTTGATGTTGATGGAGCCGCGCGAGGTGTGCGCGCGCATGTGGCGGATGGCCTCGGCGATGAACTTCCACCGGGTGAGGGGCTCGCCCTCGCAGCCCTGGCCGAAGCTCACCATGGTGCGGCCCGGCGCGTTCTCCAGGTGGTAGAGGCCAATGGCCCCCATCTCCTCGCCGGAGGGCCCATCATCCATGCGCTCGTGCGAGGCGGGAGGTCCACCCGCCGGCTGATCCGAGATGCAGCCCACGCAGCGCGCGTTGCACATCACCGAGGCGGGGATGGCCCCCTCGTCGCGCACATAGAAGATGTTCTGCGAGGTGAAGCACCGGTACAGCATCGCGCACGTGGTGAGCTGCTTGAGGACGCGGTTGCCGGGGAAGCGCGCCAGGTGCGTGTCCACGAGCTTCTTCAGCTCGGCGGTGGAGTACTTCTCCGGATCCCAGTGCGAGCGCGTGTCGGTGTGGATGGCCCAGGCCACCGGACCGTCCTCGCCCCAGGCCGCGGCGGTGTACGCCCACTGCGGCAGCACGGGCCCGTCCGCCTTCACCTCGCCAGGCAGGAAGGTGCGGGTGTAGCCCGGGGGCAGCAGCGCACCCACCGCATTGGGCACGAAG
>NZ_DASVWK010000647.1:0-13313 GCF_036389735.1 Archangium sp. | reverse complement strand
AGCGCCTGGTTGATCACTCCGCCCACCGCATAGGCGACCAGAACAATCAGCCACCAGGGCGCGTCACGCAGCAGGAAGGCGAGCGAGAGCTGCAGCCCGACGAGCAGCGTGCAGACGTACTTCGTGCGCGAGCACGGGCCGTAGAGTTCCTTGATCTCGGGATGCGTGCGAAGCATCTCGCGCCGCCGCGCGGCGTGCGGTTCGTCCGCGCTGGACCAGATGAAGCCATTGGACATGGCGCCAACGGTACCTCAGCACCAGGGGGGAGAGGCACACATACCGCGCTGTGCGCTCGGGTGCGCTACCGTCGCCCCCCTTGCGGGTACAAGGTCGCTGGGGGCCATGGTGGAGCTGGTGAGCCCAGCGCCAGAGGAACCGTGCCTACTGGGCATGCACCTCCGTGGCGTGCTTCAGGTCTTCCAGGAAGAACGCCTCCATCTCCCGCGCGGCCTGCGGATCCTCGAACACCAGCGAGCCCTCCTCGAGCAGGTTGAAGGACAGCGCGTCGTAGTTAGAAGGCGATGAGAAGCTCGTCCTTGCAACTCTCGCAGCGCACCCGCGCGAAGCCGTGCGCCAGCACTCCGCACTCCAGGTACCGGGCTTACGTCCCGCTCCACGTACCGGGGCAGGCCGCGCCCCACCTCGCTCGCCTCCTGAACATAGGAAGGACAGGAGCCCTCTTGGGCGTAGCGGGCGGGAGCAGAGCGGGAGGTGAGGGACGCTGACGGGGAGCCCATGCGCCGCACGCCGAGCTGGCGCAGAAGCCTTAAAACTTATCGATCGCCGCTCCTCCGAGGCGACCGCGCGCCTCAGAGATCGGGCAGATCGGGCTGCTGCGCGCTGGGCGCGCTTTTCGTAGAATCCCACGCCATGGGCCTCCTGACCTTCGGTCTCAACGTGACTTTGGACGGGTGCATCGATCACACCCAGGGGATCGTGGACGACGAGCTGCACGAGTATTGGACGCAGCTCATGGATCAGAGCGGGGCGATGCTCTTCGGGCGCAACACCTACGAGCTGATGGAGGGAGCCTGGCCCGCGGTGGCACGCGACGAAAAGGCGCCGCGCGCGATGCGCGAGTGGGCACAGAAGCTCGAGGCGAAGGCGAAGTACGTCGTGTCGGGCTCGCGGAGCGACTTTCCGTGGCAGAACACGATCAAGGTGGAGGGTGACCTTCGCGACGCGATCTCGGCGCTGAAAGCGAAGACCGAGCGGGGTGTCCTCGTCGGAGCGCCCAAGCTCGCGGCTGCGCTCGAGGAGTTGGGGCTCATCGACGAGTACCGCATCGTCGTTCATCCCATCATCAGTGGCCGCGGGCCGACGTTGTTTCATGGCCTGTCGAGTGCGCGGCATCTCGAGCTCCTATCGACGCAGCGGTTCAAGTCCGGCGTGCAGGCGCTCCACTTCCGTCGCAAAGCGGGATGAGCGTGGAAGGACCCGAGCGCTTCACCGCGTCGGGTGTCAAAGAACTCGTTCCGACACCTCGTCTTCACACCCTTCCTGGACACCCTTCCTCAGCCTACGAATCGTCTGACACCCCTTCCGGGGCGTGCTGCGCGGGCATGTGCGCTCGGGCCGGGCCGAGGTGGGCTCGCTCGTGGTGGACGCCCCGCGGACGGCCCATGAGGGCGCCACGGTCCACGCCTTCGTCCGCCCGCATGACATCAAGATCGCCAAGCCCACGCTCGGCTCCAACGAGCCCACCACGGGCCGGGTCGAGCGCCTCAAGTTGTTCTGCACGGCGGACATGGCCGGCGACACGACGAGCACTCCGCGCCCGGGCACCCACTACTGGTTCCGGGCGAACGTCGAGCTCCATGATCTCGCGGGGCTTCAGCAGCTCGTGCTCCAGGACAAGTACCGCCCGGGTCGGGTGCTCCTCAACGATGGGCTCGTCGTCTTCGTGAACGGCAAGCCGCAGTCCTGGACCCCCAGCGTGGCCCTGGGGAAGAACTACCCGAGCAACGTCGGGATGACGCTGGACACCACCGTTCCGACCGACTGGACCTTCGATGCCTACTCCATTCCCAAGACGGACCTGAAAGAGGGCCAGAATGAGATCGCCGTCCTCTTCGAGGAGCGCCACGGCTTCGGTGGCCTGGGGCACCTGGTGCTCGAGGCGCGGTCCAACCGGGTTCTCTATGAGGAGCCCAACTGGGAGCGGACCGTCGAGCCCTTCTTCGAGGCGTTCCCGTACCTGACCTACTACGCCAACGATGGCCGCGCGAGGGCCTGGACGAGCCCCGCCTGGACGGGGCCCGCGACGAACTCCGATGGCCACCCCATCCCCCACTACGTCGCGGGCCAGACCTGGTTCGCCACTGCGGACCTCGCCGGCTCCCAGCCAGAGCCCCGCCCGAGCACCTACTTCTGGTTCAGGACCACGCTGCAGATTCGCGAGCTCGCCCAGCTCCAGTCGCTGCGGATGTATGACCACAGCAGCGTGAATGACGTGAACAAGCGGCTGTGCCTCAACGAGGGGATGATCGTCTTCGTCAACGGCGTCCCGCTGATGGACCGGATGCCCAACGTGTCCCGGGGCGCCAACAATCCGCTCTACGGCACGGGCCTGACCCGCGATACGGCCTCCCCCAGCGGCTGGACCTTCGACGCCTACTCCATCCCGGTGAGCAGCCTGCGCGAGGGCTCCAATGAAATCGCCGTGCTCTTCGGCGAGTGCTACGGCGCCGGTGGGATCTGCCGCCCGGTGCTGGAGGCGACCTACTGAGCCTCGTGGGGTTCAGGCTACCGGCTCTCCCCGGGAGAGCCGGTCCAGCTCGGTGAAGAGCGGCTTGAACGGGTTGCTCTTCAGGTGACGCGCGGCGGTGCGCCCGAGGCTCTGTTGCTGGGCTTCTCGGGGTGGAAGCGGCGGGAATCGAACCCTCGATTCCCGCCTCCGGGGAGGGCCGACTAGAAGACGGCGCTCGAGTCGTTCGAGCAGTTCGTCGTGCCGGCCTCGCACACGCGGTAGGTATAGGTGCCGGCCGCGCTCGGCGAGTCGGTGTGGGCCCCGTCATTGCCCGTGCTGAGGAGGCGGGTACCGTTGCGGTACACGTCCACGCTGGTGCCCGCGGCGCCGGACCAGGTCAGGTCCACGTACCGGGCGCCCTTCGACTTGTAGCCGTGGCTGGAGAGCGAGATGACGGAGGGAGCGGTCGCCGTCACCGTCCGCTGCGCCGTGCTCGTCTGGCCCTGGCTGTCCGTCACCGTCAGCGTCACCGTGTAGGTGCCAGCGACCGCGTAGGCGTGGCTGGGGCTGCGCGTGGTGGCGCTGGTGCCGTCACCGAAGCTCCAGCTCCAGGAGGCGAGGTCGCCATCCGGATCCGTGCTGGTGTCCGTGAACCCGCAGGTGAGCGCACTGCACGAGGAAGTGAAGGCGGCCGAGGGCGGCTGCGGCGGACCGCTGCTGCCCACCGCGAACACGAGATCATCACGGTCGTCATAACCGCCGGTGGTGCAGCTCCCCGCGGTGCTGCTGTAGCGGAAGTTGCCGCGCACGGCCTGGAGGCCGCCCGCGGGCAGCGTGTAGGTGGCGGAGAGGACCTGCGCCCCGCCGGCGGCCGGCTTGAGGGTGGTCAGGAACGTCCACGTCGGGTTGGAGACATCGCTGGTGTAGTAGAGGTCCAGCGAGTCCGAGGTGCCGGAGGACCAGGACCACACCGTCGCCTGGATCTTCACCGTCTTGCCCGGCGCCAGGGGCGAGCCGTCGAGGGTGGAGACGCGGAGGCGATCCAAGGACTCGTCGCTGTGGTAGGTGCCGCTGTTGCCATCGGCGCACGAGGAGTTGAGGGTGTTGGGGGCGTTCTTCTCCGGGCCCATGGTGCCGCGGCCGTCCACCAGCACGCCGGTGTCGCAGTAGGCGCCCACGGTGGTGCACGCGGGGACCTTGCGGACGCTGTCGTAGCTGGCCATGCCGGGGTTGTTCACCTGCACGGTGACTGTGGCGCTGGCGCCCACGTTGCCGCCGGCGTCATAGGCCTTGGCCGCCAGGGTGTGGCCGCCGTTGCCGCCCTGGGTGGAGTCCCAGGCGTACGCGTAGGGCTCGGTGGTGTCCGAGCCGACGAAGGCGCCGTTGACGAAGAAAGAGACGCGGGTGACGCCCACGTTGTCGCTGGCCGAGGCCGTGAGGGTGACGGAGCCGGTGACGGAGGCGCCCTCGGCCGGGGAGGTGAGGGCAGCGGTGGGGGCGGTGTTGTCCCCGGAGCCGTTGCCGATGAAGGCCGAGTACAGCAGCAGGTTGGGCGAGCCGGTACCCGGGCTGGTCACCTTGCCCGCGAGGGCGTTGTTGGTGAGCACGCTGGCCACCTGATCCGGGGATGCGGTGGGGTTGGTGCCCAGGTAGAGGGCCGCGGCGCCGGCCACGTGCGGGCTGGCCATGGAGGTCCCACTGATGGTGTTGGTGGCGGCGTCCCCGGTGTACCAGGCCGAGGTGATGTTGGAGCCCGGCGCGAAGATGTCCACGCAGGTGCCGTAGTTGGAGAACGAGGAGCGCGCGTCCGTGTTGGTGGTGGAGCCCACGGTGAGGGCGTTGGGAGTGCGGGCCGGAGACTTGGTGCAGGCATCGCCGCTGTCATTGCCGGCGGCCAGGGCGTAGACGACGCCCGCGGCGACCGACGCGGTGACGGCGTCATCCACCGCCTGCGACGCGCTCCCGCCGAGGCTCATGTTGGCCACGGCCGGCTTGACGTGGTTCTGGGTGACCCAGTCGATGCCGGCGATCACGCCGTCGTAGGTGCCCGAGCCCGCGCAGTCCAGCACGCGCACGGCGAACAGGTTCACCGCCTTGGCCACGCCCCAGGTGGCGCCACCGACGGTGCCCGCCACGTGCGTGCCGTGGCCGTTGCAGTCATTCGCGCCGTTGGTGTCGGCGACGGCGTTGAAGGCGTGGGCGGCCCGGCCACCGAAGTCCGAGTGGGTGATGCGGATGCCGGTGTCGATGATGTACGCGTTCACCCCGGCGCCGGCCGTGTTGTACGTGTACGTCTGGTCCAGGGGCAGGTCCACCTGATCGAGGCGGTCCAGACCCCAGGTGGCGCCCGACTGCACGCCCACCGCGGACACCACGCCATTCTCCTCCACGTACTTGACGCGGGGATCCTCCGCGAGCGCCCGCGCGTCCTGCTCGCTCATGTGCGCCAGGAAGCCGCGCAGCGCGTGGCGGAACACCCGGCCCACCTGGCCGCGGTGGCTCTTCGCCAGCTCATGCGCCACCTCGCGCGCATCCCGGTACGCGTCCGGCTGGAGGACGACGATGTACTGCGAGGGCACCCGGTTGGCGCTGCGGAAGAACTTGGACGGACGCTCCGCCTGGAGGGCGGACGTCAGGGTGGTGACGGGCTCCTGTCCGGGATGGGGGTCCGCGTTGCAGGCCACCAATGACAGGGACGCCGCGGCCGTCAGGGCCGATACGAAACGCATGAGTGCTCCTCGAGAAAAGGCGGTTCCCAGGGATTATCCCGGGAACGCCGAGAAAGTTGCAACTCCAGCTACCGGCAGGGGTAGTTGGCCTTGGTGCACGTCACGCCCGAGTTGTAGGCGTCATTGAAGTGGCCGTAGTACCCGTCGTAGAGCGGGTGCACCGTTCCGGTCTCGGGAGACATCTTCACGAAGATCTCCTCGTTCTCGTTGAGGGCGTCCTGGGACCAGTTCTGCGAGCCGGTGTAGACCCGGTAGGCGTAGCTGGTGCCGTACTTGCCGTAGATGAGGAAGAACTTGTCGTGGACCTTGTCCTTGCGGCGGATCGCCACCCCCGCGTCGAGCAGCTCGTTGTAGACCGTCTGCGGCATGCTGATTCCGTTGGTGGAGTCTCCGCTGACCACCATCCAGACCCCACAGCCCCCGGCCCGGTAGCGCTTGACCTGGGCGAGGATGTCGGGACGGCCGGACGTGACGAACGACATGCCGATACGCAGCCGGCAGTTCGCGTCGGGCGTGACGTCGTTCAGGCGGGTGACGATGGTGTCGGTCTGGCCCACGGCCTCCGGAGACGCGTAGGCGTCCGCCGGGTTGGACAGGTAGTAACCGCGACCCGAGGCCGAGTCGTAGTAGTCATTGCCGGAGTAGTGCCTCCGGTTCCACATGTCCGAGAAGTTGGCGTTGAAGCCATCGTACAGCGTGACGGCATCGTAGATGGTGATGGTGTTGTTGAAGGCGTCCGGACCGCTCGCGTACGTCAGGTTCGACGAGCCGAACCAGACCACGTACGGGCGGGCCACCCCGTTGGGATCCTGGGTCTGGCTGAACGTGAACATCTTCGTGTGCATGTTGCCGGCGGCGCTCGTGCCGATGCAGCCGCCACCACCGCTCGTGTTGGTGCAGAACCGGTGATTGGTGAGCGACTTGATGGTCGTCACCGCGGGATCCGTCGAGCTCGCGTTCTTCCCGTCCAGGACGACGTACACCGTGACGCCCCGGTTCTGCGCCGCGACGAGCGCACTGGCGACGCCGTCGATGCTGATGGAGTGGATGGTTCCCCGGATCGTGCCGCCCGCGGGCGTCGCGTTGATGAGGCGCTTCAGCTCCTCGGTGATCGTGTAGTCCCGGCCAGCGAACGCGGGCGGGTTGCTGAAGTGCGCCCATACCAGCTTGCCACCGACCGTGCCGGACGCGGAGCTGACCCCCGCCTCGACAACGCCCACGTCCACGTCGTTGACCTCGTACACGGTGGGGGCCGTCTCACACCCGGCGACGGCCAACGTGCAGAGCACCACCGACAGCACCCTCAGAATCGACTCGGTACCGCGTACGCTGGAACGCATATCGCTCTCCTGTTCACGCCTCTCTATCAAAGATGAGGACCAGGAAAACCCGTCATCTCAAGAAAAGTGAAAAGACGTGGATTTTTTCCGACGAGAGATGCTGTATGAGTGGGGAATGGTGCGAAGCTCATTCCTCGTGTTCCTGGCGCTGCTGACGGCGGGTTGCGCCTCGCAGCGGTTGGCTGGCGCGGACCTGGATCGGGTGGCGCGGCCCGCCTTCATCTCCCGTATCGAGATCGATGCGGGCCCTCGGAGCCTCGTGTTCCAGGAGGACCGTGCGTACAAGGCGAAGCTGCAGAAGCTGGAGCCGAAGGAGGCGGATCGCCGGCTCCAGGCGAAGCTGACGGCGGCGGTGACGCGCTTCGAGGTCTCCGAGCGCCTGCGCGTGAACACGTTCCGGCAGCTCCCGGAGGAGCGGCCCTGGGTGAACACGGTGGAGCCGGCGCGGGTGGCGACGATCCTGGAGAGCTTCCTGGTGGAGGAAGTCCCGGCGAACGCCCCGGACTACGATCTGCTGACGCGGCTGGGAGCGGACTCGGTGGTGGAGTTCGTCATCCAGGACTACGGCATGCGGAGCGATGACGGCCGCGCGGGGGCGTACATCAAGGGCTATGCGCGGATGTTCAAGATCAACGGGCGTGCGGAGATCTGGCGCCATCCGTTCCAGCTGGACCGGGTGGAGGAGGGCACGGAGCACCTGGATCCCTTCAAGGTGGGCAAGGAGCCCGGGCTGTACCGCCAGCAGCTCACGGAGCTGTTGGACGTGTTGGCGGAGCGGTTCGCGAAGGACCTGACGCCGAAGGATCGCAAGCCGGGCGGAGCGCTGCCCGAGGGCGCGGAGCAGGGCGAGTCCGACAGCGTGAACGGCGCGGGCCGAGAGCAGCCGGCCCCCGCGAAGCCCGACGATACCGGGCTGCCGCCCGGCGAGCTGCCGGATCCGGATCCTTAGAAGAGTGCGTGCTCGGCGAGGAGCACCGCGAGCCCCAGCACGAAGCTGACGAGCGTGATGGGGAGGCCGACGCGCAGGTAGCCGAGGAAGCTGATCTCGGCCTTGCCGCGCGCGGCCTCGAAGACGATGAGGTTGGCGACGCTGCCCACCAGGGTGAGGTTGCCGGCCAGCGTGGAGCCGAGCGCGAGCACGTGCCAGCTGAGCACGGGATCATGCAGCGTGGGCACCCAGGCACGCGCCAGCATGACGAAGGGCACGTTGCTGAAGAGGTTGGAGGCCACGAGCGTCAGGCCCGCGAAGCCGAGCGTCTCTCGCCAGGGCGGCCCGGACATGAAGGGCGAGAAGATGCGGTAGATGTCATCCGCCCAGCCAGCCTTGTTGACGCCGAAGACGACGACGAAGAGGCAGGCGAAGAAGAGCAGCAGGACATAGTCCACGCGCTCGATGGCCTGGCGCGGGTGGCGACGGGCCAGGGTCATCACCACCGCGGCGCCGGTGAGGGCGCTCCAGCTCATGGGCAGGCCGGCGAAGAAGGCGGCGACCACGCCCAGGAGCGTGACGAGCGTGAGCCCCAGCAGCGGCCGATCCACCGGAGGCGGAGGCGGGTGCGTCTGGAAGCGCTCGTGGGACAGCTCCTTGCGGAAGACGAAGAGGAGCCCCCCGACGACGACGGCGGTGGCGACCACGGCCGGCAGCGCCATGTAGGCGACGAACTGGGCATAGGGCAGCTGGGAGGCGCCCTGGATGAGCATGTTCTGCGGGTTGCCGGTGAAGGTGGCTACCGAGCCCGCGTTGGAGGCCATGCAGACGGCCAGCAGGTAGGGGATGGGGGGAAGGCGCGCGTCGTCGACCACCACCAGGACGAGCGGGGTGAGCATCAGGCAGATGGTGTCGTTGACGAGGAAGGCGGACAGGAAGGCGCTGGTGCAGGCCACGGCCACGAGGAGCAACCGGGGCGTATGGGCCTTGCGGAGCGCCCAGGCGCCCGCCGCGCGGAAGAAGGCGGCCTGCGAGAGGTAGTCCGCGATCAGCATCATCCCCAGCAGCAGCACGAGCGTGTCCATGTCCACGGCGTGCCGGGCGGGATCGGCGCTGTAGTTGAAGACCTCGGCGGGGGCGACGACGCCAGCCACCACCATGAGGACGGCACCCACGAGCGCCCCCCCCGGGCGATCCAACTTGGGGAAGGGGAGCTTGATGCCGGCGATGAAGACGTAGGTGAACAGGAAGATGGCGAGGGCCACGGCGGGCGGACAGTACCCGAAAGCCTTTTGCCACGCTTCTGCTAGGGTCGCGGCGCGTGACGACTCCGCGATACGAACAGTTGCTGAAGGCGGGAAGGCTCTCGCAGGTCCGCAAGGAAGCCGAGGCGGCACTGCGGCAGAATCCATCGGACCGGGGGGCGCTGCTCGCGCTGGCGAAGCTGGCGGCCTTCGAGGGCGAGGAGCTGAAGGTCGAGGCGCTCCTGGCCCGGGCTTCCCTGGGGACGGCAGAGGATCCGGAAGCGCGACTCGTGCGTGCCGCCCTGCTCACCCGGCGCGGCGAGACCCGGGCCGCCCAGGCGCTCTACCAGGAGCTGACGCGGGCCCAGCCGCCGCGCGCCGAGGCCTTCTTCGGCCTGGGCTTCCTGCTGGCCGCGACCGGGGACTACCCGGGGGCTCGCGGGGCCCTGGAGCGCGCGGTGCAACTGGAGCCGGACGTGGCGACCCACCACTTCCACCTGGCGCGGGTGCTCTTCGCCCTCCGGGAGACCCAGGGCGGCTTCCAGCACCTGGAGAAGGCCCTGCGGCTCGATCCCCGGCACGCGCCCACCTACCTGGCGTGGGCGGTGGCGCTCCAGGCCAGCGGTCAGCTCGAGGCGGCCGAGGACATCCTGCGTCAGGGGCTGAAGATCATCCCGAACGACGCCTTCCTGCTCAGCGGGTTGAGCGACGTGCTGGCGGCCCGGGGTCGTATCTCCGAGGCCGCCGCCGTGGCCGAGACGCTGGCGCGCCAGCACCCCAATGATCCGGCCTCCCTCGTCAACCTCGCGCGCTTCCGCCTGATGGAGAATCGCTTCGCCGAGGCGCTCTCGATCTGCCAGCTGTTGACCTCGCGCGGGCAGGCCACCGCCCGGAGCGCGACGGTGGAGGCCCAGGTACTCGAGTCGATGGCGCCCCCGGACGTGCAGGGAGCCATCAACGCCTGGCGGCTGGCGATGAAGCTGGATCCCCGAGACTGGGGCGCGCCCAACAACCTGGGCAACCTGCTGCTGCGCGTCCCGGACGAGCTGGTGCCGGACGCGACCACCCACGCCCGCGAGGCGCTGGAGGAGGCCCGCCGCCGCGCTCCCCAGCGGCCCGAGCCCGTGCTCAACCTCGCGCTGCTGCACGCGCGGCTGGGAGAGATGGACAAGGCCCGCTCGCTGGCGCGCGAGCTGCTGGCGCTGGGCCGTGGCCTCGAAAAGGGGCTGAGGCAGCAGGCGGAGCGGTTGTTGGAACAGCTCGACGGGCCTGCTCGCCCAGAGTGACCGGGAGAAACGCATGCGCTACTTCGAAGACTTCCAGGTGGGTCAGGTGCACGAGCTCGGGTCATACGTGGTGTCGCGCGAGGAACTCCTCGCGTTCGCCCGACAATACGACCCGCAGCCCTTCCACCTGGACGAGGAGGCTGGTCGCCAGTCCATCTTCGGGAGCATCATCGCGAGCGGCTGGCAGACCGCCGCCATCTGCCACCGGCTCCTGGTGGAGTCCCTGCTGAAGGACTCCTCCAGCATGGGCTCGCCGGGCGTGGACGAGCTGCGCTGGCTGCTCCCGGTCCGGCCCGGGGACACGATCTCCGCGCGTATCGAGGTGCTCGCCAGCACCCCCTCGCGCAGCAAGCCGGACCGGGGCTCGATCAAGACGCGCATGGAGGTGCGCAACCAGCGGGACGAGGTGGTGATGACCGAGACCGCCGCCGTGCTGTTCCGCCGCCGCCCCGAGGCGAGCTGAGCCCAAGCCCTGGCGGCGGCGTCCCTACTTCTCCCCGGCCTCCGGAGACTTCGGCTGGAAGAGCGGACACCGAACCACCGGCTGGGGCGGGTACTTCTGTGGCAACAGCGGGCAGAGGATGAACGTGGACGTCTTCGTCCGCACGTACTTCGGCGGCGCGGCGCAGCGGTGGCAGAGACTCGTCGGGTACGGCAGCTCGGACGGCGGTTGCTCCTCCACGCTCACACGCCTCCATCCAGGACGAGCGTGCTGCCCGTCATGTAGCTGTTCCGGTCCGAGACGAGGAAGGCCACCACCTCGGCGCACTCCTGCACCGTGCCCACCCGTCCGAGCGCGCAGTGGCGGAGGAACTCCTGGAGCCGGTTCTGGGGCAGGTTGTGGCTCACGCCCTCGTCCAGCACGCCGGGCGCCAGGCAGTTCACGGTGATGCCATAGCGGCCCAACTCCTTCGCCAGCCCCTCGGTGAAGCCCTTCAGCGCCGCCTTCGCCGCGCAGTAATGCACCGGCGCCTGGATCATCTTCACCCCGGCCAGCGAGCTGATGTTGAGGATGCGTCCCCGCCGCTCGCGCACCATGCCCCGCATCACCGCCTGGGAGGTGAGGAAGGCCCCCTTCACGTTCACGTCCATCATCCGGTCCCAGTCCTCCTCTTCCATCAGCGCCACGGGGACCACCTGGCCGATGCCCGCGTTGTTCACGAGCACATCCACCACGCCCGCCTCGCGCTCCAGCGTGCGTACCAGCTCCTGCAACCCGGCGCGGTCCAGCACTGAAACCTTGAACGCCCAGGCCCGCACGCCCATTTCCCGGAGCATCGCGAGCGTCTTCTCGGCCTCGGCGTCCGCGCGCACGTAGTTGAAGGCCACGGAAGCACCCTCGCGCGCCAACGTCAGGCAGATGGCCCGCCCCAGCCCTCGCGAGCCACCCGTCACCAGCGCGAGCCGTCCCTCCAGCAGTCGTTCCTGCTTCGTGGTCATTTGAGGACCGGCAGGGGCATCGACCAGGGCTTCTTGCCCCAGGAGGCCGTCGGAGTCTCGGGCCCCTTCGCGGCGCCGCGGTGGAACATGTTGAAGCCGCACGCCGGCATGATGCGTCCATCCACCTGCGGGTAGTGGTGGCAGCACTTGCGCAGCCGCTCCAGGTCGAAGTCGTGCCGATCCATGTAGTGGTGCAGGAAGATGGATTTGGCCTGCTGCTCGCCGATCCGCACCGCCTCCTTCTCCGAGACCGGCCGGTCGGGGAACATCACGTCCAGCGCCCGCCGCAGCGCCTTGAGGATTTCGGGGCCCCGCTCGATCTCGTCCTGGCGGGCGAAGACATCGTGGATGACGTCCGTGAGCGCATCGTGAATCTCCGGCGAGGCCCCCAACGTCGCCGACGAGCGCAGCAGCGTCCCGTGCTGCCGGAAGTCCACGAAGCGCCCGAAGGGGATGTGGGTGCCGTCCTCCATGCGCAGCAGGTACGTCAGCGACACGCACTGAGGATGCGAGCAGGGCAGGGGCGAGAAGTCGCTCATCTTCAGCTTGCCCTGGGTCTGCTCCTCGATGGCCTTGATGACGCCCGGGATGGTGAGCCGGTCCATCGGATCATGCGGGAAGCGCCCGCCGCCGAAGCCGGTGAACGCGGCCGGCTGGAAGTTGAGCGACAGGAAGTGGTCCTCGGAGAGGAACATCTCCACCATCTGGCCGATCTGGTGCTCGTTCGCCCCGCGCGTCGCCACGAAGATGAGCTGCGTGGGGATCTTCAGCTCCTTGAGCATCGCGAGCGCCGCCGTCTTCTCCTTGCACAGGTCCCGACCGCGGATCTTCTCGTGCGTGTCGGCGGTGAAGCCGTCGAACTGGAGGCCCACGTAGGCGCCCGTGTCCTTCAGCCGCTGTGCGAAGGCCCGATCCCTCCCCAGCCGCAGGCCATTGGTGATGACCACCACCCGGCCGATCTCCGGACGGCTGGCGATGTCGATCAGCTCGAACAGGCGCGGGTGGCTCGTGGGCTCGCCGCCCGAGAGCGCGATCGACTCGCACTGCCCCTCGTTCCGCACCAGCGTGTCCACCATGGCCCGGAAGACCTCGGGCTCCAGGTGGTTCGCGTACTGGTTGTTCACGATGCAGATGGGACACTCGAGGTTGCAGTGATCCGTGATCTCCACGATGGGCAGGCACGTGTGCTGCTCGTGGTCTCCGCACGTGCCGCAGTCCGTGGGGCAGCCATGCTTCACCTCGGCGGCGAACTTCAGCGGCTCGGTGCCCGCGCGCGCGAAGGAGTACGCCTTCACGTAGTACTTCGCGTCCTCGGAGATGAGCGCCTCGGACGGGCCGCACTTCTCGCACTGTTTCTTGAAGAAGACCTTGCCCTCCCGGATGACCACCTCGGCCCGCGTCAGGGCCAGGCAGTGCGGGCAGGTGGAGGTGGTGTGCTTGAAGATGTGGTCGCTCTTGAGCCCCTCGGGCACCTCGCCCCGCGCGAGGAACGTCTGGATGTAGGCCTTCGCGTCGTTGGCGATGCGCAGCTCCGACGGGCCACAGGTGGTGCAGTGCTGGAGCGAGTAGACCTGCTCGTCGCGCAGCACGACGCGGCCCTCCACCTCGGTCCGGCAGGTCGGGCACCGGGACATCTCGTGCATCAGGAAGGTGTGGG
>NZ_DASVWK010000646.1:0-2320 GCF_036389735.1 Archangium sp. | reverse complement strand
CACCGTCCGAGGGCTCATCTTCAACGCCGTCTTCACGCTGGTGGCTCAGCATCAGGGCGAGAAGGCCGCGACGGAGCTGCGAGCCACCATCGCGAAGAAGCCGTTGGTGGACTTCTTCTCCTACCCGCTTCGCGACTTCCTCCAGGTGCTCTACGCCGCGGCCGACAGCCTCGCCCCCAGGTACGGTTCCCCCGAGGCGGCCATCCGGGCCTGTGGCGCGGCGGCGATCGGCGGGTTCTTCCAGTCCAGTGTGGGCAAGACGCTGACGAACATCATCGGCCAGAAGGACCCCAAGCGGCTCTTCTCCAGCTCCCCCACCGCCTACGCCACCGCCGTGAATTACGGCCAGCGGGAGTACACCGCGCTGGGCGAGCGCCGCGTGCGCCTGCACTTCCGTGGCGACCTCCAGCCGGTGGAGTTCCACCAGGGCCTGCTGGAGGAGGCGCTCCGGTCCGTGGGCCATCAAGGCCGCGTGGAGGCCCGGAAGCTGGCGATCGACGAGGCCGAGTACTTCATCGAGTGGTGAGCGCCGTCACGGCTCGGCCAGCCCGGCGGCCAGCAGCGCGAGCCTGGGCACGAGCTGCTCCTCCGTGAGGGGCGTGAGCTGGCTGATCGACTCGAGGCGGTTGATGCGGATGCCCTTCTCCCGCATCCAGAGGATCAGCTCATCGACCTCCGTCTCATCGGGACTGACGATGCATTTCTTGTCGATGGGGACCCGAGACAGGTAGAGCGCCTGGAGGGAGTCCAGGGCACTGCCCGAGTAGACGGGATAGGTGTGCTTGAACCAGGGCGCGAGGTCCTCCAGGAGCCACTGGATGCGTGTGCTCTTGAAGCGCTCGAGCTTCAGGAACTCCTCCAACTGCTCGCGCTCCAGGAGGACGCAGTCATCGCCCGCGCACCACACCTCGATGCTGAGGTGATGGGCCAGAAGGCGATGCTGGCGTCTGCAATACTCGCGGTGCGGATCAGTGGCCATGTCGGTGCGCTCCTCGCGGGTGACCTCGATACCCTAAAGTCGGGAGCCTCGCACGGCGTGTGCTCCACGGAGTAGAAGCCCGTCAAAAGGAGACATTCATGGCTCGCTTCGTGATGGTGTCATTGATGGTGTGGCTCTGGGCCACGCCCGCCGCGGCGGCGGAAGCAAGGCCAGAGGTGCGCGTGCACCTCGTCTCGGATGCACCGCTGCTCGAGCTGCGCCGGGTCGCTCAGCATTTCGTGGGCATGGGGTATGGCTACAGGGGCCCGACCGTGGGAAGGCCAACCTGCGCACCCCCGGCCTGGTCACCACGGGGCTCAGCATTCCCATCATCGTGGGAGGAGCCCTCCTCATCGGCAACAACATGACCCACGTGACCGTCCGCCCCTCCGAGCCCGACGAGTACCTGTAGCCGCCTCAGAGGCGCACGCCGAGCTGCACGCCGGGCCAGTACCGCACCGACGTGGACAGCCCCACCTGCTCCTGCCACATGGGCAGCGTGGAGAGGGTGAGCCGGTCCGCGTCCCTCCAGGCGAAGTAGGCGTTGCAGGTGGGCCCGGCGAAGACGGCGAGGCGCTCGAAGAGGTTGAAGCCCAGCATCAACCGGCCCTGGGCCAGCAGGTTGGCGCTGGAGGCGAAGGGCGCTCGCACGCGGAGCACCGTGCTGCCCACCACGTCCCCATCCAGCCAGAAGCGCTCGCCCAGCGGCAGGTGCAGGCCCAGTCCCAGGCCCAGGCTGTAGCGCTCCAACCGGTCATCCGGCCCCAGTCCCGCCAGCAGCGTCGTGTACACGTACTTGCCGCCGAACTTCACCGCGAGGTTGGTGAGCTGGATGTCGCTCGCCCAGGCCTCCACGTGGAACTGGCCCTTCTTCTCGAAGGACAGCAGCCCGAGCGGCACGCCCCGCACCTCCTCGGAGACGTTCACCACGCCGAGCTGCACGCCCGTCACCACCTTCGCCACGTTGATGAGGCCCACCTGCACGCCCGTGACGTCTCCGCCCACGTTCAGCAGCGCCGCCTGCATCCCCGTCACCTGGCCCGCGCGGTTGAGCCCCATCGCCCACTGCACGCCTCGCAGCGAGCCCCGCGTCACGTTCACCCCCGCCGCGCCCTGGAGGCCCGCGAAGTCCCCGCCCGTCACGTTGGCGCCGCCCGCGAGCTGCACGCCCCACAGCGTGCCCCCCGCCACGTTCACCCCCGCCGCCACCTGCCCCACCCGCACCTCCCCGCCCGCCACGTTCACGCCCACCGCCGCCTGGAGGCCCTCGAGCCGCCCGCGCACCACGTTCACCCCCGGCGCCACCTGCGATCCGCTCGCGTCGCCGCCCACCACGTTGAG
>NZ_DASVWK010000645.1:0-2961 GCF_036389735.1 Archangium sp. | reverse complement strand
CGAGGCACGTCGAGCCCATGGGGCACGTGCCCCCGGCCTCGCACTTCGGGAAGCGGGAGAGGTCCGGTTGGAAGACGCACGCGGCCCCGCCCAGGAGCGCGGCCAGTCCCAGCCACGTCGGCCAGCGACTCATGGCAGCTCCCACACGAGGAAGAGGGCCCCACCCGCGCCCAGCACCGCGCCCGCCCCCATCAGCACGTTGGCCGCGCGCGACTGCTGACGGCCCTGCTGGAGACGCCCGGCGAAGCAGGAGCGGAAGGCCTCGCCCTCACCGGAGCAGCCCGCGTTGCCCGTGGACAGGCTCGTCTCCGAGCGGCGCGCAACCAGCCCGAAGCCCACTCCGGCCGCGAGCGCGACGCCCCCGGCCGCCAGCAGCACCGTGGGCCACGCCTTCCTCGGGCGCTCCACGAGCTGGGGCGGGGGACGCGGCGCCCACATCTTTTCCAGGCCGGGCGGGAGTCCCTCTCCCGAGAGCTGGGCGGTGGTGCGGGACTCCTGGCCCTCGCGGTCCACCACCGTGAGCGCCACGCTGTGCCCGCCGCCCACCCCGAGCGCCACCCCGCGCACGAGCCGGTCCGCGTCGAGCGCCTTCACCTGCGCGCCCCGGCACCCGGCATCCACGCAGGTGGGGAGCCGGCCTCCCAGGGCGCGGACCTTCGCCACCGTGCTCGCGCGCGGCTCCAGGCACAGCCCGGGCGTGGCCTCCAACGTCCGGCGCACGGTGTCCTCCAGCTGGCGGGCCTCGGCGCTCGAGAGCGCCACCGGTTGGAAGGGGACGAGCACCACCCGCTCACCCGTGCAGGGGGCCGGGGTTGCCGCCAGGGACAACAGCAACGCGAAGGGGAGCAACGTCATGGAGAGAGGTCGGGCTCCTGTTCGGGAGCGACGGGCATCTGGCCGAGGCTGGCCATGTAACCGGTATAGAAGTGGGGGCCGAAGGGCACGGAGAAGAGCCGGTCGCGGAAGGCATCCTCCACCGCCCCGCGCGAGGCGAAGGTGTTGTCACGCCAGGGGAGGCCCGCGGCATCCACCACCACGCTCGCCCGGGAGAGCTGGAAGGGGGCCTCGCGTCCCGTGGCGCGCAGGTAGTAGCCGCTGCCCAGGGGCAGCCCCAGCACCACCGAGCGCTCGCGCGCCTTGTGGAACTCCGTCACCCGGACGCCGCGCGCGTCCTCCACCCACAGCCGCCCCTCCAGCCCCGCGGGGAGCAGGAGGAAGCCCAGGCGCGCCTCGCCCCCGAGGTCCACCAGTGGCGCCGCGCGGTCGAGTGGGGGCGGTTGGATGGAGACGTCGAGCCGGCCGCGCACGTCCTCCACGCCCTGGTTGGCGGCGGCGACGAAGGCCTGGAGCTCCGAGTACTCCACGCGCCCGTCGGCGTTGACGTCCGCGGCCCCGGCGAGGGCCGAGCGCACCTGGTGGCTGAAGACGCCCGAGCGGATGGCGCTCCACTCATGGCTCTCCTGCTCGCGGGTGGTGGACAGCACGGCGCCCACGTGCGGGTAGCGCGACAGCTCGCGCGTGGCCAGCAGGCTCTTCACGGCCTCGAAGCGGGCGGGGGCCACCGGCAGCGCGCCGCGCGAGTTGACGAAGAAGTACGAGTCACACGCATCCACGATGAGGTGGAGCAGGGAGGCGCGGCTGGGGGCGATGACCTTCTCGTAGAGGTCGGTGCGGGTGAAGGGCGCGTCGAGGAGGCTCACCGCGCCCTCGCCCGCGGGCCCGCGCTTTCCGTGGCCGGTGAAGACGAAGTACAGCACCGGCTCGGCGCCGCGTGCCCGGTCCGCATCCATGCGGGCGTTGAGCCGGCCGAGGGCCTCCTGAAGGGCGGCGCGGGTGGGCGGGCGTGTCCTGGCGGCGAGCCCCGGGTGGAGGGACTGGGTCTCCGCGTCCAGCACGGAGAGGAGCACGGTCTCGCGGGTGCGGGGGGCGAAGAGTTCGTAGTAGCGGGCGCCATCATCATCCGCGTAGCGCAGGGGCGCCTGCTTCGGGTCGGTGCTGGCGTTGTTGGCGAGGATGAGGGCGTAGGTGACCCGCTCGGGCGCGGCGCTCGCGGCGGTGCCGACGAGGAGCGCGACCCACAAGGCCACCGGAGCGCATCGGAGCGGTCGCATAGGCGCGCGAGTGTCTACGGGAGGGGACAAGGGTCGCAAGGGGCCAAGGGTGCGCGGGAGTCATACGCCCAATGTCACCCAGACAATCTTTGGCGGTGGCGGATGTACCCCCTACCTCAGGGGTCGCCCAGGCGACCCGGACCCTGGTTCGTGCCGATTTTCCCAACCTTGGAGATCCAATCAGGCCGTCAAATCGCAATGACAGCATGAGGGAGGGGTGACGGCAGGCAGTGGGGCACGGTAAGTCGCCAACGGATGGAGTGGGATGCGCGGACATTGCAACGCTTCCGGGACGGTGACCCGCAGACGATGGCGCGGGTGTACCAGGCGCACGCCGAGACGCTGGCGCGGATGCTGCGCGCCATGGCCTGGCGGGGCATGAGGGGCGCCCTGGACCTGGAGAACACGGTACTGGAGACGTTCGCCCGGGCCTTCGAGCCGAGGACACGGGCGGCGTACGACGGGGTGCGCCCCTACGGGCACTTCCTGGTGGGCATCGCGCGCAACGTGCTCTTGGAGCAGTCGAGGGAGCGCGAGGTGGCGGTGGGGTTGGAGCCCTTCGAGGAAGCGGGACAGCCTCCGTTGGAAGGGGAGGGGTTGGCCCAGTCGATGGAGGACCGGGAGGTGGAGGGGTTGCTGGCGAGCTTCAAGGCGGGGCTGACGGCGGAGGAGCGGCAGCTGTTCGAGCTGCGCTTCGGGGATGAGGAGCTGGCGCAGGAAGGGGTGGCGGAGCGGTTGGGGATGACGCGCATCCAGGTGCGCAGGCGGGAACTGGGGCTGAAGACGCGGCTGCTCGAGTTCCTCCAGGCCCGCGGCTACCTGGAAGGGATGGAAGTGAAGGGGTGGAGCT
>NZ_DASVWK010000644.1:0-2615 GCF_036389735.1 Archangium sp. | reverse complement strand
ATGACGATGACCCCCTCACCCTGATCCACGCCGGCCACGGCCTGCTTCATCTTCGCCCGGAGATCCTCCACGGAGGTTCCAGGCTCGATGTTACAGGTCGCCACCGCGGGCAGCTTGCCCACGATCTGCTCCGCGGTCGCTACCAGCTCGTCCGCCAGACGTCCGTGCGATGCCACTACGAGGCCGACCATGTTCACCTCTCACCAGCCCCCCAGGGCTGACTGACTACGCCTGAATGGACTGATGCGCAACCTCCGCCAGAAGTTTCCGCTCCCATTCCACCCACCACGCCTGCCTCCCTACTCTCCCCTACCCCTCCACCCACAAGCAACGTAAGGCCGGTCCTGACGCATTGCCCGCGATTTCACCGCCGACAGAACGAGAGGGTGTCGGCTGCAGGACGGGGAAGCGGGGCAGGCAGGCACGAAACGAGCATCCCCCACTTGTAGAGAAAGAGCGAGGTGGACAGGGGTGTGACGACAGGGGGGGAGGACGCCTACTCCTTCTCGATGTCGCGGTCCCACAGCTGCACGCGCGGGTGGTCTCCGACGAGCCGCTGACGCAGCTCCTCGGCGATGGCCACCGAGCGGTGCTTGCCGCCGGTGCAGCCCAGGGCGACGGTGAGGTAGGCCTTGCCCTCCTTCTGGTAGCGCGGGAAGAGGAAGCGGCAGAGGTCCACCACCTTCTCCACGAACTGCCGCGTCTCCTCGCGGTCCAGCACGTACGAGGACACGCGCGGGTCCTTCCCCGTCAGCCCCTTGAGCTCCGGGACGAAGTAGGGGTTGGGCAGGAAGCGCACGTCGAAGACCAGGTCCGCCTGCGACGGCACCCCGTGCCGGAAACCGAAGGACATGACGGACAGCGACGGTCCGCTCGCCGGCTCCGGGCTGAAGCGCGCCTGCACCATGCGCTTGAGGTCGTGCACGTTGAGCACCGACGAGTCGATGACCTGGTCGGCCAGCTCGCGCAGGTCCTTGAGCGCCTCGCGCTCGGCCTGGAGGCCCTCGGCCACGGTGCCCGTGGGGGCCAGCGGATGGCGGCGGCGCGTCTCGCTGAAGCGGCGGATGAGGCTCTCATCGCTCGCGTCCAGGAAGAGCACCTCGATGTGGTGCCCCGCCCGGCGCACCTCGTCCAGGATCCGGGGCGCCTCGTGGAGGAAGATGCCCTCGCGCGCATCCACCACCAGAGCCAGGTGCGAGAATTGCCCGCCACCGGCCAGCTCCGTGAGCTTGGGCAGCAGCAGCACCGGCAGGTTGTCGATGCAGAAGAAGCCGACATCCTCCAGCGCGCGGATGACGGTGGACTTGCCCGAGCCGGACATGCCCGTGATGACGACGATGTGCTTGGCCGGGGCGGTCACTCGACTTCCTCACCCATGGAGCGGCGCGTCGCCCCTTCGGCGATGGCGCGGTTGAGTCGCTCGGCGAACTCTCTCGCCGAGTGGTGGCCCTGCTGCTTGAGCAGTTGGTTGCGAGCGGCCACTTCGATGATGGTGGTCATGTTGCGGCCCGGGCGCACGGGCACCACCGACAGCGGGATATCCACACCCACGATGTCCATGTACCGGTCCTCCACGCCCAGCCGGTCATACTCCTGCTGCGGGTCCCACTCGTGCAATTCAATCACCAGTTCGATCTTCTTGCGCTCGCGCACCGAGGCCACGCCGAACAGGTCCTTGATGTTGATGATGCCCAGGCCGCGAATCTCCATGTGGTGGCGGATGACGGGGTTGCCCGCGCCATACACCGTGCCCTGACGGCGCCGCGTCACGTCCACGATGTCGTCGGCCACCAACCGGTGGCCGCGCATCACCAGGTCCAGGGCGATCTCACTCTTGCCGATGCCACTCTTGCCCAGCAGGAGGATGCCCACGCCGAACACGTCCATGAGCACGCCATGCAGACTGCTGGCCTCGGTGAGGGCCTCCTCCAGGAAGGCCTGCACCTGCTGGATGAACTGGCTGGAGAGCAGCGGGGTGCGCATGAGCGTGAGCCCCGCCTGCTCACACGCCTCGCGCAGCACCGGAGGCGGCTCCAGGTCCTTGGTCACCACCACGCACGCCAGCTCCTGCTGGAAGAGCGCGTGCAGCACCTCGCGCTGCCGCTCCGACGAGAGCGTGAGCAGGTAGGAGACCTCCGTGTTGCCGAACACCTGGACCCGGTGGGGGTGGAGGTGCTCGGTGAAGCCCGTGAGCGCCAGTCCCGGCTTCTGGATGCGCGAGGAGTTGACGCGGCGCTGCAGCCCGCGCTCCCCCGCCACCAGGGTGAGCCGGAGTTCGTATTCACGGTCCTCGAGGAGCTGGGAGACCCGGATTGAGTTCATCGGCAGGTGTGGAATATCACCCGCCGGGCTTTTTGCGTGGTGAACCCTCATGTCCGCCCCCACACCCACCCCTGTTCCCCCCCCCGCCGAGCGGCTTCTCGCCCGGGCTGTCCTCGTGCTGGCGCTGGGGGTGGGAGCCGCACTCCGGGTATGGACGGCCCTCACCGATGACGGCATCTACTGGCCGGACGAGGTCTTCCAGAGCCTGGAGCCCGCCCACCGGCTCGTCTTCGGCTACGGGCTGAAGGCCTGGGAGTTCATCGAGGGGGCACGAAACTGGGCCCTGCCGGCCC
>NZ_DASVWK010000643.1:0-15583 GCF_036389735.1 Archangium sp. | reverse complement strand
CTCATGTGGGGACTCCTGGGAGGTAGTCCCTCGCACTCCGCACCCGGCATGCCAGCCCGTGCCCCCGTGCTTTCAACGGGTTGGCCGTCCCCTACCGTCGCGAAACGTGGACGGGGCTCCCGCACCGGAGCCGGTCCGGCTCAGCCCTCCAGCAGCGCGGAGAGCAGCTTGCGCACCTCGGCGGGTCCGCTCACCCGGTAGCCCGCGCGCGTCTCCTTGTGGCCCGCGTGAATGGCGAGGCCGTCCTCGGGCAGCGCGGCGAAGAGGTCCTCGTCCGTGCGGTCATCTCCAATGGCCACCACCAATGTCCCGGGAGCCATGCCCTCTGTGACGCGGCCCACCACACGGCCCTTGTTCACCCCGCGCGCGCGTACCTCCACCACCATGTCTCCGGCCAGCACCTCCAGGGGGCCATGGGCGAACACCTCGCCAAGGTGCAGCCGCAGCTCGCGCGCCTGCCGTGCCCCGAGCACCCGGTCCACCTGCCGGTAGTGCCAGGCGAGCGACGCCGACTTCTCCTCCACGAGGGAGCCGGGCACGCGCGCGGCGAAGGCCTCCAGCACCGGGCGAACCAGGGGCTTCCACTCGGTGGACACCCCCTCCAGGGCCTTCCAGGACTCGCCGGGCGTGGGGCGCGACCACAGGCCGTGCTCGGCGTGCATTCCCACCTGAAGCCCCCCGAGCCACGCGTCCAGCGTCTCCGTGGGCCTTCCGCTGACGATGTGCACCCGGGTGTTGGGCCGGGTGGTGAGCCGCCGCAGCAACTCCCGCAATTCCTCGTCCGGCGCGGCCAGCTCCGGCCTCGCCGCGAAGGGCACCAGCGTGCCGTCGTAGTCGAGGAGGAGCAGCAGGTTCGGAGCCGCCCGCATGCGGACGAGCGCGGCCTCCGCCTGGGCTGGCTCCACATGCGCGGGCGGGGTGGGCACGGCCTCGAGCGTGTCCAGGAACGAGCGCACCCACCAGTGCACGTCGCACTCCTTCACCCGGGCCCGCAGGTTGCGCATGCGCGTACGCCGCTCCTCCTCCGACATCTCCAGCGCGGCCTGCAGCGCGTCCGCCATGCCCTCCACGTCGTAGGGGTTCACCATCACCGCGTCCCCCATCTCGTCCGCGGAGCCGGCGAACTCGCTGAGCACCAGCACACCATCCTCGTCCGGGCGCGCGGCGCAGAACTCCTTGGCCACCAGGTTCATCCCGTCGCGGATGGGGGTGACGAGCATCACGTCCGCGGCGCGGTAGAGGGCCGTGAGCTGCCGCTCGTTGAAGGAGCGGTAGAGGTAGTGCACGGGGACGTTGTGGACGCTGCCGTAGAGGCCGTTGATGCGCCCCACCAGCTCGTCCACCTTGTCGCGGTAGGTGGCGTAGTCCTCCACCGCGGTGCGGCTGGGGACGGCCACCTGGACGAAGCGCAACCGGCCGCGCCAGGAGGGCTCGCGCTCCAGCAACCGCTGCACCGCCAGCAGTCGCTGGGGAATGCCCTTGGTGTAGTCCAGCCGGTCCACGCCCATCAGCAGCCGCTGGCCCGTGCTGCGCTCCCGGTGCACGCGCACGTCCTCGAGCACCCCGGGGTCGTTGGCGAGGTTCTCGAAGGCCTGCGCGTCGATGCCCATGGGGAAGTCTCCCAGGCGCACCTGGCGCCCCCCGTAGGCGACCTGGTCCAGCACCGTCTCCAGCCCCAGCAGCTTCATGAGGCTGTTGGCGAAGTGGCGCACATACGTGTGCGTGTGGAAGCCGATGAGGTCCGCTCCCAACAGACCGCGTACCAGCTCGGCGCGGCGCGGCAGGGTGCGGAAGATCTCACTCGACGGGAAGGGGATGTGGTGGAAGTAGCCGATGCGGGCCTGGGGCAGCCGGGCGCGCAAGAGGGCCGGCACCAGCATCAACTGGTAGTCGTGCACCCAGATGGTGTCGCCGGGTTGGTAGTGGCGCACCACCAGGTCGGCGAAGCGCTCGTTCACCTTGCGGTAGACCTCCCAGTCGCGGTCCTGCCGGGGGATGCGCTCGATGAGGTAGTGACAGAGCGGCCAGAGGACGCGGTTGGAGTAGCCCTCGTAGTAGCGGCCGACTTCACCGGCACTCAGATAGAGGGGCACGCAGCGTTGCTCGGCGAGCTGGGCCTCCACCGACGCGCGCTGCGCCTGTGTGAGGCGCGAGACATCCCCGGGCCAGCCAATCCAGACGCCCCCCGAGCGCTCATGTGGGCCACGAAGGCCGGTGGCGAGCCCTCCGGCACTGCGAACCACGGAGACACCGTCCTTGTCCGCCTTGACGGTGACGGGGAGCCGATTGGAAACGAGCAGGAGTCTGGACATACGTCCCAGACGCTTAATCAGTCGCGCCTGGGATGGCCAACCCGGAAATGGGGGCCATGCTCTCTGGAGAACCTTCACCCGCGCGGCGTGTCCACCCGAGTCGATTCAGGAGCGCCGGATCACGGCTCGGCTTCCAGATGAAGGCGTCCAGCAGGTAGTGCGTGGCCTGTGGCAGCGCGAGCAGCGGCACCACGAGCACCAGCACATCCGCGGGCAGCACCAGCCCGCTCTCGCCGAAGAGGCTGGAGCGCTCGTGCCAGACGAGCCAGTCCCAGAGGAGTTCCTCCCCGAGGGCGAGCGCGAGCAGCCCTCCGAGGAAGCCCGGCAGCCCCAGGCGCACGAGGGGCGCGAGCCCGCCATAACCCCCCTCGGCGAGCCGGCCGCGCGCATAGCGGAAGAGGAGCGCGAAGTAGGGCACGCCGTGCAGGAGGACGTTCATCACCGTGAAGGCGAAGTCGCTCCGGGCGAGGACGATGCCCCCGTACCACGTCCCCCAGGTGGCGAGCACGAGCAGTACCTTGCCCACCTGGAGGCCCTCGCCCCGCACGAGGCGCACGCCCTGGAAGCCTCCCCACGCGACGAGCACGAGCCCATGGAGGACGAGTGCCACCGTCCCCACCCACCGCGGCAGCCCGGAGAGGAAGTCGTTCTCCACGAACCACCAGAAGGCGCGGGGGAGGTTGGCATGCCACCAGATGACGGGGCCGAGGGTCGCGGCGTAGATGGCGGCGGCATCGAGGACGCGCTCGGCACTGGAGACGCGGGCCTTGCGGCCGTAGAGGGACACCCAGCCGTACTGCTGGCGGACGAAGTGGAAGAGCGCGGCGTACGCGAAGAGGCGCCAGAACGTGCCAGGGGAGACGAGGTACGCGAGGACGCCCAGGAGGTACGCGACGAGTGGAGCGGCGACGTAGAGGCCCGGCCGGCGGCGCAGTTCCTCCCCGTCGAGGTAGGTACGGAACAGGGTGGACCAGACGTGGGCCACGTCGACGCAGACGACGAGCATCACCCATGCCCACAGGGGCGTGTCCCCCACGACGCCCAGCGCGGACGCGGCGAGCACGAGCACCACCGAGGCGAGCGCGCTGCCCGCGAAGACGGTGAGGTCCACGCCTCGGCCGAAGAGCCAGGCCTGGGAAGAAGCGAGGAGACGAGACATCACCCGGGAGGCTACCAGCCCACACCGTCCGCTCCCAGGGCAGGCAAGGGGACAGAACTTCCATCCCGCGCGGCCCGACGCGCCCACCACCTGACGCGGGCTGGCGGGAGGGCCCCGCGTGGCCCAACATCTCCCCGCCGATGCCTCCCGACCTGCCTCCGCCTCCCGCCCGCTTCCGCCGCCGGCTCCTCGCCGTGATGCTCGTCACGGGACTGGTGCCGCTCGTGCTGCTCGGCGTCTTCGCCCGGCAGGCCCTCCAGGAGCTGCTCTCCGTATCCCTCGCGCCCGTGGAGCAGGTGCTCGAGGACGTCTCCACCGAACTCGCCCGCGAGGGGCGCTCCCCGGCCGCGCTCGACGAGGCCCGCCTCAACCTCGCCCAGGCGGAGCTGGCCCGCCGCGCCCTCGCGCGCCGCACCCCCATGCTGCTGGCGGCCCTGCTGCTCGCCTCGACCGCCGTGCTCACCGCCGCCGCCGTGCTGCTCGGCCGCGCCCTCACCCGCCCCGTCTCCACCCTCACCCAGGGCATGTGGGCCTATGCCCGGGGAGACCTCTCCGTCCAGCTCCCCGCCCCCGACGCTCCCCGCGACGAGCTCCAGTTCCTCCTCGTCCAGTTCAACCGTATGGGCCGCGAGCTCGCCGCCCAGCGCGAGCACCTCAAGGCCGCCGAGCAGATAGCGGCGTGGCAGGACGTGGCCCGCGCGCTCGCCCACGAGCTGCGCAATCCCCTCACCGCGATGAAGCTCGCCCTGGCGCGGCTGTCGCGACCGGATGCGCCCCCGGACGCCACCCGCCTCGCCGAGTCCGTGGCCCTCCTCCAGGAGGAGGTGGAGCTGCTCATGCGCATGACGCGGAGCTTCTCCGACTTCGCCCGCCTGCCCGCGCCGCGCTTCCAGCCCGTGGCCCTGCGCCCCCTGCTCTCCGAGGTATGCGCCCTCTACCAGGGCACCTCGTCCGTCCCCGTGGAACTGCAACCCGGCCCCGAGCCCACCCTGACCGCCGACCCGGACGGGCTGCGCCGCCTCTTCGGCAACCTCCTCAAGAACGCCACCGAGGCCTCCGCGCCCGCGTCCGCCCCGGTGCGTATCTCCGTCGAGGCCCTCCCCTCCTCCATCCGCGTCGCCATCCGCGACGGCGGCAGCGGCATCGCCAGCGTGCTCGAGGGCCCCGCCCTCACCCGAGGACTCTTCAGCACCAAGCCGGGCGGCAGCGGGTTGGGGCTCCCCATCGCCCAGAAAATCACCCACGAGCATGGCGGCAGCCTGCGCCTGGAGCCCGTGCCCGGTGGCGGCACGCTCGCGCTCGTGGAATTGCCCCGCCTTGTCGACTGACCCACGCTCATTTATTTAATGACCAGTACCTCGCGGCCCTCCGCGCGCTGCCCACGGTGAGCGCGCCCGCGACGGGAGCGGCCGGACGGGAGTAGCCCTGCCTTCCCGCTCGCCCTGTTTTCGGAGACGGGCGCGAGGCCCATGGTTAGGAGCCAGGGCCCCGCAGCAGGGGTCCTGCCGTTGCCCAGGAGTGAGCCCGTGTTCCGACTCGAGAGCGACCGAGCACTCATCCAGTCCTTCCGGCCACACGACCGCCGGGTCATCGAAATGCCCGCGGGCGTCACCTTCCCGCTTTTCGTGCGCGACTACCTGGTGTGGACGGAGACGTCCAATGCGCGCGTGTACCTCGTCTTCGGCATTCCGGGCAGCTACAAGCCGATGGGCATCATCTTCCGGCGCGATCAGAGCGGCGGCGATCTGATTACCCAGATGTGTGAGTGGTGCCACACCTCGGGGCCCTCGAGCCAGGTGGGCATGCTCACCGTGGATGTGAACTCGAAGCGCCGCGTGGGCGTGAGCCTGTGCTTGGACCTGCACTGCAAGGACAGGCTCGAGGAGATCGCCAACCGCTCCGGCCGCCAACCCCGCGACTTCCTCACGTCGCTCCAGGAGCGCATGTACCGCTTCGCGCACCAGGCGCTCGGCGTGGAGGCGCAGCCCTCGCTGTAGCCGCGCCTACGTCACTCCGCCCGCTCGATGCGGCCGTCGGGATGCCGTGCGAACCGCCCCTCCTCCCGCGCATGCACCGGGCCATTGCTCGGCCAGGGCCAGCCACCGAACTCCGTGCGCTGATAGTCCTGGAAGGCCTGCTGGATCTCCGCAGGAGAGTTCATGACGAACGGGCCGTACTGCACGACGGGCTCTCCAATCGGCCGCCCCTGCAAGAGGAGCAGCTCGCCCTCGTCCGGGCCATTGACGAGCGTCACGTCCAGCTCGGCGCGGAGCTGGACCGCGGAGGAGCGGGGGATGGGACGGTTGCCGATGCGAAGGGAGCTACCCGCGAAGAAATAGAGCGCGCGGTTCACCCCGCGCTCCGTGCGCGGGAGTATCCACTCCGCCCCGGGCGCCATCTTGAGGGTCCAGATGGCCACCTCCGAGTCGGGCCGCGCCGCCCAGGACTTCGGCGGCGGCGGGGGTGCTTGCAATTGAGCGAGCCGCCCGGCCACGACATTCACCTCGGTCAACCGTCCAGCCGAGTCGCGCGTGCTGTACTTGGGAATGGCCTTGTTCCAGAACATCGAGAAGTGGGGCTCCACGAGCTTGTTCGCTCTCGGCAGGTTGAGCCAGATCTGGAACAGCTCGAGCGGGTTGGGACCCTTCCGGTCGACCAACGGGAACATCTCGGAATGGACGACGCCCTTGCCGGCCGTGAGCCACTGGACGTCTCCATGTCCGAAACGGGCAATCGCCCCCAGGGAGTCCGAATGGTCGATGAGCCCACGGCGCACGATCGTCACCGTCTCGAAGCCACGATGCGGGTGATGGGGAAACCCAGGCACCACGTCGCCGTGGTACATGCGCCAGCCATCCTTCCCTTCGAAGTCCTGCCCGATGTCCCGGCCCGAGAGGGAGGCGGCGGGACCCATCCGCTCGTCCCCCGCCGGATAGGCGTCGTCATGGTGGACGCAGAAGAGGAACGGGTCGAAGGTCTTCCACGGAAAGCCCAGGGGGTTCACGCTCAGCACGGCGTCGTCGCTCATGAGTCCTCCCTCTAATCGGTGACGCGGGATTTTTCACGCAACCCGATGCGCTACGCTGGGCCCGTGGAATCCGCCCTCCCCGCCCCTCGTCCCCTGGCTCCCGGCCCGCGCATCCTCCTCGTGGACGACGACCCCGGCGTCCTCAAGGGCCTGCGGGGCCTGCTCTCCGACGAGGGCTTCTCCCCGGTGGAGGCCCGCTCGGCCGCCGAGGCCCTGCGCCTGCTCGACGCGCCCCACCCGCCGCCGGCGCTGATGGTGCTGGACCTGCGCATGCCCGGGGAGACGGGCCTGGAGTTGCTCGCTCGGCTGCCCAGACCCCTGCCTGTCCCCGTGGTGGTGCTCTCCGGTGAGGCCTCGCCCGCCGAGGCCGTGCAGGCCCTGAGGCTGGGTGCCATCGACTTCGTGGAGAAGCCGCCCTCCCCCGAGCGCCTCCTCACGGCGCTGCGCAACGCGCTCGCCCTCAGCGAGTTGCGCGAGGAGCAGCAGCGGCTCCAGGAGGAGCTGGCCCGCCCCGGCCACCTCGTGGGGGACAGCCCGTCCATGGAGGCCCTGCGCAAGCTCATCGCCCGCGTGGGCCCGAGCGACACGGCCATCCTCATCACCGGCGAGACGGGCACGGGCAAGGAGCGCGTGGCGCGGGCGCTCCACCTCGCCTCGGGGCGCAAGGGGCGGCTGGTCGCGGTCAACTGCGCCGCCATCCCCTCCACGCTGCTGGAGAGCGAGCTGTTCGGCCACGAGCGCGGGGCCTTCTCGGGCGCCAACGCGCGGCGGCTCGGCCGCATCGAGCAGGCCCACGGCGGCACGCTGTTCCTCGACGAGCTGGGCGACATGCCGCTGGAGCTCCAGGCCAAGCTGCTGCGCGTGCTGGAGACGAAGGAGGTGGAGCGCCTCGGAGGGAGCCTGCCCGTCCCCGTGAATGTGCGCATCCTGGCCGCCACGCATCGAGACCTCACGCGCGCGGTGCAGGAGGGGCGCTTCCGGCAGGACCTGTATTTCCGCCTCAACGTGCTCCCCCTCACCCTGCCCCCGCTGCGCGAGCGGCCCGAGGACATCCTCCCGCTGGCCCGGGCCTTCGCGGCGGAGCTGGCCGGGCCACACGTGCCGCTGGTGCTGGCTCCCGGCGCGGAGGAAGCGCTGCGGGCCTGGCCGTGGCCCGGCAACGTGCGCGAGCTGCGCAACTTCATCGAGCGGCAGAACCTGCTGCGCGGCGACGGCCCGCTCACCCTCACGCCCGAGTCCCTCGCCGGCCCCACGATCCTCGCCGCGAAGCCCGAGCGCCTGGGGCTGGGCCAGAAGAGCTACCGCGAGCACGTGGACGACTTCGAGCGCACGCTCATCAAGGCCGCGCTGGAGGAGGGAGGCAGCATCGCCGGGGCCGCGCGCCTGCTCCAGGTGGACCGGGGCAACCTCTACCGCCGCGTGAAGACGCTCGGCATCCCGGTGCCCTGAGGCCTTCCCGATGTCATCCGCACATCCCCCCGCGACATCGGGATGTGGGGATGACATCCTCGCCGCGAATCAAGCTCCGTGTTTTCGCGCACTTACCGCGCCAAGGGACCTGGAACGCTCCGTGCTCCTTCCGTCTCGCATGAACCGCATCGCACTGCTGCTCTGCTTCTTCTCCCTCGCGGCGGGTGCCCAGGAAGCGCCCGACGCGGGCACGACGCCGCCCTCGGCCACCGCTCCCCAGGAGCCTCCCGCCCCGCCCTCGCGAGACGAGGATCCCTGCCTCTCCGAGGATGACGACGCGGGCGACTCCGAGGTGCTCGGTGCGCTGCGGCTGAGCATCGCCGGGGAGACGCGCGCGCTGGCGGACGTGGAGCTCAAGGGCCTCGAGCGGCTCTCCGAACAGCAGGTGCGCGCCCTGGCGCGGATTCCCGCCCGGGGTCCGCTCACCCCCGAGAAGGCGGCGGTCCTCCTCAAGCGACTGGCGCGCACGGGGCTGTTCGTGAAGGTGACGCCCACGGTGCGGCTCGCGGAGGACTCCACCCCGACGCTGGTGGTGACCGTGGAGGAGCAGCCCTACGTCACGAGCGTGGACATCCAGGGGGTGCAGGCCGACGAGCTGCGGGACGTGCGGGAGGACATGTTCCGGCTCCCCCCCTACTCCACGGACGACGAGGACGAGGACGACGCCACGGTGACGCACCTGCGCATCGAGACGGAGAGCGGCAAGGTGGAGATCACCGCCACCCGCGGCAAGGATTGCCCGGCCCCGCATCCGCCGAGGGAGTTGCTGGCGCACTTCGAGAAGGGCACGTTCCACCCGGGCTTCGTGTGGCGGGGCCTGCCCGCGGCGCTGGAGCGCGCCATGGACGAGCTCCAGCTCGAGGGCTACCCGCTCGCGAACCTCGACGCCACGCTGGCACCGGACGGACGCCTGGAGGTGCGGGTGGACGAGGGACGGGTGGAGGCGGTGGAGGTGCGTGGCGTGGACGAGCACGTGGCCCGGCAGGTGCGAGAGGTGCTCGGCATCCGGCCCGGAGACGTCCTGCTGCGCAGCGATCTGCGCCGCGCGGCGAGGCGGGTGGAGGCGGAGATGCCCTTCCTCTCGCTGTGGGACGTGGAGACGCTGCCCGCGCCGGCCATGCGCTTCGTGGAGGAGCGAGATCCGAGCGGCGCGCGGCACTACCGGCCGGTGGCGGCGGAGAAGCGGAGCAAGAAGCGGAAGAAGAGCGGAGAGGAGGACCTCGAGCTGTCCTTGGAGAAGCTGGCGGAGGACTGGGACCGCGAGCCCGACAACGCCATCACCACCGAGGGCCGGCGCGTGGTGGTGTACGTGCGCCCGCGCGGTCCCTCCTTCGACGTGGACCTCATCCCCATGCACACGCAGGTGACGGGCTTCGCCCCGGGCCTGTCCACCTCGCTCAAGCTGTGGGACTTGCGCAACCGGGCGCACCTGATGCTGGACGGGGCCCTGACCATCCCCCTGCGGTGGGGCGGCCAGCGGATTGCGGAGGACCCGGAGCAGACGCGGCTCCAGCGGCGCCTCAACTGGCTGGTGGGGACGCGGGTGCAGGTACCGGTGCTGCGCCTCGCGGAGCTGGGCGTGCAGCTCTACGACTTCACGGACACCTTCGACCGGTGGCGGATGGGGGCGATCGACTCGTTCCTCTACTCCGCCCTCCTCAACCGCCCGGATGCGGAGTACTTCCGGCGCAGCGGGTACTCGGCCTTCGCCACCTGGCGCTTCGGGACGAAGTGGCTCGCCGGGGCGGAGTACCGGCGGGACTCGTACGAGTCGCTGGTGAGCTTCACCCCGCCCTTCTCCCTCTTCCGGCGCGACTCGGCCCCCTTCCCCAACCCGGAGGTGGACGAGGGGAAGATGACGTCCCTGGTGGGCCGGGTGGAGTACGCGAGCGACGCGGTGCGGGCCGAGGGGGTGGGCTCGCTCTTCCGCTCTCCCGAGCTGTCGCTGCTCCAGCACGACTGGGCGTGGCCGAAGAAGTCGGCGCTGCGCAGCCTGCTGACGGTGGAGGTGGGCAGCCCCGAGCTGGGGGGAGACGCCCGATTCCGCTTCTGGAAGGTGGTGAGCGACAGCGTGCTGCACGTGAACACCGGCCGCGATGACGGCCTGCGGCTGCGGGTGCGCGTGGCGGGCGGCACGGACCTGCCAGCGCAGAAGCAGGAGGCGCTGGGCGGGTGGAGCGCGCTGCGCGGCTACGCCTTCAAGGAGTTCCGCGGCGACGCCTCACTGCTGGCGAGCGCGGAGTACCGGCGGAGCCTCCTGGGCGCCTTCGCGGACGTGGGCACGGTGCACCGGGGCGAGGCGGGCTGGATGGACCCCAGGCTGGGCGTGGGTGCGCTGCTGTACCTGGGCGACTCGGTGCGCTTCACGATGGCGTGGCGCACGGACGAGCGGGCGTCCCTCGTCCCCGAGGCGCGGCTGCTCTTCGTCCGGACCTTCTGAGGAACCATGAGGGGACCCGGCACGAGGGCGCGGAGGAGGCTCGGTGCGGTGCTGGTGGCCGCGCTGGGGCTGCTCGCGCCCCGCGCCCGGGCCGAGGAGTCACCCCGCGCGACATGCTCGGCGACGCGACTGGGGCGGCGCGTGGTGGTGCGGCCCGAGGCGCTCGCGCTGGTGGCGCCCGAGTTGGAGCGGCTGATGCGGCTGGGGCTCGCGGGCCGGCTGGAGCTGGAGCTGACGCTGCTGCGGCGCCGGCCGCTGTGGTTCTCCGAGCGCGTGGAGGCCACGCGCCTGACCCAGGTGCTGGGCTACTCGAGGACGGAGGGTTGGGCGCTGGATGGAAGGCCGCTGGGGGCGGGGCCAGGGACGCTGGAGCTGGAGCGGGTAGCGTGGGTGCTGGAGGAGGAGCCGGAGGAGGGAGAGACCTTCGTCGTGGAGGTGGGAGTCCAACTCCAGGTGGTGACGCCGACGAGCCTGGGGAAGGTGGCCACGTGGCTCACCCAGGGGGAGAAGACGGAGGCGGAGCGCTCGGCCCTGACGCGAGGCCTGCTGCGCACGGTGGCGGAGGACCTGACGCGCGGGGCCGAGGGCCGCTGCTCCGTCCAGTCCCTGTAGAGGGCGGACACTATGTCTTCTGGAGCTCTGCCTTCAGGCCACTGATGATGGACTCCAACTCATAATGGATGTCATGGATGGCGGCCTGGACCCTGGCCGCGTCTTTGTCATTCGCGGCCAGCAACGTCCTCCCCCGATGCAGGGCGTCCCGGAGAGCGTAGGCGTGCAACAGCTCCGTGGTGGTCTTGATTTTGTGGTAATAAAAATCAAAATCCTCCTGATTGCCGGCCTCGAGCACCTTTCGGAAGATGTCTTTGTATTCTTCGTGGGTGGTGATGGCGATGGTGCTCAACTCGTGGAGGGCCTGCGAGTCCTCCCCCGCCAGTTCCCTGAGTTCCTCCAGGCTGAAGCGCGGCACGGGTGTGGCTGAATCCAGCGAGGCCCGCGCCCCCGCCCCGTCCCCCGACGAGGGGCGCTCCACCGGGCCCGGGAGTTGCCGGGAGCCATGCAAGGCGAGCTTCGTGAAGAGGGCCTCCGGCTTGAAGGGCTTGCCGATGAAGTCCGTGAAGCCAGCGGAGTCCAGCCGCTCATCCAGGCCAATCTTGTTCGAGGCCGTCAAGGCGATGATGGGCAACCGCCGGAAGCCGTCTCCGGGAAGGTCGCGAATGGCCTGGGTGGCCGCGTAGCCATCCAGCTCCGGCATCTGCAAATCCATCAACACCAGGTCGTAGCGCTCCCCCATCACCTTCTGGAGGGCCTGCTGCCCCGTCCCCACCACCTCGAAGTGAACGCTCCACTTGCGCAGGAACTGCGAGAGCACGAACACATTGACGGCATTGTCCTCCGCCACCAGGACTTTCAGCCCTCGGAGGGTCTGCGCATCCGGAACGCTCTCCGCCGGACCAGGGCCCGCTTCGGCCTCCCGGCCGATCTTCAGGCGCAGGTTGAAGGAAAAGCACGTGCCCACTCCCGGCGTGCTCTCCACGGCCATCTTGCTGCCATACAGCTCCAGCAGCTTCTGACTGATGGTGAGGCCGAGGCCCGTGCCTCCGTATTTCAAATGGATGTCGTAGCTGGCCTGCGTGAACTCCTCGAAGACCTGAGACAGGCGGTCCCGGGGAATTCCAATGCCCGTATCGGTGACACGGAAGTCGATGGAAGCCGCCTCTCCGGACAGCTCCCGGACCCGCAGCGCCACCGTCACACCACCCCGTTCGGTGAACTTGATGGCGTTGCTCACCAGATTGGTGAGCACCTGCCCGATCTTGATCGGATCCCCGCGGAGGTAGCCCGGTACCAGCTCGTCGATGTCCATCCGGACGTCGAGGTTCTTCTCCTCGGCCTTGACGTTGAGCCCGTAGAGGACCCGAGACACCAGCTCGCGGATGTCGAAGCTTCGCGCCTCCAGCGTCACCTTGCCCGCTTCGATCTTGCTGAAATCCAGGACGTCGTTGAGCAGGTTCAGCAGATTCTCGGACGAGGACTTCAACAAGTGGACGTACTTGTGCTGCTCGGGCGAGAGCGTGGTGTCCTTCAACAGGCTGGAGATCCCGATGATGGCATTCATCGGCGTGCGGATCTCATGGCTGATCGTCGACAGGAAATCCGCTTTGGCCTTGGCGGCCTGCTCGGCCTTCTTGCGCGCCAGCACCAGCTCCTGCTCGTAGCGCTTGCGGTCGGAGATGTTGAAGAGGGTGGTCCGGTTCAGGAGGGGCTTGCCAGCCGCATCCCTCTTCTGAACGGTATTCAGCAGGACCGGCAGCAGGTGACCGTCCTTGTGTACCAGGTCGAAGTTGATCTCATTGACCGCCCCCTGCATCCGCAGGAGGGGGGCGTAGTGCGTCTCGTAAAAGATCTTCCCACCGACGACCAACAGGTCCTGCAGCCGCTTGCCAGCAAGGAGCTCTTCCCGCCGATAGCCCATCCAGTTCAGGAAGGTCTGGTTGACCTTGACGATGGTGCCGTTGGGAAGCGTGTAGATGTACCCACAGGGCGCGTTCTCGTAGAGATCCTCGGCGCTCTCGTGGAACAGCCTCTGATAGACATCACCCTGCGTATCTGAATGGTTTTCCACGGTCCTACCAGCGACTACAAAAAGGTTTTCATGGCGGCGATGGTCTCTTCCGGCGCACTCAAGTGAGGACAGTGCCCGGTGGCCTCCAGCACCACCAGGTGGCTGTCGGCCATCTGTCCATGCAGGTATTGACCCACGGGCAGCGGGGCGATCACATCCTCGGAGCACTGGAGGAGCAGCGACCGGGTCTTCAGCCTGGGCAGGTCGGCCCGGTTGTCGGAGAGAAACGTGACGCGCGCGAAGTGCTTCGCGATCTCCGGGTCGGTGCGGCAGAAGCTGTTGGTCAGCTCCTCGCCCAGCTCCGGGCGGTCCGGGTTGCCCATGATGACCGGCGCCATCGTGCTGGACCAGCCCAGGTAATTGCTGTCGAGTGACTCGAGCAGGCCCTCGATGTCCTTCCGGGTGAACCCGCCCACGTAGTCGCCCTCGTTGATGTAACAGGGCGAGGGGCCAATCAAGATCAGCTTCTCGAAGCGCTTCGGCTCCTCGAGGGCGGCCAGGACGCCGATCATGGCACTCACCGAGTGCCCCACGAAGATGACCTCCGTCAGGGCCAGCTCGCGGCAGATCTCCAGCACATCGGTCGCATACCCTTTCAGGGAGCTGTATTTGACGTGACTGTAGGCGGAGGCATCGGACTGCCCGGCCCCGACATGGTCGAAGAGCACGAGCTTGTACTCGTCCCGGAAGGCGGGGGTGATGAGCCGCCACATGTTCTGGTCGCAGCCATAGCCATGAGCGAAGAGCATGGCCTTGCCGCCGTTACCCAGAACCTTGACGTTGTTTCTCCCGAGGGCGCTCATGTGCACGAAATTCCACCATCAGGCTTATTAATGAATTATTAATTAAAGCGTTATTAATACCTGAATTTCTGGGAAAAGATATGGACCCCACGGCCCATGGCCAGCAGGCAGTCAGGCCAGCGACAGAGCAGCCTGCACAAACCCGGTACTCCAGTTGAATCCCTGACAATGCTCAGAGCCAGCTTGGCGCGGAGCGGCCCAGGCCCTTCAGTACCTTCTCCGCCGCCCTCACCCCGAACCAGTTGGCCTCCTCGAAGAGGGCCATGCCCCCCAGGTCCGAGTGGGCGAAGTGCAGCGCGTCCCCCAGACTCTCCTGGGCCGCGAAGCGCGCTGGGCCCCACATGAAGCCCGGGCCGGGACGCACCATGGCGTGCCCCCAGCGCATCACCTCCAGGCGCCGGGCCTGCTCGGCGATCCCCGGGTGCGCGGCCAGCATGTCCGCCATCACCAGCCCCTCCCACTCGGAATAGCCGCCGGAGAGCACCTTCTGGCGCTCGGCCTTCGCATCCAGCCCGGCCAGGGGCAGGTACCAGGTGAGCACCGTGGGCCCGCGCTCGTCCATGCGCGGCGCCTGGTGCGTGGCCACCACGTAGCCCAGGCTGCGGCTCTCGTAGAAGACGTTGTCCCACGCCAGCGGGAAGCCCCGGGAATGTGGCAGCTCCGAGAGCGTCAGGTTGGCCACCACCCAGGGCCCGTACTGGAAGGCGCCCACCCACTCGGGGCGCTTCTCCCGCCAGGGCGCCACCACGTGCGCCGCCACGAAGCGCGGGCAGGCCAGCACCACCTGCCTCGCCCGGAAGGCCCGGGGCCGCCCCGTCCCCGCCTCCACCGCGTCCACCCGGCAGCCGCCCTCCCCGGGCTCCACCGTGTGCACCAGCACGTTGCGCTCCACCTGCCCCGCCGGCAGCGCGGACAGCAGGTGCCCTACCAGCCGCCCGTTGCCCTCGGGCCAGCTCAAGAAGCCCTCGCTGCGCTCACCCTTCCCGTCCTGCCGCGCGGCGAAGTACCAGATGCCCGCCCACGCCGAGACGCCCTCGGCCGTGGTGCCGTAGTCGTCCCGGCACGCGTAATCCACCAGCCAGCGCAGCCTCGGCGAGCGGAAGCCCTCCGCATCCAGCCACCGCGCCATGCTCACCTTGTCGAGCGCCGTCCACTCCACGTCGTCGCTGGAGAGGGCCGTGGGCACCGCGAAGGCCTTGCGCCCCTTCGCGTCCCGTGCCGCCCCGAAGGCATTCATCCTCGCCTCGAAGCGCGCCAGCTCCTCCAGGTCCGCGGGGCTCGCTCCCGCGCGCAGGTACAGGCCCTCGTACCACTCACCCTTGTAGAAGACGCGCTCCTCGGGCTCTCGGATGAGCAGCTCCTCGGCGAAGGTGGGGTAGCCCTCCGCGTCCACGCCCGTCACCGCGTCCAGCTCGCGCAGCAGCCGCATCACCGGCCCGGCATCCACCAGCGGGGCCGGCAGGTAGTGCGCGCCCCACGGGTACGCGGACACCTCGTTGCGCCCCGAGCGCGACGTGCCGCCCGGCTCCGCCTCCAGCTCCACCACCCGCACGTCCTTCACGCCCGCGGCCGCCAGCCGCCACGCCGCGCTCAAGCCCGCCACCCCCGCGCCCACCACCAGCACGTCCACCGGTTGGGCTTCCGCCGCGCGTGGCAGGGGGCCGCCTCGCAGCTTGTGCCCCACGTCCACCGCCCGATCCACGAGGGCTCCGGGCACCGGCTCTCGCGGACGCTCCCGCCGACAC
>NZ_DASVWK010000642.1:0-3523 GCF_036389735.1 Archangium sp. | reverse complement strand
GCCTACCTCCCGCCTCGCAAGGGCCACGAGCATCTGCGCCTGCTCACCGAGTCCCTCTACCGCGCAGAGGCCGCCTTCGAGGAGAGCGACTACGGACGCGCCTACGACTTCGCCTTCGCCCGCTCCTCGCGTCGCTCGCTGGTGGTGCTCTTCACGGACCTGGTGGATCCGGACACCTCGGGCACGCTGCTGGCCCGCACGCTGGCACTGCGCCCCCGGCACCTGCCCGTGGTGGCCTCGCTGCTGGACGAGGAGCTCCGGGCCGCCGCCCTCGACGTGCCCATCTCCGTACAGGACGCCTACGCACGTCAGGCCGCCTCGCGCCTCGAGGAGGACTACCAGCGCACCGCCCTCACGCTCCGAGACGCGGGTGCACTCGTGGTGCGCGCTCCGGCGAAGGGCTTCGGTGCCGCCGCCGTCAACACCTATCTGCACGTGAAGGCGCGAGGACTGCTGTAATCGAGTCCGTCAAGTCCCCCACGCTCGTCCCCGCACACACCTGCTGTCGCGTGGGCGCTCCCGAAGAAAAAGCGTGCCAATCGCTCCGAGGCCGAGTTTTCGGCCTCCGCGAAGACCCCCTTTACACGTCCGTCGCCGTCAACAAAATGGCCGCTCTTCCGTGCTACACGCCTGTGTGAGCACGTTGGTTCACGGACGGAGACAGGGTCTTGCCGGAGGTCGCGAGGGAGTTCAGGGAGCTGCGGGTGGCGGCGGATGCGGCGGCGGTGGCGTCGGTGCCGGAGAACCGTACGGACGCTGGGCAGCAGAATCAGCCGCTCACCGCCTTTCACGAGCGTCTGTTGGCCGAGGAGCTCACCATCAAGAGCTCGGACTCGCGCGAGCGGCTCGCGGGTGCGCTCGCCGAGGCCAAGGTGGATCTCAACCCCCACCAGCTCGAGGCCGCGTGTTTCGCCATGGACTCGCTCTCGCGCGGCGGCTGCATGCTCGCGGACGAGGTGGGCCTCGGCAAGACGATCGAAGCGGGCATGGTCCTCGCCCAGCTCATGGCCGAGGGGAAGACGCGCATCCTCATCCTGGCCCCGGCCGTGCTGCGCGCGCAGTGGAACAGCGAGCTGCGTGAGAAGTTCGACCTGGAATCGGTGATGGTGGACGGGCGCACCGTGCGCGCCACGGGCAACTGCTTCGATCAGCCCTTTCCCGTCATCTGCTCGCACCCGTTCGCCGCCAACAAGGCGCAGTTGGTGGCCGAGATTCCGTGGGACGTGGTCGTCATCGACGAGGCCCACCGCCTGCGCAACGCCTACCGGGCGGGTCACAAGACGGGCCAGGCGCTGCGCTCCGCGCTCAGCGGCCGTCCCAAGCTGCTGCTCACCGCCACGCCCCTCCAGAATGACCTGATGGAGCTGTTCGGGCTGGTGACGCTCCTGGACGAGCAGATCCTCGGCCCCGAGCACGCCTTCCGCAGCCGCTACCGGCTGGAGGCGGAGACGGGCGGGCTCCAGACGGACGCCGTCAACGAACTCAAGGAACGACTGGCCCCGGTGGTGCAGCGCACGCTGCGCCGGCAGGTGCGTGAGTACGTCCGCTACACCAACCGCCGCAGCATCGTGGAGGACTTCGCGCCCTCGCCCGAGGAGCAGGACCTCTACGAGAAGGTGAGCGAGTACCTCCAGCGCTCCGAGGTGGCGGCGATCGAGCCGGGCAAGAAGACGCTGCTCACGCTCTGCTACCGCAAGCTGCTGGCCTCCTCCACGTACGCCATCGCGCCCACGCTGCGGCGGCTCTCGGACAACCTCACCAAGCGGCTGGAGGCGGCGAAGCTGGGCCAGCGGGCCCTGGCGATGTTCGAGCCCGAGGAGGTCAAGCAGTACGCCGAGGAGGGCGAGGAGTGGGCCGATGATCCGGCCAAGCCCGTCAGCATCCGCACGCTCGAGAACGAGATGTGGGAGCTGAAGCAGTACGCGGACCTCGCCGACTCCATCAAGGTGAACGCCAAGGGCGAGGCCCTCACGCGCGCGTTGGACCGCACCTTCAAGGTGATGAAGGGCCAGGGCTGGCCGGAGAAGGCGCTCATCTTCACCGAGTCCAAGCGCACGCAGCAGTACCTCTTCACCCTGCTGTCGGCCAACGGCTACGCGGGGAAGATCTCCCTGCTGTCGGGGGACTCGGGGGGCGGACCGGAGGAGCGCCGCGCGCTGGTGAACGAGTTCCGCGACAAGACGCAGATCCTCATCTGCACCGAGGCGGGCGCCGAGGGACTCAACCTCCAGTTCTGCAACCTGGTGGTGAACTACGACCTGCCGTGGAACCCGCAGCGGGTGGAGCAGCGCATCGGCCGGTGCCACCGCTACGGCCAGCAGCGGGACGTGCTCGTCATCAACTTCCTCAACCGGCAGAACGCCGCGGACGCGCGGCTGTACGAGCTGCTGGAGAAGAAGCTGAACCTCTTCGACGGCGTGTTCGGCGCGTCGGATGAGATCCTGGGCGCGCTGGAGAGCGGCGTGGACTTCGAGCGGCGCGTGCTGGACATCTACCAGTCCTGCCGCCACCCGGACGACATCAACAAGGCCTTCGACAAGCTGCGCTCGGACATGGAGGGGCGCATCAGCGCGCGCATGACGGAGGCGCGCTCGACGCTCATGGAGCGCTTCGACGGCGACGTGCGGCGGCGGCTGCGCATGGCCGGGGCGGTGACGAAGGAGGCGCTGGAGAAGCGCCAGCAGGGCGCTCGGGCGCTGACGGGCTCGGTGCTGGGCAACAACAGCGCCTCGGGCCGCATCCAGGTGGCCAAGGCGGCGTACGCGGTGCGCGACCGGACGCACGACGCCGTCAACTACCTCCAGCTCAACGCGGCGGGACTGCCGGCGAGGCTGGCACGGCTGGCGGGCAGCGAGGGCTGGTGGTTCGTCTACAAGTTCGAGACGACGGGCCTGAAGCCGGAAGAGAAGATGGTGCACCTGGTGCTGATGCTGGAGCGCGACGGCAAGGGCTTCCGGGCACTGCCGCTGGCGGACGGCGAGCACTTCATGAAGCTGGTGGCCAAGGAGGAGCGGCGCCGGCAACCGCCTCCGGTGTCGGTGTCGCTGATGCAGGAGCAGGCGCTGATGGCGGCCAAGGAGGAGCTCCTCCGGTCGGCGGAGCGGCGCAACGCGCTGGAGCTGGACATGGCGCGGGAGCGCGCGGACCGGTACGCGGAGGACTGCCTGCTGGAGTCTCGCGAGCAGGTGGAGCGGGCGCGGGAGGCGTGGCAGGAGTCGCGCAAGGTGGTGTGCGCGCAGGAAGACCCGGCGGAGCGCGTGAAGGCCCGTGGGCACGCGGAGCGACTGGAGCGCGAGTACCGCAAGAAGCTGGCCTCGCTGCGCAACGAGGAGGAGAAGCGTTACGCGGCGAAGGACCGGCAGATCGCGGACCTGGGAAACAAGGCGAAGGTGGCCGAGAAGCGCTCGCTGATCGCCTCCGCCTACTTCTGGCTGTCCTGAACCCCCCACTTTCCCTCTCCCCCTGGGAGAGGGATACGATGAGTTTTGTTGAAAGGGCCTGTGATTCCGAGAGGTTAGGCCCT
>NZ_DASVWK010000641.1:0-12664 GCF_036389735.1 Archangium sp. | reverse complement strand
GGGAGCTGCGACGCGCGCAAGCTCAAGGACCTGGGGGCGGACGCCAAGCTCGTGCCTCCCACCTTCCTCGGGGGCGCGGTGGTGCCGGATCCTCAGGTGGAGGCGCTCGTGGCCCCGGCGCTCGCCCGGGTGGAGGAGGAGCAGCGCCGTCCGCTGGGCTTCACCGTCGCCGCTCCCCTGGGGCGCAACTACGAGGAGGAGAGCGCGCTCGGCGACGTCATCACCGACGCGATGCGGGAGATGGAGAAGGCGGACGTGGCCCTCCTCAACTCCGGTGGCCTGCGCGCCAACCTGAGGGCAGGCGCCATCACCTATGGCGACCTCTACGAGGTGTTGCCCTTCGACAACACGGTGGCGATCGTCACCGTCACCGGGGAGGAGCTGCGGCGTCTGCTGGTGGCCGCCTATGGCACCGGCTCCGGTGTCTTCCAGCAGTCCGGCCTGAAGGTGAAGCTCGCCCGCTGCGCCGGCCCCGAGCGCCTGCGCGACGTCACCCTGGCCAATGGCAAGCCGCTCGACTCCAAGCGCCAATACCGGGTGGTACTGCCGGACTTCCTGGCCCGGGGCGCCGCCGGGCTCGGCGCCGTGCTGTCGCAGCTTCCCGCCGAGCGCATCGACCTGGGCGTGGGCCGCGAGCTGATCCTCCGCGACGCGCTCGCGAGCTTCTGGAAGACGCGCGGCACGCCCATCTCGGCCCCTGCTACAGGCCGCATCAGCTTCGTGGAAGAAGGCGGAACGTGCGCCTCGCGCGCCCCCTCCACCACCGCTCCCGCGCGACCTTGAATCGCGGGAGCGGGCGCAAGTAGCCGAGATCCGGGCAGATCTCCTCGCGGGCCGAAAAATCGGCCTGCGATCAGTTTTCAACTCCCGAAATCCTCCTTACTCTAGGGTGGGCGCGTCGTGATCCGAGGAGCCTTCCGAGACCCGATCACGGCCCGCCGGCAGGGAGGGACACACATGCTTTACAAGGTTACCCCGATGATGCCGCCGCCGGCCTCGAAGGAGGCCAAGACGGCGCGTGAGCCGGGGCAGCCGCGCAAGCGGCGTAAGTCGGCTGTATACGATGCCGACGGGCACGAGGTGCTCATCTCGTTGATGTGCATCAAGTGCCGCTCGCTCAAGCCGCTGGCGCAGTTCGGGCTGCGGAAGATGGCGGACGGAGCCATCCGCAATCAGCCCTGGTGCCGCACCTGCCGCTCCGGCGCGGGCACGCGCAAGCCCAAGGGCGAGGAGAAGGCCCTGGACGCCATCGCCGAGGCGCCCGTCCCGGTCACGCCCAACCTCCAGGTGGTGCCGGTTCCGGCCGTCGCCCTCGAGGATGAGGCGCCGATCGCCGTCGCTTCGCGGGGCTGATCCTCCGGTCACCGGTTCCTCCGAGGGGCGAAGCGTCTCGCTTCGACCCCGAGGGGATGGATCTACCCTTCGCTCCGGTTCGCGTCCCAGTGGTGGATGACCTGGAAGGCGGGTTGGCTCTCCTCCCAGGTGGAGATGATGAACCCGGGCCGGAGCACGACGCTCCCCGTCGGCAGCATGTCCTCGCTATCGGGGACCTGACCTGGGGCGACGAGGAACATGTCCACCAGGGCGATGAGGGCCGGTGTGGCTCTCGGGGCCACCGCGGCGCGGAACTGCGGGTGGCGGCGGATGGCGAGGAGCGCGCCGAGCCCCGAGGCGTCCGGCACGTGCCCATCGCGCACGGCGAGCTCCTGGGCGAGGGCGTTCACGATCAGCTCGGGTTCGCGGCGCAGCTTCTTCTTCCAACCCCTGCGCTGGAGCGTGGCGGACAACGCGCGGTAGCTCACGGAGGTGGCTTCGAGCACTTCGAGGCCTCCCTCGAGTTGCCGACGCGGGTCTTCCAGCCTCCGCTCGCTCATGGGGGGCGAGCCTTCTGTGAGGCTGTCCTCCAGGTCAAGCACGCGGGCCTGTGCGGCGTGGGGGGTGTATCCGTACCCGCTTGGGGTGAGTCGTACCCGCCTTCCCAAGGCCCTGGGGGCTGGGCGTAGATAGCGCCCGGGATGCGCCCCGCTGAATCGGGCGCCAGGGAGGGATCCGTATGGAATTGCGAGACAGGGTTTCAACATCGCTGGTCGTGGCACTGCTTCCAGTCCTCGCGCTCGCGCAGGTGGGAGGCCCGGGTCGCTGGCCGTACGCCGGCGGCGATCTACACAACACGCGGAGCGCGGAGCACGAGCGGCGCATCAGCCCCGAGAACGCGTCCCAGCTGTACGTGAAGTGGATCTTCACCGCCCAGGGTGATGTCTCCGCCACCCCGGCGATCGATGGCGACGCGCTGTACCTCGCCGATTGGGGGGGCTGGCTGCACAAGGTGGATGCCGCGACCGGTACCAGCATCTGGTCCCGCCAGATCTCCGACTACACGGGCATTCCCGGCAGCCGCTCGCGCAACACCCCGGCCGTCCACGACAATCGACTCTTCCTCGGGACCCTGAACGGAGATTTCCTGGCCGTCGACGCGCGCACCGGTGAGCTGATCTGGAAGATCCACGCGGACCCGCACCCCACGGCCGTCATCACGCAGTCGCCCATCGTCTTCGGCAACCGGGTCTACGTGGGCATCGCCTCGTACGAGGAGAGCTTCGCCGCGGATCCCGCGTACCCCTGCTGCACGTTCCGCGGGAACGTCATCGCGATGGACGTGAGGACGGGCGAGGTGGTGTGGCGCACCCACGTGATGCCGGAGGGGTACTCCGGTGGCGGCGTCTGGGGCAGCACGCTCGTGCTCGACGTGAAGCGCGGGTCCCTCTACGTGACCACGGGCAACAACTCCAACGTGCCGCCCGAGGTGCGGCAGTGCCTGCTGGACGCCACGGACGATGCCGCCGCGTCGGCGTGCATGGCGGAGGACAACTACTTCGACGCCATGCTCGCGCTCGACGTGGACACCGGGGCCATCAAGTGGGGCCGGAAGCTCTACCCCCAGGACATCTTCATCCTGACCTGCTTCATCCGTCCCGAGGACTGCCCCCCTCCGGCCGGCCCGGATTACGACTTCGGCCAGGGCGCCATCCTCTTCGAGGCGCGAGGCCCGGACGGCCGCATGCGCGAGCTGGTGGGCGCGGGGCAGAAGAGCGGCATCTACTGGGCGCTCGATCCGGACACCGGCGCCACCGTGTGGAGCCAGCAGGTGGGGCCCGGCGGGGTGGGCGGCGGCCTGATGTGGGGCTCGGCCATGGCGGACGGGCGCATCTACGCGGCCAACGTCAACTTCCACAACCTGCCCTACACGCTGCCCAACGGTGAGACGAGCTCCTGGGGCAACTTCACGGGCCTGGATGCCGCGACCGGCCAGATTCTGTGGCAGACGCCGGATCCGGTGGGCTCGCAGGATGTCGCCCCGGTGTCGACCGCGAATGGTGTCGTGTTCGGCTGCTCCATTGATCCGCTGGGCCACATGTACGCGCTCGATGGCCGGACGGGAGCCGTGCTGTGGACCTTCGTCAGCGGCGGCTCGTGCAACTCGGGCGCGGCGGTGGCGAACGGGACGGTGTACTGGGGCTCGGGCTACACCAACTTCGGCGTGGGCACCCCGAACAACAAGCTCTATGCCTTCACCGTCCCGTAGCCGTCCGTTCCACGGAGTGGGTGGCTGGAACCGTTGAGACGGAGGGCTGGAAGCAGGGCAAGCATCCGAAGGATTACAATGTACGACACCGTCCCACCGGCCATGCAGGACAGGGGGTGATATGACAACGGGGGCGATGACTCACGAGACGCAGGCGGGCAGCGGCCCCGCGTACAATGCGGAGTTGGACCTGGAGCAGCGCGTGCTCCTGGCGACTCCGGAGTACACCACGCGTGGCATCCTCTTCATGGCCACGTTGAGGATGGTCCGGGATCTCGGGGCGGACGACGCGATGGTGCAGTCCTGCCTGGAGGCGAGCGGGGAGAAGGAGTTCGTGGAGTTCTTCAACTACCCCACGAGTTCCCTGCTCCGGCTGATCGGTGCCGCAGCGCGGGCGCTGAGCCCGAAGTACGGGAGCTTCGAGGAGGCCGTGCGGCAGATCGGGTGGATGTCCGGAGAGGTCTACATGGCGTCCGCGGTGGGTCGTTCGGCGCAACACATGATGGTCGGAGCCGAGGACCCGATGCTGCTCGTGCGGACCTTTCAGTCGCTCTACAAGGTCTCGATGGCGTACTCGGAGCCCACGGTGGTGTGGATGGGGCCGAAGAGAGGCATCCTCGCCGTCCAACGCACCTTCACGCCGTTGCCGTTCCATGAAGGGGGAGCGCTGGCGATGGCAGCCCGTCTGGGCGTGAAGAACGTGAAGGTGCGCGCGAGGAGCACGGGGCCCCTCAGCATCGAGCTGGACATCTCCTGGGAGTGAAGAGGACTACAGGCGCAGGCCCGCGGGCAGGGTGTCGCCGAGCGCCCGAGCCTCGTCCGCGGCCTCGAGTGCCACCACTTCCGTCACCATCCGCACCCAGGTGTCCGCGGCCTTCGCCGAGCGCAGGGCCTGGGCCGTCCTGGCGCGCAGCTCGGGGCTGAGATCCCTCATCCGGTCTCCCGTGAGCCGCGCGAGCTGGGCCGCCGCGAACTGCGCCCCGTCGAGGCGCTTGAGATCCAGCTCCAGCAGCAGCGACAGCCAGGACTCGGCCACCTCCACGTCCACCACCTTGTGGCCGCTGCCGTACAGCGGCACCCGCGCGCCCAGCCGTCCGAGCGCCCACGTCCACGGGCCTCCGCTCTTGTTCTCCGCCTTCAGCCTGGCGGCCACCCACTGGCCCAGCTCCGCCTTGTCGCCCGCGTCGAGGTGCTCCAGCGAGGCCGCCGTGCGCACCATCTCGTCCAGGCCCTCGGGGACAATGCCCTTGAGCTTGCCCTGGGGCTGCGGCGCGTCCGGCGGCACCTTCCGAGCCAGGTGCGGCTTGAGGTAGTCGTACAACTTCCGCTGCTGGGCCTCGCTCAGCCCGCCCGCCACGCGCCGCCACATCACCCAGAACTCGATCCACACCGCCTTCTCGGTGTGGTGCTGCACCAGCTGCTCGAACAGCCCGAACGTCTGCTCCGCGCGCCAGTGGTCCAGCGGATAGCCGAAGCCCGGCCGCAGCGTGTAGCCCGTGAGGCTGTAGTAGACGCGCTCGTGGTCCGCCGTGCGGCGCCGCTTGGATGCCCCCGCGAAGAGCGAGCTCCACAGCTCGCGCAGCACCGGCACCCGCCACGTTTCCTTCGGGCCCAGCACCTTCTCCAGCGTGCGCGACAGCTGCTTCACGTCCTTGGGGCCGATGGGCAGCGGTTTGTTGCCGTACACCCGCTCCACGTTCTCCTTCGCCTCGGCGAAGCGCGCGGGCATGGACTCGGTGACGGTCAGCTCGCGCTCGCCGCCCGTGCCGCGCAGCTCGAACTCCAGCCGCCAGCGCTCGTCCGCCACGTTCGACACGGCGAAGAGCTCCAGCGTGCCAATCTCCGTGAGCCCCGCCTGAAGGTGCACCGGCACCTCCGCCGTCTTCCCCGTGCCCCCCTTGAGGATGGTGTGGATGGGCGGCAGCGGCTTGAGCTCCTCCGACAGCGTCACCACGTCGCCTGGCTTGTCGATGCGGTCGCTCGTGGTGGAGTACAGCGTGAACTGCACCGGCCGCCCCAGGGTGAGCGTGAAGGATCGTTCGCCGATGTCGACCTGGTTGCCCTCCTCGAAGCCTCGGGGGATGAGGCACAGCACCGGTTGCTCCGTGCTGTCCGCCGGCCGCTGGAGCGCCACGTAGTACGCGCGCGCCGCGCCGCCTCCAATCTTCAGGCCGTGCCCGCGCCGCACCAGCCCGTAGTACGCGGCGCCGCGCGCCACCGCCAGCTCCAGCGACTCATGCTTGAGCAGGCGGATGCGCGGGGCCCCGGGCCACCACGCGCTCACCGCCTCCACCAGCCGCTCGGCGAGCTGGGGCGAGTTGAAGACACCGCCATTGAGCAGGATGGCGTCCGGGCGGGGCAGGGCACCCTCCGCGGGCGCCGTCTCCCCGAGCGCCGCGAAGCCCGCCGCCGCGTGCTGCGCGAGGAAGGCGGCGAGGTGCCGGGTGATGGCCGCGTCCTGGGCGTACGGGAGCCCCAGCTCCTGGAGGGCCATGCGCGACACGCGCCGGGGACGCTCCTGCGCACCCGAGCGGGGGAAGAAGCCATCCATGACGATGGCCTCGGCCTCCTCGCGCGTGAGGTCCGTGGACAGCGAGCCGCCCAGCAGCCGGCTGCCCTCGGCCACCAGGGAGACGCCGTAGCGCTCCGGAGGAGTGGAGCCCAGCAGGGACTCCTTGGCGGTGCGCGCCGCCTGGATGGCCTGAGTCCACTGGGTGGCGGACAGGCGCCGGTTGCCGTCCGGGAAGAGCTTCTCCTCCACGCGTTTGGCCAGCGCGGCGTCCATGTTGTCGCCGCCGAGCATCAGGTGCTCGCCCACCGCGAGCCGCCGCAGCATGGGGCCTTCGGGGGACACGCCCGCGTGCACGAGGGTGAAGTCCGTGGTGCCGCCGCCCACGTCCACCACCAGCACCAGCCGCACGTTCTCCAGCGACGGCGCCAGGTCCTTCCGGTGGCGCGCGGTGTAGTCGTAGAAGGCCGCCTGCGGCTCCTCCAGGAGGGTGAACTTCTCCAGGCCCGCCTTGCGCGCGGCGCTCACCGTGAGGGCCCGGGCCGCCTCGTCGAAGGAGGCGGGCACGGTGATGACCACCTCCTGCTGGGCGAGCGGCGCGTCCGGGTGGGCGTGGTTCCACGCACGGGCCATGTGCTGGAGGAGCAGAGCACTCGCGTCCACGGGGGACAGCTTCGCCACGTCCGCCGGAGCACCCCAGGGGAGGATGGGGGCCGAGCGATCCACGCCCGGGTGGCACAGCCAGCTCTTCGCCGACGTCACCACCCGACCGGGCACCCGGGCGCCCTGCCAGCGGGCGAGCTCGCCCACCACGTGCGGACCCCCGTCCCCCCACGGGAGGCGGAGGGACTCGGTGGCCAGCTCGTGGCCGGCGGGCACGTAGACGCACGAGGGCAGCAAGGACCGCGGGGTGACCTCGCCCTGGCGCACCAGTTGGGGGACGGGGAAGTCCTCCACCGGAGCGGTGGGCCCCTTCGAGGGGTCCACCGAGGCGACGGCGCAGTGGGTGGTTCCGAGGTCGATGCCGACGATGTGCATAGGGATTCGGGCGGCCCTTCTACTCCTTCATGCGGACGTTGAGCTCCAGCTTCCACTTGCCGGGGCCACTCTTTTCCAGGCAACGCAGCTCCAGGGTGCCCACCTCGGTGACGGCGGCCTGGAGGTTGACGGGGGTGAGGTCTCCGAAGGGAGTGGGCGTGCCCGGGAGCGTCGTCTCGATGGGGGCGAGCTCCTCGAACTCGTCATTGCCCACCACGTCGTCCACCATGCTGCCCACCCTGTCGTCGCGCCGCACGGACGAGGCGAAGAAGCGGAAGCTGGTGGGCTCGCCGGTGACGAGGCCGAACTCCTGCGGAGGCACGTCCGCCTGGGTGCCCTCCTCCATGCCGAAGGGGGCCACGCACAGGCCCTTCACCGGGGGCTCCATGCCGGGCACCGCCGGCATCGCCGTCTCCACGCCCACGTAGTACGCGCGCGCCGTGCCGCCGCGGATGCGCAGGCCATGGCCCTGCCGCACCCAGCCGTAGTAGGCCGCGCCACGCGCCACGGACAGGTCCAGGTCCGCGCCCTCCAGCTCCTGCGCCGGCTGTCCGCCGTCCGCGGTGAGCCATGCGTTGAGCACCTCCATCACCCGGGCCTTGAGCGGGCCGGCCTTGAAGACGCCCCCATTGAAGAGCACGGCGGTGGGGTGGATGAAGGACTTGCCGCCCACGTTCACCGGCGCGTCCGGCGAGTTGGCCAGGGCCTGTGCCTGCCGGGTGAGGAAGGCGGCCAGGTGCCTCGTCACCGCCGGGTCCTGCGCGTACGGCAGGGCCATCTGCGCGAGACCCGTGCGCCGGGCCACGCGAGGCAGCTCCGAGACGGGGGTGGGCGGGAAGAAGCCATCGGTGAGGACGCGGTCCAGGTCCTCGCGCGCCAGCTCCGTGCGCAGGGTGCCGCCGATGAGCGACGAGCCCCGGCCCGGAATGGCGATGGGCGCCCGGGCCATGGACGGATCCCCATACAGCGTCTCCTTGGCCATGCGGCAGCCATAGGTGAGGCCGTTGAACTGCCAGGCGTCGAGCTTCTTGCCCTCGGCGGTGAGGCGCTGGTTGAGCGTGTGCGCCAGGGCGAGGTCCATGTTGTCGCCGCCCAGGAGGATGTGGTCGCCCACCGCCACGCGGGTGAGCTCCACGTCGCCGCCGCGGTCGCGCACGGTGATGAGCGAGAAGTCCGAGGTGCCGCCACCCACGTCCACCACGAGGATGACCTCGCCCACCTTCATCCGCTTGCGGAAGGACTCACCCTGGGCCTCCAGCCACGCGTAGAGCGCCGCCTGCGGCTCCTCGAGGAGGAGGATGTTCTCCAGCCCCTCGGCCCGGGCGGCCTCGAGTGTCAGGTCTCGCGCGGCGGCGTCGAACGAGGCGGGGACGGTGATGATGACGTCCTGCGCGGCCATGGCACTGGCGGCGTCCTCGCGCGAGCGGGCGAAGGTGTGGTCCCACGCCTCGCGCAGGTGGCGCAGGTAGCGCGTGGAGGCCTCCACCGGGGAGACGCGTTGCACCTCCTCGGGGGCCTGCCAGGGGAGCAGCGCGGCGCGCCGGTCCACGCCCGGGTGGCTCAGCCAGCTCTTCGCCGAGGACACCAGCCGCGTGGGCACCTTGGCCCCGTGGGAGCGGGCGAACTCACCGGCGATGCCGCTGGGGGAGGGGTTCCACGGAAGCGCGAGACTGCCCTGGGGGAACTCCTGGCCGCTCTGCAAGTAGAGGAAGGAGGGGAGGAGCGGCCGGGCCTCCACGGTGCCCGGCGCCGTCAGCTGGGGGATGGGCAGCATGGACTGCGCGGGGCCGCGCGGCTTGCCCTCCTCCAGGTTGAAGTAGGAGACCGCGGAGTGCGTGGTGCCGAGATCGATTCCAATCGCGTAGCGGGCCATATGGGCTCAATCTGGTGTCAGGAGAGCTCGACTTCAGCGGGCGCGAGCACGCGCGGGTCGAGCGCTGGGCTGGTGGACGGGAATTTCACGGCCGTGGTCACCCAGCCGTGGTGCTTGAGCGCCCCGGTATAAGGAGGCTGCCCGGCCACGTTGCCGGTGAGGCGGATGCGCTGGGCGTCGAAACCGACGGGCACGTTCACCCGGTCCCCCTCCACCTGGGGAAGCACCGGCTCCAGGGTGAGGTACTGGCGCAGCACCTTGCGGCACCCCTCGTGGACGATACGGGCGGCGGCGCCCACGTCCGCGTCCGGGAAGGCGGCCACGTCCTCCTGGAGGAAGTCGACGAGCCGCCCCTCGCGCTGGAGCATGGACAGGAACTGGAGGGCGGAGGCGTGCTCCCGCTCGGGGGGCAGCGCGGCGACCGGCTCCGGGGCCTTGGGGGCTGGCAACTCGGCGGGCGTGCTTCCGGGCAGCGGTCTGCCGTCGTCGTGTGCCTCCCGCACCGGCAGTACGGCCTGCGCGAAGGGCTTGTAGAAGAGGATCCGCCAGAAACAGACGAACGCGAGCCAGAAACGGGCGAAGAACGAGAGCGAGGGCTGGTCGGTCATCGACCCCGGATAACAGACCCCTGGCGCTTTTCAATTCACTCGTAGGCCAAATGAAAAGGGCCTCACTGTTTCCAGTGAGGCCCTTTTCACTTCATGGTGGAGGTGGACGGGATCGAACCGACGACCTTCGCATTGCGAACGCGACGCTCTCCCAACTGAGCTACACCCCCGCGATGTATGCGACTGCCTGCCAGCGGGTTGGGATTTCTTTCCGCCGAAAGACGAACGGGCAGATACAGGACCCTATTCCACGTGTCAAGCCGGGAATCTTTCGGTCCCGTTGTGCCGTTGACGCGCGGCAACTCCGGGTGTCATAAGAACTCCCTCCACAGAGGCGCCTCTTTTCGGAATGTCTACCTCCCCATCGAAGACGTTGAGCCCGGCAGAGCTTGCGAAGCTGGAGCACGCGTTCGCTTCCGACCCTTCCTCTGACGCTTACAGGCCTCTGGCCGAGGCCTATCTGGCCGCCGGTCGTTTCATGGAGGCCATGGTCGTCTGCAAGAAAGGGGTGAAAGCCCATCCCGATCGTGCCGAACCCCGGCTCCTGCTGGCTCGCGTGTACTCGGAGCAGGGCAAGGACAAGAAGGCCCTGGAAGAGGTGCTCGGCGCCCTCCAGGCCCAGCCGACGGACAAGGCTTCCTTGCGCATGGCGGGCTCGCTCCAGCTCAAGACGGGCGAAGCCGAGCTCGGCAAGGCCAACCTCCTCAAGGCCTACGAGGCGGACCCGACCGATGCCGAGACGCTCGCGCTGATGCAGCAGTACAAGGTGCAGCCGCCCCAGGCCGCCGCTCCCGCGCCAGTCGCCGCTCCTGTCGCCGCCCCCGCGCCGGTGGCTGCTCCCGTCGCCGCGCCGGGTCCCGTGGCCGCCGCGCCCGTGGCGGCGCCCGCTCCGGTGGCCGCTGCCGAGGAGGCGCGTCCCAAGGCCCGCGCCGAGCAGCCGCGTCCCTCGCCCCGTCGCGCTCCCGTGGTCGTCGAGGACGACGACGTGGACGGCGATGACGAGGACGCGCCTCGCAAGCCGCGCAAGACCGGCGCCGGCGCTGGCGCCAGCAAGTTCATCACGCTGGGTCTGGTGATCGCCGTCCCGCTCATCCTGGGTGGTTACTTCTACCAGGGGCGCGCGGCCGCTCAGCGCAGCCGTGAAATCAAGAAGCAGCTCGACGCGGCCACCGAGCAGCTCAAGCACGACTCCTTCGACTCCTACAAGAAGGCGTGCGAGGCGGCCGACAAGGCGCTCGAGGTGGACTCCGAGTCCACCGCCGCGCACGGCTACCTGGCCTACTCCTACGCCATCCGCTGGGGTGAGCACGGCGGTGGTGACGCCGCTCGCAGCAAGGCCGAGGAGCATCTGGCCGCCGCCCAGAAGAGCGGGGAGATCAGCTCCCACCTCTACGCCGCCGAGGCGCTCGTCAAGACGTACGGTGGCAAGGGCAAGGACGCGCTGACCCAGCTCGAGGCGCGCGTGAAGGACTTCGACGCCCAGGGCAAGCGCAGCTCGCTGCTCTACCTGACGCTCGGCCTCATCCAGATGAACGCGGGCGACCTGGATCGCGCCAAGGACAACCTGGAGAAGGCCCAGGGCCTGTCGCCGGACGATCCGCGCATCTACGCCGCGCTCGGCGCGGTGTACCGCCGGCTCGGCCAGGACAACATTGCCTGGAAGAACTACGACTTCGCCCTGCGCTACGAGAAGGACCACCCCGAGTCCCTGCTCGGCAAGTCCCTGCTGATGCTGGAGCAGGACGAGCCCAACTTCGCGCTGGCCTCGCAGATGATCAAGAAGCTGCTGGAGGCCCAGCCGCCTCCGTCGCCTCGCCAGCTCGCGGCCGCCTACCTGGCGCGCTCGCTGCTCATCTCGCGCGTGTCCGCGGGCCTGGAGAAGTTCAAGCCCGAGGAGCAGGCGAAGATCGCCGAGGTCACGGGCGTGCCCCTCGAGAAGGACAAGGCGGCGCAGGAGCTCCAGAAGGCCGAGGAGACGGGCTTCACGCTGGACAAGCAGAGCCCCGAGCTGCTGCTCATCAAGGGCCGCCGGCTGATCTCCGAGAAGCAGTTCGACGCGGCCGCCGCGGAGATCCGCAAGGCCACCAAGATCGACAGCACGCGGGCCCAGTTCTACGTCGAGCTGGCCAAGGCCCTCATGGGCAAGGAGGGCGGCGAGAAGGAGGCCTCCGAGGCGCTCGTCACCGCCATCAAGACCATGGGTGACAGCCCCAAGCTGCTCACCATGCTGGGCAACGCCTACCGCGGGCAGAACAAGCCGGACGAGGCGCTCTCCACCTTCGAGCGCGCGGTGAAGGACCCCAACGCGAAGAACCCCGAGGCCCGTCTGGCCATCGGCACGCTCTATCGCGAGCGCTCCATGTGGGGGAAGGCCCAGGAGTCCCTGGAGAAGGCGGCCACCGAGTTCATCGGCCAGCCGGACCGGACGGCCATCACGATGCTGGAGCTGGCCCGCGTCTTCGAGGGCAAGGGCGACGCGGCCAAGGCCGACGAGACCTACCAGAAGGCCCTCAACGCCGATGAGAACTACGCGCCGGCCTACTTCCACTACGCGGCGTTCCTCGCGAAGGACAAGAAGCAGGCCGCCAAGGCCAAGCTGCTGGCGCAGGAGTACCTCAAGCGCGAGCCCAAGGGCGAGTTCGTAACCCAGGCCCAGGCGCTGTAGTCGGGCTGCGGTTGCAGAAAAGCAGGGCTGATGCCGACGGGCGCGGGGATCGACTGAATCCCGCGCCCGTTTGCTTGATGTGGGTGGCTCCTCGTGTGTAGAGGGAGGGGCGTCTTCCACCCCCTTGGGGAGTCTGCCGTGAGCGTTCAAGCCGTGAGCCTGTCGAGGAACCTCGCTTCGGACCTGCTGTCCCTCACCAAGCCGAGGCTGTCGGGACTGGTGATCGCCACCACGGCGGGCGGCATGTGGCTGGCCCCGGGCGAGCTGACGGTGTCGCGCATCCTGGTGACGCTGCTGGCCGTGTCCGGCACGGTGGGCGCGGCCAACGCGCTCAACTGCTACTGGGAGCGCCACAGCGACCGTTTCATGGCGCGCACCCGCAACCGGC
>NZ_DASVWK010000640.1:0-1621 GCF_036389735.1 Archangium sp. | reverse complement strand
CCTTCGGCGTCGACCTGCCCCTGCGCTCCCTCTTCGAGGCTCCCACCCTCGAGGCCCTCGGCTCCCGCATCGACTCCGCCTCGCGTGAGGGGCAGGGACTGAAGCTGCCGCCGCTGCGGCCCGTCGCGCGCACGGGCGAGCTGCCCCTGTCCTTCGCCCAGCAGCGTCTGTGGTTCCTCGAGCAGCTCGAGCCGGGCCTGTCCACCTACAACATGGCGGCCTCCGTCCAGCTCGAGGGCACGCTCGATGTGTCCGCCCTGGAGCGCGGCTTCCAGGAGCTGGTGCACCGCCACGAATCCCTGCGCACCACCTTCCGCGCCACGGAGAAGGAGCCCGTCCAGGTCATCCACTCCGGCCTCTCCCTGCCCCTGGCCGTCATCGACCTGGGCGAGCTGCCCCAGGCCGAGCGTGAGGCCCAGGCACGGCGTCTGGCGCACGAGGAGGCCCAACGGCCCTTCGATCTCATCCGCGGCCCCCTGCTGCGGCTGAAGCTGCTCAAACTGGCGGACACCCAGCACGTGCTGCTGCTGACGATGCACCACATCGTCTCCGACGGCTGGTCCATGGGCATCCTCATCCGCGAGGTCGGTGCCCTCTACCAGGCCTTCGCCTCGGGCCAGCCCTCGCCCCTGCCCGCCCTGTCCCTCCAGTACGCCGACTACGCGGCCTGGCAGCGCGGCTGGCTCCAGGGTGATGCGCTGGAGACGCAGCTCGCCTACTGGCGCCAGCAGCTCGCCCAGTCGCCCAAGGTGCTGGAGCTGCCCACCGACAGGCCCCGGCCTCCCGTGCAGTCGTACCGCGGTGCCACCCTCACCCGGCTGATGCCCCGGACGTTGTCGGCCGCGCTCGAGGCGCTCTGCCAGCGTGAGGGCGTCACACCCTTCATGGCGCTGCTCGCGGGCTTCCAGTCCCTGCTCTCACGCTACTCGGGCCAGACGGACATCGTGGTGGGCACGGACATCGCCGGCCGCACCCATGCCGACACCGAGGGGCTCATCGGCTTCTTCATCAATCAGCTCGTGATGCGGGGCGACCTCTCGGGGGACCCCACCTTCCGCGAGCTGCTCGGCCGCGTGCGTCAGGTGGCGCTCGGTGCCTACGCCCACCAGGACGTCCCCTTCGAGGAGCTGGTGCGCGAGCTCAATCCCGAGCGCAGCCTCGCCCACGCGCCCCTCTTCCAGGTGAAGCTCGTCCTCCAGAACGCGCCCACGCCGGAGCTGCGGCTCCCGGGTCTCACCGTGCGGAGCGCGGAGAGCGGCACTGGCGCGGCGAAGTTCGACCTCACGCTCGCCATCAACGAGACCGCCGAGGGCCTGTCCTGCCTGTGCGAGTACAGCACCGACCTGTACGAGGCGGACACCATCTCCCGGATGTTCGAGCACCTCCAGGTGCTGCTGGAGGCCGCCGCCTCCAACCCGGAGCAGCGCCTGTCCTCGCTGCCCCTGCTCTCCGAGGCCGAGCGCCACCGCGTCCTCGTCGAGTGGAACGACGTGCGGGCGGAGTACCCGCGCGACGTCTGCGCCCACCAGCTCTTCGAGGCCCAGGCCCAGCGCACCCCGGATGCCATCGCCGTGCAGATGGGCGAGGACTTCCTCACCTACCGCCAGCTCGACTCGCGCGC
>NZ_DASVWK010000639.1:0-4146 GCF_036389735.1 Archangium sp. | reverse complement strand
CCCCCGCGAGCCCCGCCAGCCCCACCCCCGCCAGCAGCGCCACCAGCAGCCGCCGCCGCACCGCTCCCACCTCGCGCTCGATGTCCTCCACGTACACGCCCGTCCCCAGCACCCACCCCCACGGCGCGAACAGCTTCACGTAGGACACCTTCGGAATCGGCGCCGGCTCGCGCGGCCGTGACGCCAGGTACTCCAGCGAGCCCTCCCCCTGCCGCCGCGCCAGCTCCGCGACGTCCACGAACACCGGCCTGCCCGCCGCGTCCTGGTAACCCCTCATGTCCTCGCCAACGCGTCCCGGCAGGAAGGGGTGCATCACCAGCCGCGCGTCCAGGTCGTTGATCCAGTAGTACTCGCTGCTCGAGTAGCGCAGGCCCTCGAGCAGCGCCGCCGCCGTCTGGCGCGCCTCCCTCGGGGAGAGCTCGCCCGCGCGCACCCTCGCCTCGTACGCCTGGAGCACGCCGTGGCCCGTCTCCACCAACTGGCGCACCGCGCGAATGCGATCCTCGCGCAGCTGCTGCCGGATGGCGGGCAACACGTAGAGCTGCTGCAACAGCAGCAGCGGCAGCACGGCGATCAGCAGCGCCACGTAGAACTTCGTCAGCAGGCTGCGTCGTCGTCCAAACCAGAACCCCATCCCTCCCAGCCTAGGGCAATCCGGGGGAGATGTTCATGAACGCACAGCGCAACCCCCGAGCCACCAGGGGATCGGCTCCTCAGCACCGCGGCAGGTTGGCGTCGGGCGGGCAGTTCCATTCGGCGTGACAGCAATCGCCGCCCTCGCGACCGCAGGGCAATTGGCACGTCTCCACCCAATCACAGGGGTGGTTGTCCTTGCTGACGTTCTGGGGCTCCTCCGTCCGCGGCTGGGTCGTCGCACAGCCCCGCATGCCCGGCGCGCACGTCACCGCGGGTAGGGCGGTGTCCGACGACAGGGCGAGCAGCGCCGTACCCGAAGCGCTCGTGAGGATGCTCGCGATGGCCGTCACACAGATAATCGCCGCTTTCACAACTACCCCCCGCGCCGAACGCGCGCCTCGTCCCATCACCGCCGCCCTTCGACAACATGGGACGGTGAGCCAAAAAGTCTTCGCCTGTCGTTTCCTCCTATGTGCGCACGGCGCGTCGCGTTGCGAAGGGGGCTCTCACGGGGAATCCGTGACCTCGTCACCCCATGGTCAGAGTGGGTGTTGAGAGGTACACGCCCCGGTGCGTCCCTCCCGTGCATAATGCGGTGCCGTGTCGTTGCCCCCTGAACGCCTCGTCTATGACGCCACCGTGGAGTCGATGTTCTCCCGTGCGTTGAAGCCTCGCCTCACCACGCGGCTCAAGGCGCGCGTGAAGGAGGCGGGCATCGACCTGGACGCGAAGCTGAAGCCGAGCTACCCGCGCGACGTCTGGCAGCGCGCCATGCGCATCGTGGTGGAGGAGCTGTACCTGGGCGTGCCCGAGGAGCGCGCCTGGTTCGAGCTGGGAGAGCGGTTGGTGGCCTCCCTGGGCGAGACGGTGCTGGGGTCGGCCACCCTGGGCATCGTGAAGCTGCTCGGACCCAAGCGGGCGTTGGAGCGGATGTCGCAGACGTTCCGACACGCCAACAACTACAACCACTCGAAGCTGGAGGAGGTGGGCCCGGGCCGCTTCCAGCTCTGGGTCAACGAGGTGGGCGTCTCCCCGCACTTCATCGCCGGCACGGTGTTCGCCACGCTCAAGATCGCCGGCGCGGCGGACCCCCGGGTGGAGATCGCCGCGTTCGACGGCCACGAGTGCACCTACGCCATCTCCTTCTGAGCGGGGACCTCAGAGCTCCGACAGGAGGCGGTTGAGATCGTCCGGCCGCACCGGCTTCACCAGGTGCACGTCGAAGCCCGCCTCGCGCGCCCGGATCTGGTCTTCCGGGTCGCCGTAGCCGGAGAGCGCCACCAGCCGGATGCCCCGGCCCATGGTCGCCCGCAGCCGCTCCGCCACCCGGTAGCCGTCCAGCCCCGGCAGGCCGATGTCCACCAGCGCCAGCTCCGGCGGCTGCCGCACCGCCAGCTCCAGCCCGCGCAGTCCGTCCTCGGCCACCTCCACCCGGTGGCCCCACGTCTCCAGCAGGACCTGGAGCGTCTGTCGCGCGTCCGCGTTGTCCTCCACCAGGAGGATGCGGCGGCGGCGCGTCACCAGCGCGGGCGGTGCCACCTCGCGCTGCTCCGCTGGCGCATCCGGCAGCACGGGCAGCCACACCACGAATTCGCTGCCCCGGCCCGGGCCCTCGCTGTGCGCCTCCACCAGGCCGTCGTGCATCTCCACCAGGGTGCGCACCAGCGTCAGGCCGATGCCCAGGCCCCCGCGCGTGCGCTCCAGCGACTCGTCCGCCTGCGAGAACAGGTCGAACACCGTGGGCAGCACCGCCGCGCGGATGCCGATGCCGGTGTCCTTCACCCGCACCGCCGCGCCCGCGCGCCCGCCCCTCACCTGGAGCTCGGTCCACACCTGGATGGTGCCGCCCGCGTCCGTGTACTTCAGCGCGTTGTCCAGCAGGTTGGTGAAGACCTGCTCCAGCCGTGTCGTGTCCGCCTCCATCCACAGCGCCGCCGACGACAGGGAGGCCTGGAGCGTCAGCTTGCGGCTGTCCGCCTGCGGGCGGAACACCGTCAGCACCTGGTCCAGCACGCCCCGCAGGTCCACCCGGGCCCGGCGCAGCTCCACCTTGCCGCGCGTCATCCGGCTCACGTCCAGCAAGTCATCCACCAGCCGCGCCAGGTGGTTCGCCTGGCGCTGGATGATGGAGACCATCCGCCCGTCCTTCGGGTCCGTCGAGCCCCGGCGCTCCAGGATGCCCACGGCGGTGGTGATGGCGGCCAGGGGGTTGCGCAGCTCGTGCGCCAGCATGGCCAGGAACAGGTCCTTGCGCCGGTCGGTCTCCTGGAGGTGCTCGGTGCGCCGACGCAGCTCCTGCTCGGCGCGCCGCATGCGCAAGAGGGAGCGCACGGTGGCGACGAGCTCCTCGCCCTCGAAGGGCTCGGTGAGGTAGGCGTCCGCGCCGCCCTCCAGGCCCCGCACCTTCTTGTCCGGGGTGACGAAGGTGGCCGAGGTGTGCATCACCGCGATGGAGGCCGTCTCGGGCCGCCCCCGCAGGCGCTTGCACACCTCGTAGCCGCTGATGTCCGGCAGCTTCACGTCCAGCACCACCACGTCGGGCCGCTCCCGCTCGGCCACGCGCAGGGCCTCTTCGCCCGTGGCGGCCTCCAGCACCCGGTAGCCCGCCATCTGGAGCGTGCGCGTGGACAGGTAGCGCGTCGCGTTGTCGTCGTTGACGTTGAGAATCGTCGCGGAGGAATCAGGCACGGCGTCCGTCTCCCTTGTCGGTGCCCAATCCCGTCTTGTGCAGGGCGTCGCGGATGCGGGCGATGGCCACCTCGCGGCTCAGGGTGTGCTTGGCCATGATGGTGGCCGTCTCCTTCGCCAGTCGCTGGCGCTCCTCCTCCTGGAGCTGGCGCGAGGTGTGGAGGATGACGGGGATGTCGCGCGTGCGGGAGTCCGCCTTCAGCTCGTCCAGCACGTCGAAGGCCGTCATGTCGTGGAGCACGAAGTCCAGGAAGATGAGGTCCGGCGACTGCTCGCGCGCCAGCCGGATGCCCTCGGGCCCGGTGGCGGCCTCGGTCAGCACGTAGGGCGTGTCCGTGAGCAGCTGCTTGAGCACGTAGCGGTGGACGTCATCGTCGTCGATGATGAGCAGCTTGTGCACCGGGGCGGTGCGCGCCATGGAGGCCAGCTTGCGCAGCAGCTGCTCCTCCACCACGGGCTTGAGCCAGAACTCGTCGGCGCCCAGGGCGCGCGCCTTGTGCTCGCGGTCCGTAATCGTCACCACGAGGATGGGGATGTCCTTGGTGTCCTCGCCCGTCTTCATCTCCGCGAGGAAGCTCCAGCTCGTCTCCCCCTCGAGCATGACGTCCATCACCACCGCGGCCGGGCGCACGCGCTGCAGGGTGCGCCGCGCGTCCTCCACGGTGCGCACCGGCAGCACCTGGAAGCCCGAGCGCGAGAGGTACTTCTCATAGAGGAAGAGCGTCTGCCGGTCGTCCTCCAGCACCAGCACCGGGGCGCGCTCGGGGTCGATGCGCTGGCTGCGCTCGGTGAGGCCCTGCATCTCCGCCACCTCCGGGTGCA
>NZ_DASVWK010000638.1:0-5037 GCF_036389735.1 Archangium sp. | reverse complement strand
AGGCCCCCGTAGTGGCCCATGAGGTGGCGCACACGCTCGGGGGCGAACCACTCGGCCGCGTCCGGGCGGGCCACGAGGAACACCTGCGTGCCGGGCTTGTCCAGCGGGTGCTCGGAGGGCCGCACGGCGTACGTGCCGTCGTGCCGCCCCCGCCACTCCATGGTGCGCCCGTCCCCCCGCGCCGAGCGCGTCACCACCAGCAGCTCGTCGCACACCATGAAGCACGAGAGCAGGCCGATGCCGAACTGGCCGATGAAGTCGTTGCGGCGCGCCTCCAGCGTCTCGCGCTTGGAGCTCTCGCCGATGGTGGCCAGGAAGCGGTGCAGCTCCTCCTCCGTCAGCCCCACGCCATCGTCGCTGAAGAGCAGGGTGGGCAGTCCGCCGTCCTGCTTCTCGATGAGCTCCACCCGCACCGTGCCCGAGTGCCCGGGCTCCAGGTGCCGCCGGGCCCGGATGGCGTCGGTGGCGTTCTGCAGCAGCTCGCGAACGAACACGCCGGGCGTGCTGTAGAGGTGATGGGAGAGGAGGTCGATGACCCCTCGGAGGTTGACCTGGAATCGATGGTCCACGGGCGGCGCAGCCTATCTGATAGGTCGCGAGCCGTACGCCCTGCCCGGTGCCGCTGTCCACCATCCTGTGGACAGCCGGCGGATTTGCCGCTGGACGACTGCCCGCTCGCCGCATAAGCGGCCCCCCGACCGCGGGGTGCCCCGGTGGCACCTCGGGACACCCGTTGGCCATCGACCCCTGGCGGCCCCGGCTCCACCCCGCTGGGAGGTGGGCCGGTGGCGCGGAAGTGGCGGGTGGGGTATTCCCAGCATGTCGCTCGGCGCGGCGGCTGGGGTGGATTTCCGATGCATCTAGGTAAGGCGGGATGGCTCTCCTCATTGCTCGAGGAGTCGGTGGCGCTCCATGTGCGCGCACCGGGCCCCGTGGTGTCTTCGGACCTGCCCGAGTCCAGCTCCGGCCGCGCCCGTGCCCGCGCGTACCTGCGCCGGATGCTGCGTGCCAGCGGCCTGCTCTATGGGACTCCCGCGGAGGGCGGGGGCGGTCTGTCCGCCGAGGGCGCCTCCGAGGGCCCCGGAGCGCGTGCGCCCGAGGAGCTGCTCTTCCGTGCCGTGGTGCGCACCCTGGCGCGCATGGCCCTGGACATGGCGCAGCTGGCCGGTGCTCCTCCGGGCCCCCGCCGCGAGCAGCTCCTGCTGCTCTTCGCGATCCTCACCGGCCAGCTCGACGAGGCCCAGGCCATTGAGGAGAAGCTGCGCCAGGGGCACGAGGCCCCGCGACGGCTGTGGGGCAAGGTGGAGGACGCGCTGGAGCGCCGCGCCCTCTCGCTGTCGGGGGATCCAGCCTACGGGCTCGTCCTCCACAACGGGGCCCTCTACGCCGACGCGCACATGTTCGGCCGGCAGGCGCTCGACTACTTCGCCCGGGGCGGGCTGAACCGGGACATGGCTCGCCGCCGCATCGACTTCGCGGCCCGGCAGAAGGCGCTCCTGGTGGAGGTGCTCACGGGCCTGGCCTGTGTGGACCGGCAGCCCACCTTCTCCGCGCGCCGCGCCATCCTCCGGCAGGTGGAGGACCTCGGGTTGCCGGATGCGCTGGAGGCCGAGCTACGCGCCGCCGTGCGGGAGTCCTTCGAGCGCCGCCACTCCCTGAGTGCCGCGGTGAAGGGCGTGCGCAGCGTGGATTTGCGGCGCTTCATCCTGGAGCAGACGCTGCTGGCCTCGCTGGTGGATGGTCGGCGCTCGCGAGGGGAGCGCGCCTTCATCGAGCGGCTCACCCAGGCGCTGCGGGTGCCCGAGAGCACGGTGCACCAATTGGAGCTGGAGGTCGCCGAGTTCTACGCGAAGAACCGCTCCGTGGTGGACGTGTTCACCGTGTCCTCCGCCGCGAACCTGATGGGGGAGGATCTCGTGTCCGGCATGCAAGATGCGCTGGAGCGCAACTTCTATCGCCTCATGCAGGAGGTCCGTGAGACGGGCGAGCTGTACCACCTGCTCACCAAGGCCGCACGAGGGCAGAAGCTCTCCACCGAGGAGCGCCAGCGCATGCGGGCGCAGTTGATCGATGTGGCGAAGGCGATTCCGGCGCTCGCCATCTTCGCGGCGCCCGGAGGGATGCTGCTGCTGGTGGCACTGGCCAAGGTGCTGCCCTTCAACCTGCTGCCCAGCGCCTTCCAGGACGAGCCCGCCCCCGTGAGTCCCGATGAAGACGGGACGGGCGGCGGTGGGGACGAGCCGCCCGTGCGCAAGGTGGGCTGAGGGCGAGCTTCCTGGCTACGGAGGCGGCAGCGGCTGCCAGTTCGGATCCGGCCAGACGAATGGGTTTCCATTCGGACCGGGGTTGGCATTGCCGAAGTAGCTCTGGCAACCGGCGGTGTTTCCGGGCTGGCCTCGGAGCGCCCAGAAGCCGGGACAGACGTCCCGTGGGATACGCGTGCGGCAGTCCGCCATCGTCCGCGTGCCTGGGTCAGGCCGCGCGTAGTAGGCGTTCACGAAGTTCCACGCGAGGGTCTGGAGCTCCTGGATGGTTGCGGCGTTCGCGCCAGGCGGGCCTGCCGCGCCTACGGGGGAGTCCCTGAACACAGACGCGTGGTGGACGGCGGCCAGGTAATACGTGCCCAGCGACGTCAGGTGGACGTTGTCGCTGAAGATCATGTCCAACTTCTGTGACGTGGTGCCGCTGAGCCCCGGGACCTGGTTCGCCACGATGCGCTCGACCAGCTCGACCAGTGCCGCGCCGCCTGGGAGCGTCACCACGCGATCCGTGCGCCCATCGGCCTGCAGTGTGAGGTTCACCTTCGAGGACACGCACTCCCACGCGACCAGCGCGTTCTTCTCGTAGGTGATCCACTGCGTCGGGTCGGCTTTATCAATATCGAGCCACGTATGATAAAAATAGGTGACGCCCCGAGGGTTACCCGCGATCAGACGGTCATGGTAGTGGCGCAGGTAGCCGACCGTGTTCTCCCACTCGATGGTTCCCAGGAGGTCGTGCCGTTCGGTGATGAGCAGGGTGTCGTATTTGTCGCCCTGTCCCAGCGTTTGCGGTGACAGGAGCTCCTGAACCACGTTCATGTTGTTTCCATCGCGGTTCTTGCCCTGGCGGTACCCTTCCCAATTTCCGTTGCCCCAGGTGCGCACCCGGAGCGGTGAACCAATGCTGTTCTGCTGGTTCCAATGGATGTCCTTGCCCTGGCTCTTCGCGATGCTGTCGACGTAGTCGGGCATCGGGTTGTCGAGCAGGCTGTGTCCCGAGAAGAAGATCCGGGCGCGCGAGAGCGAGGTGCCGGCGTCGGGAACTCCGGCGTCCGTCGCACCCGCGTCCGCCGTGCCTGCGTCCGCCGTGCCCGCGTCCGACTCCGTGCCTCCGCCGTCCATGCGGATGACGCCGGAATCTCGGTCTCCGGGGTTCCCCGCGTCCGGAGCGGGCGCGCCGACCTGCCCAGCGCAGGCCATGAGCAATGTGGCGATCAGTAAGAGATGAAGCCAGGGACGCGATGAATGCATGAGCAAGATCCTTTGATGCGGAAGATGGCCAGGCGCATTCTACTTCACGTCCCCAGGCCACGCTGGCGTCCTCGGCCTTGAAGGCCTCCAAGTGCGACGGCGCACGTGCCGGGCATGCCGATGAGCAGCTCGACGAACTCCTGGATCGGAGCGGGTAATGCGGTACCGGCCCCACCGCTCATGAGTTCCATTGCACGAGATAGATGCCATGACGGCGGGAATGCATGTGGATGTGTGGCAGTGCTGCTTGAACCGTCCCTCGATATAATTCGAGGAGCGTCTTGATCTTGAAATGAAACTCACCTGGCGCTGGCGGTGCATTCCAGCCTTCGTATGTTGGCATACGTGGTATTTGGTAGAGGATTGTTGCCATGGTGACCTGACCGACCCCCTGGAGGGTGTCCCCCTATAGCTCGGACGGCACAGATGGAGGACAAGCTCTCGAACACGAGTGATGGGAACGCCCACGTGGCGGCGGGAACACGCTAGAACGCGGCGCATGGTGAACTCATCGCGCTGGAGAGGGAACACCCACTCGGTAAAAGGAGGATGACGTGATGAACGACGAGGCGTTGCTGGGCAAGGCGCTGCATGTGGCGCGTGAAGCGGGCCTGCACCTGCTCCGCAAGCAGGGCTCCGTGCTCCCGTTCGGGCTGACGCTCGACCGGGCAGGTGACAATCCAAGGACCTGGTTTCCCCGGGACCAACTGCCACGCGCCTCATGGGACGAGTTGTTGGATGCCACCCTTGGGCATCTCGAACGATGCAGCGGCTCGGCGGAAGTGGCGGCGATCGCACTCGTCACCACGCTCGAGTCCGGAAGCGAGTCCGGCCTGGGCATCCAGGTCGAGACACGCGCCTCTTCGGTCTTCCTGGTGTACCCCTACCGCGCAACCGGGCAGAGCTGGAGTCTCGGGGAGCCCCAGACGGCGGAGGGGCTGCTCGTTGGGCCGATCCTGGCGGCGCCGACAGGGCAGTGAGCGCGCGGTGAACTCCGTCAGTCACGCTCGTAGAAGCTTCCCCGAAGAAAACACGCCACCGCACGCCTGCTCGCTTCGAAGTGGGGCTCGGGAAGCCGTCGAGGATCGCACCAACTCCATCCCGCGCACTTGTCCGGCTCCCTGACGGAGGGCTCTCCGCGGAACTGGTTCGTGTACAGGATGACCGAGATGTGGTGCTTGCCGGTCTGCTCGAAGGTCTCGAGATTGTTGGTGAGGGCGATGACCCTCGGCTCTATCAATTCCAGGCCTGTCTCCTCCTCGACCTCCCGGATGGCGCCCGCCTCGAAGGTCTCGCCCGTCTCCAGCAGCCCACCAGGAATGGAGGAGTAGCCCTCCTGCCAGCCTTTGCGCTGGCCCAGCAGGATGAGCTCCCCGCGTTGGATGATGACACCCAGCCCGACTGACGGATGCTCTGGTTTCTTGCTCATGAAGTTGATGTCCGAACGGAGGAAGTTGGAGCATAACGTGGGCGGACCCACCCACACTTGGAGACTCCCGATGACGATGCGTACTTCCCCTTGGCG
>NZ_DASVWK010000637.1:0-1961 GCF_036389735.1 Archangium sp. | reverse complement strand
AGGCCTCGAGCTGGGTCTCGTCCGGGCGGGCGCGCCGGTGGGCGACGCTGCTGCGGAAGGACTGCGTCTCCACCTCCTGGAGGCAGATGATGTCCGGTAGCGGCTCCAACGCGGCCAGGGCCGCGGCCACCCGGCGCTTGGGCCCCAGCGTGCTGGCGAGCCCGCGCAGGGCGTGCCCGAAGTAGCGGACGTTGTAGCTGACGATGCGTAGAGGCGTCGTTGCCATGCTCGCTCGTGCGTCACGTGGAGGCGGAAAGGTAGGGGGAAGTTACTGCCTCCCCCCGCCGTGTGGGAGCGCCTCGGAGCTTGCAAGCCACCCCGGGACGCGGATACTGCGCCGCCGCTGGGGACGCTCGGTCCCCCCGGAGACGTGCAACCCGCCCGCTGGCCGGCAGCGGGCCTGGATGAGAGAGACGACATGAAGCTGCGTTCGACGTTGTATGGGGTGGCGGCCGTGGTGGTGGGGGGCCTGCTGGGCTGTGGCCAGCCGCCGAAGTACTACCGGGTGGCCGTCGACGAGTCGCCCCTGCTCAACCTGCCCGCGAGCTGCTACCCCAACGGGACGGCGCCCACGCCGCGGACCAACAACGTGCAGTCCGTCCAGCAGTGGAGCCTCTGGGATGGCACCGAGGACCGGAAGTACCTGGAGGTGGGCGCCATCACCTACAACCCGGGTAACAACGCCCCCACCTTCTCCATCCCGGGCGAGGTCATCGTGAGCACCGGCGCGGGCGACAAGACGACCTTCGTCGCCGAGCGGACGCTGACCGACCCCAACCGCACCTACCGAGTCACCTACACCTTCGACAAGGAGGGTGGACTCTTCGGGGGAGATGTCATCGAGGGCTCCATCGGCCTGTTCTACTCGTGCACGAACACGGCCACGAACAACTGCAATCAGGTCAACAGCTGCGACACCACGCTGCGCTTCACGGGCCGGCAGATCGACGCGGAGCCGATGCTGCTGGTGAACGGCTAGGCCAACCGAACCCCCGGCGGGGCCTGGACGCTCCGCCGGTGGGCGGCGGGCGCGGGTCGGTGTTAAAGGAGGGGCACGCCATGACGTCCACTCCCATCCGTTTCCGCGGAACCGATTCCTACCTCTCCAGCGAGGGCCTCCAGGCCGCCGTCAACTGCGCGCTGACGCTCCAGCGCCCGTTGCTGGTGCGGGGCGAGCCGGGCACGGGCAAGACGCTGCTCGCCGAGGCCGTCGCCGAGAGCCTGGGCCTGCGCCTGCTCACCTGGCACGTGAAGAGCACCACGCGCGCGCAGGACGGCTTGTACGTCTATGACACCGTGCAGCGCCTGTACGACTCGCGCTTCGGTGACGGGGACGTGCGGGACATCCGCCGCTACATCCGCATGGGCCCCCTGGGCGAGGCCTTCGCCTCCCCCGAGCGTGTGGTGCTGCTCATCGACGAGGTGGACAAGGCGGACCTCGAGTTCCCCAACGATCTGCTCCACGAGCTGGACCGGATGCGCTTCCGCGTCACGGAGACCAACGACGAGGTGGCGGCCACGCACCGCCCCGTGGTCATCATCACCAGCAACAACGAGAAGGAGCTGCCGGACGCCTTCCTGCGCCGGTGCGTCTTCCACTTCATCGACTTCCCGGACCAGGAGCTGATGCGCCGCATCGTGCAGGTGCACCACCCCGGACTGGACGAGTCGCTGGCGGAGCAGGCCCTGAAAATCTTCTACGAGCTGCGGGGCTTCACGCGGCTGCGCAAGCGTCCGTCCACGAGCGAGCTCGTCGATTGGATCTCCGTGCTGAAGGCCAGCGGCCTCACGAGCCTGAAGCTGGACGAGAACCTGCCGTACCTGGGGGCGCTGCTCAAGCGCGAGCAGGACCTGATGGCGGTGGCGGAGGCCTTCGGGCGGGGCCGCCGGACGAAGGCCTGAGCGGGAGCGCGCCATGTTCCTGCCCTTCCTCTACGAGTTGCGGCGGCGCGGGGTGCCGG
>NZ_DASVWK010000636.1:0-13247 GCF_036389735.1 Archangium sp. | reverse complement strand
CTGACGCCGCCGCCTAGTGCACCCGCGGCTTCTCCACGCGCTCCTTGCGCGGGGGCCTGGGCGCGGTGCGGGGCCGCCTGCGCGTCACCATGCGGGAGATGCCGTAGTAGAGCTGCTCCTCGGTGTACACCTTGCGCACCCGGGGCGTGCCGGGGACGTAGGCGCGCCCCGGCCGCTCCAGCCATTGAAGCACTCGCACCTCCCCCGAGAACGAGAAGGCGCCAAGCAGCTCCGGCGGGCACTGCTTGAGGTAGCGGCGCACCAGCGGCTGGAGCCTGCGCGAGAAGTCCTTGCCCAGCACCGAGTGCCTCCGCCCCGCGTGCAGCGTGCCGTCGAAGCGCCGCGAGAGGTGGAAGAGCTCGTGCATCACCGTTTCGATGCGGCCCCGGGCCGTGGAGGCGCGGAAGAAGAGCGGGCGCAGGGTGATGCAGTAGAGCATCCGCTTGCCCTTGATGCGGATGATGGGCTTGCGCCGCCCGGTGCGGTCCGTGCTGCGTCCACCCCGGAAGCACAGCGGCTTCACCGTGCCGCGCGAGGCCCGCCGCGCCTCGCCCGCGATCACCAGGACGCGGCTGGCCCTCACATGCGAGAACTCGGGCATCTTCGCGGCGATGTCGCGAATGAGCGCGCGGACTGCCTTGTTGAAGTTCGGGCGGCTGTGAGGGGCCACGGTGTAGTCAACAGTGTACAGCAAAACCCCTTGAGACCAGCCCCAACCTTCCCCACCCTGGCCGGTATGCATACCGTCCCGCGTGCCACCGTCCGAATCCTGACGCTCGCCGCCTGGGTCGCCGGGTGTGCCTCCACGCCACCCGCCGCGCCCGTGGGCCCCGCGACACTCGCCGCCGAGGAGACGACCGTCGCCTCCCAGGGCCTCACCGAGGTGACGCTCCGCTACGCCGGCCAGCTCACCAGTCCCGGCCCCGCCGTGCTGGAGAAGGCCGACTACGAGCTCGTCTCGGATGGGCAGGTGGTGGAGAAGGGCTCGGCGCCGCTGGGCGTGGCGCTGGCCCCCAATGCCCCTACCCCGTTCTCCTTCCAGGCGGACGCCGCCTACGTGCGCACCCCGGAGGACCTCCGGACGCTGAGCCAGCGGGGGGGGACGCTGCTGGTGGCGCTGCGTGGCCTGCTGACGGTGCGCGCGGGCGACTCCGTGCGGACGGTGCCTTTCGCCTCCTCGCGGGCCGTGCGCGTGCCCCGGCTGCCGGTGGTGCGCCTCGAGGGCCTGGACGGCGCGCGCTACTCGGACGAGAAGGTGGACCTGATGGTGCGCCTGGGCGTGGACAACCCCAACCCCTTCCCCCTGCGGCTGGAGGGGCTCACCTACGCCGTCACCGTGGGCGGCCGCAAACTGGGCGAGGGCACCCAGGGCCAGGCCGATACCGTGGACGCGGCGGCCACCGGGGTGTATCCCGTGGAGGTGGCGGTGACGCGGGAGACGTGGGGCCAGGACGTGCGGGCGCTCATCGCCAAGGGGACGCTGCCGTACGAGGTGGCGGGCGAGCTCACCGGCCCGCTGGTGCGCGTCCCCTACTCGCTGTCCGGAGACGTGAAGCTCAACGTGTCGCGGTAGTGGCCATCTACTTTCTCGGAGACGAACCGGACCGCTTCCCCCACCCCGAGCGGGCGGACCGCAGCGGGCTGCTCGCGGTGGGGGGAGACCTGCGCCCCGAGCGACTGCTCGCCGCGTACTCCCAGGGCATCTTCCCCTGGTACAGCGAGGGCCAGCCCCTCTTGTGGCACTCGCCGGATCCACGCTTCGTGCTGTCGCCGGACAAGCTCCACGTGGGCCGCTCGCTGCGCAAGACGCTCAAGGAGGGCCGCTACGAGGTGCGCTGGGACACCGCCTTCGCGGACGTCATCGACGCGTGCGCCGGCGTGCCCCGCCCCGGGCAGGATGGCACGTGGATCACCCACGAGATGCGCGAGGCGTACGTCACCCTGCACCGGCTGGGCTTCGCGCATTCGGTGGAGTCGTGGGCGGACGGCGAGCTGAAGGGCGGCTTCTACGGCGTGTCGCTGGGGGCGGCCTTCTTCGGGGAGAGCATGTTCGCCCGCGCGCCGGATGCCTCGAAGGTGGCCTTCGTCACCGGGGTGGAGCGCTTCCGCGAGTGGGGCTTCCACTTCATCGACTGCCAGGTGGAGACCGAGCACCTGGCGCGCTTCGGCGCCGAGCACTGGCCGCGGCGCCACTTCCTCAAGGCACTCGGGCAGGCCCTCGAGGAGCCCACCCGCCGGGGGAAGTGGACGAGCCCCTGATTCAGGCCGACAGCTTCCGCTCGGGAGCGTCAGGCTCGAGGGCCTCCCCGGAGGCGGGGGTCAGCAGCACGCGGAAGGTGGTGCCCTGGCCCGACACGGTGTCCACGGTGATGTCTCCGCCCAACCGCGTCACGATGCCATGGCAGATGGACAGGCCGAGCCCCGTGCCCATCCCCACCGGCTTCGTCGTGAAGAAGGGCTCGAAGAGCCGGCCCAGGTGCTCCGGTGAGATGCCGCAGCCGTTGTCCTGTACCTCCACCGCCACCCGACCGTCCGCGCACCGCGCGAGGCCCAGGCGGATGCACGGCTCGCTCCGGCCTTCCAGGGCGTGCGCGGCGTTGACGATGAGGTTGAGGAACACCTGCCCCAGCCCCACGTCGTTGCCCAGCACCCGCGGTATCTCCTGGAAGTCCCGCACCACCCGGATGCCCGGCCGCAGCGTCGTGCCGGCCAGGGAGACGGCGTGCTCCACCACCTCGCGCACGTCCACCGGTTCCTTCGCGGGCTCATCGAGGCGGGCGAAGAGCCGCACGTCCTGCACGATGCGCGCGATGCGCTCGGCCCCGAAGACGGCGTCGCGGCAGGCCTCCCTCAGGTCTTCCCCCTCCCGCTGGGCCTCCTGGGTGCACAACAGCTTCTCCAGCCCCATCTGGACATGGCGCAGGTTGGACAGCACGTAGCTCAAGGGGTTGTTGACCTCGTGGGCCAGCCCCGCCGACATCCGCCCCAGCGCCTCCAGCTTCTGCGCGCGCATCAGCCGCATGTTGGCCTCCGCCAGCGCGCGCGTGCGCTCCTCCACCGCCCTCTCCAGGTCATCCATCCGCCGGTGGCTCTGGCGCAGCAGCTCCCACTTCTCGCACAGCGAGTGCGCCATCTGCCGCACCTCGATGTTGTCGAAGGGCTTGCGCAGGATCAGCAGGCGCTCACTGGAGCCCAGCTTCCGCGACAGCTCATCCCACGAATAGTCGGAGTAGGCCGAGCAGAGCACCACCTGCACGTCCGCGTCCTCGCGCCACAGCCGCAGCGTCGCCTCCACGCCGTCGATACCGGGGGGCATGCGGATGTCCATGAAGATCACGGCGTAGGGGCGCCCCTCCTCCACCGCCGCCTTCACCCGCCGTACGCTCTCCTCCCCACTCATCGCGGAGTCCAGCTCGAAGTCCAGGGCCCTGCTGCGGACCCGACCCGAACCGAAGAGCACGGACTCCATGGCCTCCAGCTCGTCCAGCCCCTCGGGCACGGTGAGGATCTTCCGGAAGTCCTGGTGGATGGCCGGGTTGTCGTCGACGACCAGGATGCGACGGCGTTCCGGGGTGGGTGAGCTCATGTCCTGGCCTCCAGGTCTCGCAGGCGACGCGAGCATCGAGGAAGGCAGCCCATCCGCCTCCACGGACCTGGATTATCTCCTATTAGACACTCTCTCGCACGGGGCAAAAGCCACGGACCGTCCGGCGGCCCGTGGCTTCAGGGCGGAGCCTGCTTGCCTACACGCCAGCGAGGCGAGCGCCCCCCTCCTCAAATCAAGGTGGGGGACTCCTGGTGCTCGGCCATGCGCAGCAGCTCGCGGTTGCGCCAGTTGGCGACGGCCTGGAGCATGTCCTCGCGCATGGAGACGAGCTCCTCGCGGTCGGCCTTGGACTCCACCTGGGGCAGCAGCGAGCTCTCCTCCTGGCCGACGTGCTCCGTCACCATGCGCTCCAGGCGCAGGCACAGCTCGTTCAACCTCGGGTCGGTCTGCTTCACCTGGAGGATCTCCGAGATGAGCTGCTTCACCTCGGCATGGTCCTGGAAGGACTCGTCGATGAGGCCCTCCACGCCCTGCTCCCGGGCGAAGGGATAGAAGAAATGCTCCTCCAGGGCGGCGTGGATGGTGAGGGCCTCGGCGACCTGGCCCAGAAGGAGGATCTTCTCGTCCCCCTCACTGGCCTTGATGCGCTGGAACAGCTCATCGACTTCCCGGTGCTGCTGCTTCAGTAATTCGATCGCGCTCACGGTGTGGGCTCCTTGTCTTCCCTCACGCTCCGCACGCCGGGAACGGGAGACAACCGGAGGGCCCGTGGTGGGCCCCCGCTCCCTGCCCGGCGGGCAGGCGCCCACCGGGGGTTTTCCGGGAATCAGTCGCGCGGCACCTGCCGGAAGACGGCGAGCGACCGGCCGGTGAGCTCGAAGGGGCCGGCGGGCACCGGCTCCTCGGGGCCACGCCGGTCATCCGCGGTGTAGAACTCGATGACCCAGCGGGTCCCCTCGGCCGGAGCCGGCACCGTGAAGCCGACGGGCTCGTGGTGCGCGTTGAGCAGCACCAGCAGTGCATCTCCGATGATGCGCTGGCCGCGCTCGTCCAGCGAGGGGATGGCGTCGCCCCCGAGGAGGAACGCCAGCGAGCGGACGAAGGGCTTGCCCCAGTCCTCCTGGCGCATCTCCGTGCCATCCGGGTTGAACCAGGTGAGGTCCTTGTACTCCGAGTCCCAGATCTGCTTGCCCTGGAAGAAGCGGCGGCGTTGCAGCACTGGCTGGCGGTGGCGGAACTGGATGAGGCGCGAGGTGAACTCCAGCAGGGACTGCCGGCGCTCGTCGAGGTTCCAGTCCAGCCAGGACAGCTCGTTGTCCTGGCAGTAGGCGTTGTTGTTGCCGCCCTGGGTGCGACCCATCTCGTCGCCGGCCACCAGCATGGGCACGCCCTGCGAGAGGAAGAGCGAGGCCAGGAGGTTGCGCTTCTGGCGCTCGCGCAGGGAGACGACCTCCGGGTTGTCCGTCTCGCCCTCCACGCCGCAGTTCCACGCCTGGTTGTCGTCGGCGCCGTCGCGGTTGCGCTCGCCGTTGGCCTCGTTGTGCTTGTGGCTGTAGGTGACGAGGTCGTGCAGGGTGAAGCCGTCGTGGGCGGTGACGAAGTTGATGCTGGCCTGCGGGCGGCGCCGCGCCTCCTGGTAGAGGTCGGAGGAGCCGGCGAGCCGGTAGCCCACCTCGCCCGCGAGGTTCTCGTCCCCCTTCCAGTAGCGGCGCAGGGCATCGCGGTACTTGCCGTTCCACTCGCGCCAGGGCGCGGCGAAGCCGCCCACCTGGTAGCCGCCGAGGCCCACGTCCCACGGCTCGGCGATGAGCTTCACCCGGCTGAGCACGGGGTCCTGGTTGATGGTCTGGAAGATGGGCGCGTGGGGGTTGAACTCGCCCTTGCCCATGCGGCCGAGCACCGTGGCGAGGTCGAAGCGGAACCCGTCCACGTGCATCTCCTCCACCCAGTAGCGCAAGCTGTCGACGATGAGGCGCGCGCCCGCCGGGCTGGAGGCGTTGACGCTGTTGCCGCACCCGGTGAAGTCCAGGTAGTAGCGCGCCTCGGGCATCGTCCAGTAGTAGGCCGTGTTGTCGATGCCCTTGAGCGACAGCGTGGGCCCCAGGTGGTTGCCCTCGCAGGTGTGGTTGTAGACGACGTCGAGGATGACCTCGATGCCCGCCGCGTGCAGGGCCTTCACCATGCCCTTGAACTCGTTGACGGCGGCGCCCGGCGTGGAGCGGCTGGCGTACTGGTGCTCGGGGGCGAAGTAGCAGAGCGTGTTGTAGCCCCAGTAGTTCTTGAGGCCCTTCTCGCCGAGGAAGGAGTCGTCGGCGAACTCGTGGATCGGCAGCAGCTCCACCGCGGTGACACCCAGCTTGAGCAGGTGCTCGATGACGGCGGGGTGGGCCAGGCCCGCGTAGGTGCCGCGCTGGTGCTCGGGCACCTTCGGGTGGCGCATGGTGAGGCCCTTCACGTGGGCCTCGTAGATGACCGTCTTGCGCCAGGGCACGTCCGGGCGGCGATCATTGCCCCAGTCGAAGTCGTTGCCCACCACCACGCACCGGGGCATGCCCGGGGCGCTGTCGCGCTCGTCGCGCATGAGGTCCTGCGCCTCGTTGCCGAGCGGGTAGCCGAAGACGGGCTGGGACCAGTCCACCTCGCCGTGGAGCGCCTTGGCGTAGGGGTCCACCAGCAGCTTGTACGGGTTGCAGCGCTGGCCATTCCGCGGATCGTACGGCCCGTGGACGCGCAGGCCGTAGAGCGTGCCCGCCTCCAGTCCCGGCACGTAACCGTGCCAGGTGAGGTCCGTCACCTCCGGCAGATCGAACCGGCCAATCTCCTTCGAGGGATCTCTCGGGTCGAAGAGGCAGATCTCGACGCGGGTGGCCACCTGCGAGAAGACGGCGAAGTTCACCCCCGTGCCATCGAACGTCGCGCCTCGTGGGTACGGCTTGCCCGGCCAGACTTCCATGGTCATACGCTTCGGAGTCCTTTCAAACGGAGTGCCCGTACAATGTGTGTGTGGGTTCCCCGTTCTTCAAGGACTCCACGCTCCGTCCGACCTGGGACAGACGAAACGTCCTGCACCCGCCAGGAGCGGGCGCCCTTCGTACAGCGCCATACGGTTGGGCGTCTGTGCAGATGCGGTCCGGTGACATCCCCGCCAAGGTGCGCGCCCGCATTGCCTCACCAAGGAGCACGCACATGAAGCAGACGATTCAGGGGTTCTTCCTCGCCGGCACGCTCGTTCTCGGAGGAGCCGCGCTCGCGCAGGACAAGGCCCAGGGTAAGGGTGCGGCCAAGGGTGCCGCCACCGCCGACGTCCGTGGGTTCATCATCCCCACCGACGAGAAGGCCTTCCTCGAGCGGCTGCACTACACCAACCTGAAGGAGATCAAGCTCGGCCAGCTCGCCCAGCAGAACGGCATGAGCCCGGAGGTGAAGGCGTTTGGCGATCAGATGGTGCGCGACCACACCAGCGCGGATCAGCGACTGATGACGCTCGCCCAGGGCCGGGGCCTCAAGCTGGCGGACATGCCCAAGGGGATGAATGACGCGGAGAAGAAGGTCATGGCGGCCGACAAGGCCAACCAGGAGAAGCTCCAGGCCCTCAAGGGAGCGGCATTCGACTCCTGCTACATGTCCCTCATGGTGGGGGACCACGACGAGACGCTCGGCAAGATGATGGCCGGCCGGCAGACGCTCACCGCCAACGCCGAGCTCACCACGATGCTCGACGAGGCGTCCCAGAACGTCACCCGGCACCGCGAGCATGCGTACGCGGTGCTCGGCAAGCTGAGCCCGCAGGGCATGGGCGCCGGCGGCACGGGCGGGGACATGAAGGGCACCAGCCCCTCGGGCGCCGGCACCACGGGCCCGGGCCACACGGGCGGCCACATGGGCACTGGCACCACGGGCTCCGGCGGCACCACGGGCTCCGGCACCGCGGCCCCCGGCACCACGGGCTCCGGCACCGCGGCTCCCGGCACCACGGGCTCCGGCGCGCAGCAGCCGAAGAAGTAGTCCTCGTAACGCCCGGCGGTCCGGCGCGGCCGGTTGGCTTCTTCTGGAAGCCAACCGGCGAGCGACTCAGTGACCGCTGGTGAGCTTCAGGCCCACGATGGAGACGAGCATCAGCCCGAGGAAGAAGAGGCGAGCGGGCGTCGCGGGCTCGTGGAAGAGCACGATGCCCAGGATGGCGGCGCCCAGCGCGCCAATCCCCACCCAGACGGCATAGGCGGTGCCGATGGGCAGGTTCCGGGCCGCGACGCCCAACAGCCCCATGCTGGCGATGATGGCGAGGACGGTGAGGACACTGGGCACGAGCCGCGTGAAGCCCTCGGTGTACTTGAGCCCGATCGCCCAGCCCGTCTCCAGCAGCCCGGCGATGACCAGGAGAACCCACGACATGACGCACTCCTCTTTCGAGTGTCGTAACACCTTTCCCTGAAACATCCTGGGTGTTAGGAGGTTGGAGCAACAACGATTTTCCTGGCGTGGAGGTTGCTTCAGCGATGCACGGTGCACACGAGCTGATCAAGGCCCTGGCCATGGTCCTCTGCGTCGCGGCGGTGACGTCCGTCATCTTCCAGCGACTGCGGCAACCCGTGGTCCTCGGCTACATCATCGCGGGGCTCATCATCGGGCCTCACGTCCCCATCCCGCTCATCGCGGACGCCACCATCGTCCAGACGCTGTCGGAGCTGGGCGTCATCCTGCTCATGTTCTCGCTCGGGCTGGAGTTCAGCCTGCGCAAGCTGCTCCAGGTCGGACTGACGGCGGGGCTCACGGCCGTCATCCAGTGCAGCCTGATGATCTGGCTCGGCTTCATCGTGGGCCGGGCCTTCGGCTGGACGGCGACCGAGAGCATCTTCACGGGCGCCATCATCGCCATCTCCAGCACCACCATCATCGCCAAGGCCTTCGACGAGCAGGGCATCCAGGGCAAGCTGCGGGAGCTCGTCGTCGGGGTCCTCATCGTCGAGGATCTCATCGCCATCCTGCTGATGGCGACCCTGACGGCCATCTCCACCGGCGCGGGGCTCTCCGCGGGGCAACTCACCCTCACCATCGGCCGGCTGGCCGCCTTCCTGGTGGGGCTCGTCGTCGTGGGGCTGCTGGTCGTCCCCCGCGCCGTGCGAGCCGTGCAGCGGCTCAACCGCCCGGAGACGACGCTGGTGGCGAGCATTGGCCTGTGCTTCGCCGTCGCGCTGCTCGCCCAGGAGTTCGGCTATTCGGTGGCGCTCGGCGCGTTCCTGGCGGGCTCGCTCGTGGCGGAGTCCGGCGAGGAGAAGGCGATCGAGCACCTCGTCCAGCCCGTGCGCGACATGTTCGCGGCCATCTTCTTCGTGTCCGTGGGCATGCTCATCGACCCGGGCCTCATCGCCCAGCACTGGGCGGCCGTGGCCGTGCTGACGAGCGTGGTCATCCTCGGAAAGCTCGTGGGCGTCGCGCTGGGGGTGTTCCTCACGGGCAACGGCACGCGCATGGCCGTCCAGTCGGGCCTGAGCCTGGCGCAGATTGGCGAGTTCTCCTTCATCATCGCCGGCCTGGGCCTGTCGCTGAATGCCACGGGGCAGTTCCTCTACCCGGTGGCCGTGGCCGTGTCGGCGCTCACCACCCTCACCACCCCCTTCCTCATCCGGGCCTCGGGGCCGATCGCCAACCTCGTGGACCGGAAGCTGCCCAAGCCCCTCCAGACGTTCGCGGCGCTCTACGGCAGCTGGGTGGAGAACCTCCAGGCCGCGCGGCCGCGACAGACGGCCGGCGCGAGGATCCGCCGGGCGGTGCGCCTGCTGCTGCTCGACGCGACCCTGCTCGCCGTCATCGTCATCGGGACGTCCGTCTATCTGGGGAGGCTGACGGCGGCCATCGAGAGCCGGGTCGGGCTGAGCGCCTCGGTGGCGCGCCCGCTCGTCATCGGGCTCGCGGCCGCCCTCGCGGCCCCGTTCTGCGTGGGAGTGGTCCGGCTCGCCCGTGGCCTGGGGACGCTGCTCGCGGAGGCGGCCCTCCCCACCAAGGCGGAGGGAAAGCTGGATCTGGCCGCGGCTCCGCGCCGCGCGCTCCTGGTGACGCTCCAGCTCGTCGGCGTCCTCGCCGTGGGCGCGCCCCTCGTCGCCCTCACCCAGCCCTTCCTCCCGGGCATCCTCGGCGCGGCCGTGCTGCTGCTCCTGCTGCTCGGGCTCGGCGTGGGCTTCTGGCGCAGCGCCACCAACCTCCAGGGGCACGTGCGCGCGGGCTCACAGGTCATCATCGAGGCGCTCGCGGCCCAGTCGCGCGGCAAGAGCGCGGGGACACAGTCGGACAGCCTGGAGAAGCTCCACCCGGTGCTGCCCGGGCTCGGCGAGCCGACCCCCGTCCGGCTCGAGAGCACCAGTCCGGCCGTGGGTCGGACGCTCGCGGAGCTGAACCTGCGCGGGATGACGGGTGCCACGGTGCTCGCCATCCGTCGCGACGACGGGGGAGTCGTCATCCCCACCGCGGGAGAGCAGCTCCGGACGGGAGACGTCCTCGCGCTGGCGGGCACGCATGACGCCATCGACGCGGCCCGGGCCGTGCTCACCGGAAGCCCCCAGTCCCAGCCCGCGGCCTCCTAGTTCAGGGCTCGGAGTCGCCGGACGGGCCCGCGTCGGGCGGGGCCGGCTGCTTCACGGTGGCCCGGTCCTCCAGCGGCACGCGGCCCACGGACTGGCGGAACAGCTCCCACAGCGCCCGGCGGTGGCCCTCCGGCGTCGTGGTGCCCTCCAGCACCACGCCCGCCCCGCGGTAGCTCACGGTGAGGCCCGAGCCCTTGAGCGCGGTCGCCAGCGTCCCGAGCTGCTCTTGAAGGACGGGCAGCTCGAAGGTCAGGTCCAGCTCGCGCGCGAGGTACGCGTCCGTCTTCAGCAGCGCCCGCAGCGCCTCGCGGCAGCGCGTGTCCTTCACGGAGGCCGTCAGGGAGCGCTCGGCGCCCCCGGTCGTCTTCAGCCCCGGGCACGCCTTGCGCGCGGCGGCCAGCAGCTCCGCGGAGGGCTCGGGCTCGGCGGGCCTTCCCGGCGCGCCCACCACCAGCCGCCACACCGCGAGCTTCCCCTCGGCGTACAACAGCAGCAGCGTGCGTCCCGGCTTCAGCCCCGTGAGCAGCAGCTCGTTGCTGCCTGGCAGCACCTCCGCCGTGGCGATGGACGGGTCCTCCACCTCCACCCACTCCACCACGCTCAGCTTGTGGAAGCGCTCCTTGCCCGTCTCCAGAGGCATCGACAGGTCCACCGGCCACGCGGCGGCGCGCCGAGGCGACAGCGTCAACAGCAGGACGGCCAGGAGGGCGAGCAAGGGGAAGACTCGCCCCCCTGCCCTCTCCCGGAGGTAGGGGGAGTTCACAACCTGATGGCCCCAGGTCACGCGCATCTCGACCCTCTCGGAAAGTGTGCGAGTCCTCTTACCACGGGGTATGTAGAGAAACCTTATGTCTACCTGGGTCCTCTGGACCGCCTGCCTGGCCCTCGTCTTCGTCCGGGGCTTCGTCGCCGCCGCGGAATCCGCCCTCTATGGGACCTCGGACTTGAGCGCGCAGGAGTTGGCGAAATCCAACCCCGGCTCCGGGGACCGGGTGCTCCGCCACAAGACCGAGCGCGAGGCCACCGCCACCGCCCTGCGCGTGGGCATGGTCCTCAGTGGCTTCCTGGCCGCCGCCATTGGTGCCTTCGTCCCTCCGCAGCTCCTGGATTTCACCCGCCTGGGCGAGGCCCCCTGGTTGGGCGTGGCCACCGTGCTCGCGGGCGCCCTGCTGGTGGGCCTGCTCGCCACGCTCGTCGAGGTGACGATGCGCGGCCTGGCCAACGCCGCGCCCGAGCGCTGGGCCCTGCGCCTCTCGTGGCTCGTCTCGACGCTGCGCCTCGTCTTCTATCCGCCCATGCGCATGCTGATGGGCCCCATCAACCTCGTGGCCCGCGGCTTCGGCCGCAACCTGCGCTTCGAGCCCCCGCCGCCGCCCCTGGAGGAGCTGGAGAAGCTGCTCGCCGCCCAGGCCGCCAAGGAGGAGGTGGACGAGAGCGCACCCCAGCTCATCCGCTCCATCTTCGAGCTGTCCGACAAGCGCTGCCGGGACGTGATGGTGCCGCGCACCGAGGTGGTGACGGTGGACATCTCCACCCCGCCCGCCGAGGTGCTGCGCCTGCTGGCCGAGGAGAACCACTCGCGCATCCCCGTGTGCCGGGATGACGTGGACCACATCCTCGGCATCCTCCACGCGAGAGATCTCATCCCCCTGCTGCAGCACCCCGAGCTCATCGTCCTTCAGGACACCATCCGCCCCGCGCACTTCGTGCCCTGGCTGAAGCCCATTGGCGATCTGCTGCGCGAGATGCAGCGCAAGAAGATCCACATGGCCATCGTCGTGGACGAGTACGGCGGCTTCATGGGGATCGTCACGCTGGAGGACATCCTCCGGGAGATCGTCGGCGACATCGGCGACGAGTTCGAGGTGGAGGAGAAGCAGGTGGAGAAGCAGGCCGACGGCAGCTTCCTGGTGGACGCCGGGCTGGAGGTGGACCGGTTCACCCAGGCGTTCGGCTTCCCGCTGCCGGAAGGCGACTTCGACACGCTGGGCGGCTTCCTGTCCTCGCTCGCCGGCCACCTGCCGGACGTGGGCGAGCGCTTCACCTTCAACGGCTGGGCCTTCACCGTCCACGCCAAGGATGGCGCGCGCATCGAGCGCGTGCGGATGCTCAAGCTCAAGACGCCCACCAAGGAGCCCTCGCCTCCCACCAAGGAGAACGCGAACAAGGACTCCGCGAGCCAGGAGCTCAAGGCCTGAGCTTCACTCCCGCGCGGGCACCACGGGCCGGAAGTGCTCGAGTCGTATGTAGCGCTCGGCGCGGAACGGCATGAGGCGCACCGTCTCCCCGAAGGCCAGTGCCACCCCGCCGCCCACCTCCACCCGCCACGAGCGCGTCGGAAGCTCGGCGCTGTCCGACTCCAACTGCAGGGGGAAGGACACGGTGAAGGTGCGGTGCTCATCCGCCGCCAGCGGCAGTTGCACGCCGCGCGTGCCCACCGCGTAGCGCCGGCCGTCCAGGCGCAGCTCGAAGTCCACCCCCGTCACCTGCCCGTCCCAGAAGGTGGGGTTCTCCACCGCCAGGCGCAGGGTGAGCTCGCCGGCACCCTCCGGGGTGAAGACGAGGCCCACCTCCTCCACCCGCACCGCCTCGTCCAGCGCATGCGGACGCAGCGTCACGCCGGTACACCCGGAGAACCACGGCAAACACAACAGCAGCAGGTAGCGCATCAGCCCCCCAGGAGCGGCGTCAACGCCTCCACCGAGAGCGGCCACCCGGTGCGGCGGGACAGCACCTCCAGGGCCCGGATGAACTCCGTGGCCGACTGGAAGCGGCGGGCCTTGTCCGCGAAGAGCGCCTTGCGCAGCACCTGCACCGCGTAGTCCGGCAGCTCCGGCACCAGCGAGGACAGCAGCGGGGCCCGCGCGTCCCGCACCCGGTGCATCAGCTCCGCCTCGCTGTCCGCGGTGTGGAGGCGCCGGTTGGCCAGCAGCTCCCACAGGATGACGCCCACCGAGTACAGGTCGCTGCGCGCGTCCACCTGCAGGCCCAGCACCTGCTCCGGGCTCATGTACGGCAGCGTGCCGCGCAGCGAGCCCACGTCCCCGCGCATCACCCCCTCCACGTCCGCGACGCCGAAGTCGGTGAGCTTCACGTCCCCCGACACGCCCAGCAGGATGTTG
>NZ_DASVWK010000635.1:0-5503 GCF_036389735.1 Archangium sp. | reverse complement strand
ATGCAGGGCTGGCGCTTCTGCGCGCCCCTGGTTCCCGTCCTCGCCACCGCCGTGGCCTCGGGCATGGGCGTGGCGCGGGCGCTCCCCTCCATCGCGCCGCGTGTCGCCGCGCTCGCAGGGGCGGTGCTCCTCGTGCTCCTCCATACGGTGACCCAGGTCGAGCTGAGCCCGCGCATCAAGGCGGACCCGGTGTTGCCCTATGGTTTCATCGCGCAATGGATGCACAGGTACCAGGCGCTCCTGGCCCCCCTGGGTTTCGAGCGCCCGCTCATCGGGTTTCCGGACGTCGGCGGCCTGGGCGTGGACTGGCGCAACGCGGAGGTTCTCGATGTCGCGGGGCTGGCGAGCTCCGCCATCGCGAGGCACTGGACCCACCCCGCGGCGCGCGAGGATTTCCTCCTGAGTGAAGGTCTGCCCGTGCTCCTCGCCGGGCATGGGCCCTCGGGGTACCTGAGTGAGCACCCCAGGCTGCTCAAGCACTACCAACCGAGCCTGGGAACGGCGTTGCTGCTCCAGGGACTCTCTCCGACGGACGATCCCCGCTGTCCTGGAGGCAAGCGCGCTGTCGTGGGGATGGCGCCCGCCGAGCTGGAGCGGGAACTGGCGCGACTCGTGGAGCAACGGGAGCCGGAGGAGGCATTGCGCCTGTGGCGCTGTGCCCTCTCGTACCGTTCGAGCCAGCACCTCCCCAGCCTCTCCTGGCGTGAGCAGCAGGCCCATGCGGCGGAAGCCCGGATGAAGGCCAGCGAGGCCGCGGGGCAGTTGAAGGAGGCCGTTCGCTTTGGCTCGCTGGCGACGCTGCTGCTCGATGGCGACCCGCGCCTCCGCCACCTCACCGAGACGCTTCGGGAACGTTGGCTCGCCGACCCCTGACACCCACCGTCCAGCCCTCGCGCAATCGCGGCGCGGTGGGCCTCACATATGGTCACCCGCGTCCCAAGAACCGAAAGGAAGGTCCGAGTGGAGATGCGTTCCTCGAACAGCCGCTTCAGCGGTCGTGTGCCGGCGCTCGCGCTGGTGGTGCTCCTGGCCGCCGCCTGCAACCGTGACAAGAAGCCCGAGGGAGCCGGCGCCACCGCGGCGGCGGACAAGGGAGAGAAGAAGATCGCCCTGCTTCTGCCCGAGTCCAAGACGGCCCGGTACGAGTCCCACGACCGGCCCCTCTTCGAGCGCAAGGTGAAGGCGCTGTGCCCCGAGTGCCAGCTCATCTACGGCAACGCGGACCAGAACGCCGCCAAGCAGCAGGACCAGGCCGAGGCCGCGCTCACCAACGGCGCCGCCGTGCTCGTGTTGGATCCCGTCGACTCGGCCTCCGCCTCCGCCATCGTGGCGCGCGCAAAGCAGTCGAAGGTGCCGGTCATCAGCTACGACCGGCTCATCGTCAACGCGGACGTGGACTACTACATCTCGTTCGACAACGAGAAGGTCGGCCAGCTCCAGGCCCAGGCCCTGGTGGACAAGCTCAAGGCGGACGGCAAGACGAGCGGCACGCTGGTGATGATCAACGGCTCACCCACCGACAACAACGCCAGGCTCTTCAAGGCCGGAGCGCACTCGGTCATCGACGGCAGCGGCTTCACCGTGGGCGCCGAGTACGACACCCCGGACTGGAGCCCGGACCGGGCCCAGCAGCAGATGGAGCAGGCCGTCACCCGGCTCGGCAAGGCGGATATCGTCGGCGTCTACGCGGCCAATGATGGCACCGCGGGCGGCGCCATCGCGGCGATGAAGGCGGCTGGCGTCAGCCCCCTGCCTCCCGTGACGGGTCAGGACGCCGAGCTGGCCGGCATCCAGCGCGTCGTGGCCGGGGAGCAGTACATGACGGTCTACAAGGCCATCAAGCCCGAGGCGGAGACCGCGGCCGAACTCGCCGTCACGCTGCTGCGCGGACAGCAGCCCGAGGCCGGCACGCTCAACGGCAGGGTGAACAACGGCAAGAAGGACGTGCCCTCCATCCTGCTCGCGCCCGTGGCGGTGACGCGGGAGAACGTGAAGAGCACCGTCGTCGCGGACGGGTTCTGGACGGCCGAGCAGATCTGCGTGGGGGCCTACAAGCAGGGCTGCCAGGCGGCGCGGGTCCAGTAGGCCAGGAGAGGCCCACCATGCCGTCGACCGCGCTACTGGAGCTCAAGGGCATCTCCAAACGGTTCGGGGCCGTCCAGGCCCTCAGCCAGGTGGACTTCGAGGTCTACCCGGGCGAGGTCGTGGCCCTGGTGGGAGACAACGGCGCGGGGAAGTCGACCCTCGTCAAGACCCTCTCCGGCATCCTTCCCATCGACGAGGGACAGGCCTTCTTCGAGGGCAGGCCGGTGAAGCTGGAGGGGCCGCAGAGCGCCTCGGCGCTCGGCATCGCGACCGTGTACCAGGACCTCGCGCTCTGCGACAACCTGGACGTGGTGGGTAACCTGTACCTCGGGCGCGAGGTGCGCGCCGGGGGCCTCGGGAGCCTGCTGGGCTGGTTGGACGAGACGGCCATGGAGCGCCACGCGGCGGAGTTGCTCCAGAAGCTCGCGGTGAGCATCCCCAGCGTGCGCACGCAGGTGGCGTCGCTGTCCGGCGGGCAGCGGCAGTCCATCGCCGTGGCCCGGTCGATGATGGGCTCGCCCAAGGTGGTGCTGCTGGACGAGCCCACCGCGGCCCTCGGCGTCGCGCAGACGCGGCAGGTGTTGGACCTCATCCGACGGCTCCGGGAGCAGGGGCTCGGGGTGGTGGTCATCAGCCACAACCTCGTGGACGTGTTCTCGGTGGCCGATCGCATCATCGTGCTGCGGCTCGGCCGGCGGGTGGCCACGTTCGACGTGAAGAGCGTGAAAGAGGTGGAGGTCGTCTCGGCCATCACCGGAGTGCACACGGCCGAGGTGGCCCAGACCTTGTCGAAGGGGGAGTCATGAGCGTGCCCGGTGGAGTCGCGAGGGATCCACGGCTCATCGCCGACGAGCCCGGACTCAAGGGCGCCTGGGCGGGCTACCGCCGCCGGCTGGCCCAGGGCGAGCTGGGCAGTCTGCCCGTCATGGTGGGACTGGCCGTCATCTGGCTCATCTTCTATCTGGCCAACGAGCGGTTCCTCTCCCCCGTCAACCTCACCAACTTGATGATGCAGATCTCCGCCATGGGCACCATCTCGGTGGGCCTGGTGCTGGTGCTGCTGCTGGGGGAGATCGACCTGTCGGCCGGAGCGGTGAGCGGGCTGGCGGCGGCGGTGATGGCCATTCTCAGCGTCAAGCACGGGTGGTCGGCGGTGCCCTCGCTGCTGGCGGGACTGGCCACGGGCGCGGCGGTGGGGTTCTTCCACGGCAACTGGATTACCCGGCTGCGGGTGCCCTCCTTCGTGGTCACCCTGGCCGGGTTGCTCGGGTGGCAGGGCGCGCTGCTGTACGTGCTGGGCGAGACGGGGACGGTCAACCTCAACGATGACGTGCTCATCGCGCTGGCGGGGACGTTCTTCGAGCCGGGCCTCGCCTGGACGGTGACGGTCCTGGCCATCGTCGTGCAGGGGGCGGTGGTGTTGGTGGGGCGGAGGCGGCGCGCGGCGGCGGGGCTGCCGCTGGAGCCCTGGCGTGGCACGCTCACGGGGCTGGTGGCGCCCTCGGCGGTGCTGGTGGCGGCGATGACGGTGTTCACGCTCGACCGCGGGCTGCCGCTGGCGGTGGTCATCTTCGTGGGCCTGGCGCTGGTGCTGGAGCTGGTGTTCCGGCACACCCGCTTCGGGCGTCACCTCTTCGCGGTGGGCGGCAACGCCGAGGCCGCGCGGCGGGCGGGCATCTCGGTGCCGGGCATCCGGGTGGCCGTCTTCACGCTGGCCTCGACGCTGGCGGCGGCCGGAGGGATTCTCGCGGGCTCGCGCCTGATGGCCGTCAACCAGTCCTCGGGCAGTGGGGATGTGCTGCTCAACGCCATCGCGGCGGCGGTCATCGGCGGCACCAGCCTCTTCGGTGGACGAGGCTCCGCGTGGTCGGCCCTGCTCGGCGCGCTGGTGATTGGCTCCATCTCCAACGGCATGGACCTGCTGGCGCTCTCGTCCTCGGTGAAGTTCATGGTGACGGGCGGAGTGCTGCTGGTGGCCGCCTCCATCGACGCGCTCTCGCGCCGGGGAAGGCAGGCCGCGGGCCGGGCGTGAGCGGCTCGGCCGCCCGCGCTCAGCGCCAGTACATGTCGAAGGTCAGCATCACCGGGCCGATCGACTCCACGAAGAGGAAGCCGGGCCGGTGCCGGTAGCCGAGGCCGAAGCGCACGTGACCCGTCTTGCCGAAGAGCTGATCGCGCGAGAGCATCACGCCCCAGGAGGAAATGTCGTCCAGGGCGAGGGTGCCCTCCAGGACGCGATTGCCCAGGAGGCTCTGGGCGCGCAGGTGCTGGAGGTTGAGCAGGGGCGCCCTCAAGGTGAGGAGGAAGGCCCCGCGCGAGTCGTGGCGCACCAGCGTGGTCTCGGCGTGCAACAGGTTGCTGTTGAGCGACGTCTCCTCGGCATCGAGGACGAGCCGCCGGTAGCCCGCCCCCAGGTTGAGCTGGAGGGTGTCCGAGAGGGGCACCGTGCCACGGACGACGACGGGGAAGGCGAACAGGTGGAGGCCGGCGAGGCTTCCGGCGGCCAGCCAGTACGCCCCGCCCTCCACCGAGACGCGCAGCTCCGGCCGGTTGAGCACCTGGGCCTTGGCGGAGAGGTTGAGGAGCGTGAGCAGCAGGGGCGAGAGGTGGCTGGAGGCCTGCACGCGCGGGAGGAGGCCTCGCGAGTACTGGCCCCAGATGACGTTCACCTGGGACTCGCCGGGCTCGAGCACGTCCGCGCTCACGTCCAGCAGGGCAGTGCGTGGGGTGGCGGCGAGCGCTGGCGAGCACAGCAGCAACAGGACGAGTGCGGAGGTCTTCATGGGGACCCTCCAAAGGAGTAGAGCGCGCCCAGGCCCACGGAGACATCCATGCGGCGGGCGGCCCACACCACATCGACGCCGGTGCGCAGGGTGAGGGACGCGAGGTGGATGTCCACGGCGGCGCCTCCAGAGACGCCCAGGCGGCTATAGGTGGCGGAGGCCCGCGTGCCCGTGCCGCCCAGCGAGGTGTGCACCACGGTGAGGGCGGGGCCGGCGGCGAGCACGAAGTCCGTGGTGCGCACGGGCAGGTGGAACTCCGGGCGCAGGCTGGTGCGGTGGTACAGCGTGGTGGCGCTGGCTACGTTGCCCTCGGACGCCCAGGCGAAGCGGTAATCGGCGGACAGGGCGAAATAGCGGCCCAGGTCGAGCGAGAGGCGCGGGCCCATGCTGAGGAGTCCCGTGCGTTGGCCACCGGCCTCCTGCCGCAACAGCAGGGCCACGTCCCCGCCCGCGCGCACGGGCGAGGCGCCGGCAGTTCCGGCCAGTAGCAACAGGGAGAGGAGAAGGGAGCGTTTCACCTGGTGGCCTCGCAGGAGGTGAGGAAGCCGGACAGCGGCGCCAGCCGGGCACGGAGGACGGTGCACGCGGCGGCGCGCTCCTGGGCGTTCAGGTGGGTCACCAGCGCGTTGGGGAAG
>NZ_DASVWK010000634.1:0-15255 GCF_036389735.1 Archangium sp. | reverse complement strand
TGGTGCACCTGCGGGACGAGGCGGGGCGGATGGGGCAGGGCGAGGCGATGCCGTTGCCGGAGTTCGGGACGGAATCCTCGAGCGAATGCGAGCGGGCGCTTACCCACCACCTGAGACACGTGAAGAGGGGTGTCTCGGGCCCCGGGTTGGAGCTGCTCGAGGGCCTGCCCACCGGGACACCCGCGGCAAGACACGCGCTGGAACAGGCCCTCCTGGATCTCCTGTCCCAGCGCCGAGGCCAGCCCCTGAGTCACCTGCTCGCGGCGGAACCGCGAGAGGAAGTCGAGGTCAACGCACTTCTCGGAGCCCAATCCCCGGAGGCGCTGGCGGAGGAAGCGCGCCGAGCCGTGGCCGAGGGCTACACGACGCTGAAAATCAAGGTAGCGGGCCGCCCGGTAGCGGAAGACGAATCCCGACTGGCGGCGGTGCGCGAAGCGGTGGGCCCGGACATCCACCTGCGAGTGGATGCGAACGGGGCCTGGACGGAGTCGGAGGCGGGGCCGGCGCTGGAGCGCTTGAGCAGGTACCACCTGGAGCTGTGCGAGCAGCCGGTGGCGGCCGAGGAGCACGAGGCGCTGGCGAGACTCCAGGCCCACTCCCCCTGCCCGCTGGCGGCGGACGAGTCGCTGGCCCTGCCGGAGATCCTCCAAACCATCCTCCGGGGCCCGAGGACGGTGAGCATCCTGGTGCTCAAGCCGATGGTGCTGGGGGGCCTGTTGCCGACGCTGGAGGTGGCGCGGCAGGCGGCGAAGCAGGGCATGGAGGCGTACGTGACGAGCTCGCTGGACGGGGTGATCGCGAGAGCGGGAGCGGCGCATCTGGCGGCGGCGCTGCCATCGGGGAGGTACGCGTCGGGGCTGGGGGTGGGCCACCTGTTCAGCAACGAGCCCGAGAACCATCCATTCCGCCCGGTGCGGGGCCGAATCCGGCTTCCTCGGACACCGGGCCTGGGGGTGCGGTGATGCGGTGGACGTGCCCCATCCGGACCGGCGCGGAGAATCGGCCGGAGGCGCTGGCGCTGACGTTCGCGGGCCAGCGGTGGACCTACCGGGAGTTGGACGCCGAGGTAGGCCGGTGGATGGCGGCGCTCGAGGGGAGGGGCGTGAAGGCGGGGGACCGGGTGGCGCTGCTGGCGACGAACGACGCACGGGTGGCGCACCTCTTCTTCGCGCTGGGGCGGATGGGCGCGGTGCTGGCCCCCCTCAACGCACGGCTGACACGAGCGGAACTGCGACCGCTCGTCGAGGACGTGGCGCCGAGGCTCACGCTGGCGCTCGGAAACCTCACGGAGCGGCTCCCGGGAGCCGAGCCGCTGGAGTCCTTCGCGGACGGGGTGGCCACGACATCATCAGGTTCTGTCCCCCTGGAACCAACGTCGCCCCGGGTCATCCTCTTCACGTCGGGGACGACGGGGCGCCCGAAGGGGGCGGTGCTGACGGAGGGAAACTTCCGGGCCTCGGCCCGAGGCTCCGAGGCGAACCTGGGTGCGCACCCGGCGCCGTACTGGCTGGGCACGCTGCCGCTCTTCCACGTCGGCGGCCTGGCGATGCTCACGCGCACCGCGTACGACGGGGGCTGCCTGGTGCTGAGGGAGCGCTTCGAGGCGGAGGACACGAACCGGGCGCTCGACGAGGAGGGAGTCACCCACGCGAGCTTCGTGGCCACGACGCTGGAGCGCGTGCTGGAGGAGCGGAAGGACCGCCCCGTGCCGCCCACGTTCCGACTGGCGTTGATCGGCGGAGGACCCGTCCCGGCGCCGCTGCTGGCCCGGGCGCGAGCGGCGGGAATCCTGGCGCTGCAGACCTACGGGCTGACGGAGGCCTGCTCGCAGGTCACCACGGAGCGCCCGGACGAGGCGGACGGACGCACCGCGGGCCGGGCGCTGCCCGGGGTGGAGGTCCGCATCGTGGGGCTCGAGGGCGAGTCCTTGGCGGCTGGGAGGGAAGGGGACATCGAGGTGCGAGGCCCCACGGTGATGTTCGGCTACCTGAACCGACCCGAGGCCACGCGCGAGGCGGTGCGCAACGGCTGGCTGCGGACGAAGGACGTGGGGGTGCTGGACGCGAGTGGACGCCTCACGGTGCTCTCACGGCGGACGGATCTGATCGTCCGGGGAGGGGAGAACATCTACCCGGCTGAGCTGGAGGCGGTGCTCGCCTCGCATCCGGCGGTGCGGGAGGCGGCGGTGGTGGGGGTCCCGGACGCGCGGTGGGGCGAGGTGCCGGTGGCCTTCGTGGCGACGCGGAAGGGAGCGGTGCTGCCGGAGGACCTGGGGGCGTGGTGCCGCGAGTCCCTGGCGGGCTTCAAGGTGCCGGCGCGCTTCCTGGAGATCGAGTCCCTGCCGCGCAACGCGATGGGCAAGGTGGAGCGCACGGTGCTGCGCGAGCGGGCCCAGAAGACTTGAGCCCGGGTCAGGCCGCGTCGGCCTGGTCGTCGCTCTCGAGGAGCCAGCGCCGGGCCTCGGCCTCGTCCTGGAAGCGGCGGAGGATGCGCTCCATGCCGCTGGCGCGGGCGATGCGGTTGAGCTGGAGCGTGGCGAGCTCCCCGCTGACGAGCTCGGCGATCCGCACCATGCCTGCCTGCATGGCGGTCGCCTGGCCCTGGCGGAGGATCTCCGTGGCCTCGGGCGAGGCGGTCCGGAACTGACGCAGGTCGGCGAGCGAACGCACGCGCTGGCCCTGCTGGGCGAGCTCGCGAATCGCGCCCACGGCTTGCGCGACGAACTGGTGCATCTCGTCGGGGCGCATGGAGCCCTCCAGGGTGACGACCACGAGTGCGTTCGACCTATCGACCTTGACCTGGAACAAGGGGAATCTCTCCTGGACAGAGCGCGAGACACGGATCTCCTACCGCGATTCCCGGACCCGTACCAGACGCGCCCGATGTGACGATCTCTGGTGAACCCTTTCTTGGCCCTCCAGGGGGGCTTTCGCCTAGACTCCGGAGCCGACGAGAGAGGTACTTCCCCTGGATCAGGCAACGCTCAACAAGCTGCTCACGGTCGGCGTCCAGAATGGCGCCTCGGACATCCATTTCCGGCCTGGAGATCCGCCCATCTACCGGGTGAACGGGGTGCTGCGGCCGCTGAAGATGGAGAAGCTCCATCCGGACCACACCAGACAGGTTGCCCTGCACATCATCAGCGATCCGCTGACGAAGTCGCAGATCGACAGCGTGCAGGAGTACGACACCTCGTACGGCCTGCCGGGGGTGGCGCGCTTCCGCGTGAACGTCTACCGGCAGCGGGGCACGCTGGCGTGCATCCTGCGCATCATCCCGGATGAGATCCCCACCATCGACGGGCTGGGGCTGCCGCAGGTGCTCAAGACGATCGCCGACAACGATCGGGGGCTGGTGCTGGTGACGGGCGCGACGGGCTCGGGCAAGAGCTCGACGCTGGCGGCGATGATCGATCACATCAACCGCACCGAGAACCTGCACATCCTCACCCTCGAGGATCCGATCGAGTTCATCCACAAGAACATCAAGTCCTCCATCTCGCAGCGGGAGATCGGCCAGGACACGGAGAACTTCGCCATCGCGCTGCGTTCGGCGCTGCGCCAGGATCCGGACGTCATCCTGGTGGGCGAGATGCGCGACATGGAGATGATCGACATCGCGCTCAAGGCCGCGGAGACGGGCAAGCTGGTGTTCTCCACGGTGCACACCACGGATGCGTCGCGCACCCTCAACCGCCTCATCTCGGTGTTCCCGGCCGAGGAGCAGGCGATGGTGCGCATGCGGCTGGCGGACAACCTCCGGGCGACGATCTCCCAGCGACTGTTGCCGAAGACGGATGGCAAGGGCCGGACGTTGGCCCTGGAGATCATGGTCCAGACCCCCTCGGTGGAGCAGTACATCCGCGAGGATCGGATCAACGAGCTCAAGGAAGTCATCGAGAAGGGCCAGGACATGTTCGGCATGCAGTCCTTCGACCAGCACTTGAGCCAGCTCTACCGCGAGGGCCAGATCTCCCTGGAGACGGCCCAGAGCGCGACGACGAGCCCGGAGGACCTCCATCGCCTGCTCGAGTCCGAGTGAGCGGGGCCGTGGGCGGGGCGCCGCGGGGCGTCCCCGTCCGTGGACCTCGTCATTGGGAAGCTGCGTGCACGGGGGTAGCGCTTCGTGACGGTGTCGGAGCTGCTGGCGCTCGGCCGCGGATGACGAGCGAGAAGTCCTCGCGATCCTGGGCGGCGAGGGCGAGCGTGTTGATGCGATGGCGCTCGCGCGTCTCGTCGAGCCCCACGTCTGTGTCGAGCAACCCCAGCGCGAAGGCGAGCTCGTCCGAGTAGGCGGGGAGCAGGGTGCGGTGATCGTAGGGGACGTCGGTCTCGCTGACCTTCTCGAGGTGCCGCACGAGGTTGGTGGTGCAGTTGCTGGTGAGCGAGTCGTAGAACTCAGGAGCCTCGTGGAGGCCGTTCATCCGCCGCACCATGTCGAGGAAGAAGGCGACGGTGCGCTCCTGGGAGGCGCGGACGGGGTAGAGGTAGACGTCGTCGCGGCGGTGGTTGCTGCGCAGCTGGACGAGGTCGCGCTCGTCACCGGCGACGTAGATGAGCTCGTACTGGCGGAACAGGCCACCGAGCACCGAGTACGTCTCCCCTCGCTCGCGGCGGATCTCCCCGGAGATGACGAGGAAGCGATCTCCGGAGAACTCGAAGCTGACCATGGTGTGGGCGGCGCCCTCGAAGCCGGAGAAGGGCTCGACGATGAACCAGGCGCGGACGAGGTCGCGGGTGTCGTAGGTGGCGGAGTACCAGGCCGCGTCCCAGTCGGTGGTGCCGCGGTAGCGGAAGTTCCGGAGGTCGTGCAGGGTGACGCGGGAGCCCTGCACATCGGCGCGGGCGGCGCGGACGAGATCCGGTGCCCAGTCCCGGGTGGCCGAGGGCCGCACGGTGCGCGTCCAGACGAACACGGAGGCGCAGAGCGCGGCGAGCACGCCCAGGGCGACGCCCCGGGAACCCAGCCGCCACGCGAGGCCCACTGCCGCGACGAGGAGCAGGGCGACCCCATACCGCCACCCCTCGGGCCCCTGGGCCCCGGCGCCGGTGAGGGCGATGGCGAGCAGGAGCCACGCGGTGCCGAGGAAGAAGAGAGCGAGGGTGCCAGCGTGGGCGACAAGACGCATGTGCCAGCAGTATCCCCGACGGAGGGACAACTGTCGAAAGCGCCCTCGGAAGGCTATCCTCGGAGCAATGTCCTCCGATGACGAGCGGCGCCGACACCAGCGGTATCCCTTGATGTTGCCCGTCAAGCTCCGCCGTGGGAGCGCGAGGCTGGAGGGGGACATCGTCAACGCGTCCGCGAGCGGCTGCCTGTTGGTGCTGTCGCTCCCCTTGGAGGCGGGCGAGGTCCTCGAGGCGAGCGTGCCCGAGCTGATGCTCTCGGACACGAAGCTGTACGTGCTGCGCTGCCACGCGTCCCCTCAGGGGTACACGGTCGCGGTCTCCTTCGAGGCCCCGGTGGCCGGCCCCCCGAGCCGCCTCGACGGCTGAAACTACTTCCAGCCCACGGAGTAGGTGCAGCTCATCCCGCCCTTCTTGCGGCAGGTCGTGGGGTTCTGATGCACCAGCGTGGCGGAGGGCTCGAAGCGCTGCGCCATGGCCAGGACGAGCCCCTCGTCGAAGTCGCAGGGGTAGGGCGTGTCACTCACGCAGAGGAGCTGCTTCTTGCCCACGACCGCCTGGTAGCGGTAGTGGCCGATGCCTTCCTCCATCTTGCCCGTCTGAAGCGAGAACAGCGGCTTGTCGCCGGCCCCATGGTTCAGGTGGTAGGCGACGTCGAGCGATTGAAGCGCGCTGTGGATGTCCACGACGGTGGGCGGGAGCTGCGCGTACTTCGGCACGACGGTCGCCATCTGGCGCAGGATGATGCCGCCGTACTCGTTGCTGATCCGGTAGAACGCCTTCAGGTTGTTCTTGAGCGGGTACCACTTCTTCGGATCGAACTGGGCGACGCCATTGCGATCCTCGATCCCGAGCTTCTCATCGATCATGATCCGACTGGCGAGTACCGAGAACGTTCCGAATCCATCCCGGAAATTCTGCAGGTTCTGACCGAGCACCTGAAAGCGGTCGTAGGCATCGAAATTCTTTTGCATGGACGCTCCAGAACGTGCTCCTGGGATGATGCCAGGCGCGCTATTGCTAGTGCTGGTAGTTCAGCACAAGGTCGTGGGCGCTTCAATTTCCGAAATGGCTGGGGCCTGGCGCTCGCGTGAATGATGGCGAGGGCTCGCTGGCCAGCCTATGGTGCCGCTCACCGCGTCACCTGACGTCATCCATGGGCCACGTCCACATCATCCGAGACTTCGCCTCTCCTCAGGAGGGGTTCTCCCGCACCGTGCGCATCTACACGCCGGATGCGTATGACCACGAGCCCCACCGGCGCTTCCCCGTGCTCTACATGCACGACGGGCAGAACGTCTTCGCGCACCCGGAGTCGACGATCTACGACACCTGGTGTGCCAACACCGCCCTGGAGCGGCTGGTGTCCGAGGGGCGTCTGGAGCCCTGGATCCTCGTGGCCGTGGATTCGACGGCCAACCGGCTCGCCGAGTACTCGCCCTGGGACGAGCCGCGTAGCAACGTGCGTGCCCAGGGTTTGTCCCACGTCCGCTTCCTCGTGGAGACGCTCAAGCCCTACATCGAATCCACCTACCGGGTCCGCCAGGGTCCCGAGTGGACGGGGGTGATGGGCTCGTCGCTGGGGGGCTTGATGTCGCTGTACACCGGGTTGAAGCACCCCGAGCTGTTCGGCCGCATCGGGGGGCTCTCGCCCTCGGTGATGTGGGGGTGGAACCGGCTCTTCGAGGAGTGGTCGGCCCACCCGCGGCGCTGGTCGCGCATCTACCTGGACGCCGGTCTGCACGAGACGATCGATCCGGTGGGCTACACCATGTACTACGGCGACTCCACGCGGGACTTCTACCACCACCTCAAGAGGCTGGGGTACGGCGACCACGAGCTGTTCCTCGTGCTGGAGCCGGGGGGGCACCACCACGAGACGGACTGGCAGCGCCGGCTGCCGCTGGCCCTGCGCTGGCTCTTGTGCTGAGGCGCCGGCCGCGGCCGCTCAAGGCCGGGCCTGGACGAAGCGCACGGCCTCCCGCATGGAGTCCAGCTCCGGGTGGCGGGTGAGGTACATCTCATCGCCCAGGGCGCTGGTGAAGACGGAGGGCATCTCGCGGTGTTGGATGAGCGCGTTGCCGAGCCGGGCCACCACCTCCGCGTGGGCGTGGCGGTACGTGCGGCCGGTGCGCCGGGAGATGTGGCACACGTGGTACTTGGGCGTGTAGCGGAAGCCCTGGAGGTTGTCGCCGGTGAGCAGGCGCGCCCACAGCCGGTACACGTCCATGTCGCACGCGTAGTTCATCATGTCCGTGAGGAAGGCCCCGGGCGGACGCAGGTTGGCCTCCAGCGCGACGAAGCTGCCGTCGGCCATGCGGAAGAACTCCAGGTGGAACCAACGCTCGCGCAGGCCGAGGGCCTTCACCGCCCTGCGGCCCAGGGTGTCCAGCGCGGGGTCGAGCTGCTTGTGGCTCCAGATGGTCAGGTCCCTCTGCTCGAGCACCGACTCCATGATGCCGTCGCTGTACTCGTGGCTGAAGGCGAAGACGATGTGGCCCTCGGCGTCGACGAGACCGTCGTAGGTGACGATGGTGCCGCGCACGAAGGACTGGGCGAGGTAGCTGGGCAGCGGCTCGGAGAAGGCCTCATCCACCTCCGCGTCGCTGGAGACCTTGAAGGTGCGGGCGGCGCCGACGCCCACGTCCGGCTTGAGGACGAGCGGGTAGCCAACCTTCTTGGCGAAGGCCCGCACGCTGGCGGCATCCCGGGCGGGGATGGCATCGGGGTGGGGGATGCCGGCCTTCTTGAAGAGGTCGTGCATGCCGAGCTTGGAGCGGAGCTGGGCGATGTCCGCGGGCTGGAGGCCGGGGACGTGGAAGTCCTCGCGCAGCTGGGCCTCGATCTCCAGCCACGTCTCGTTGAGCGAGTCGATGCGGTCGATGCGGCCGTGGCGCCAGGTGAAGTAGCCGACGGCGCGCAGGAGGGCCCCGGCGTCGTTGAGGTTGGGGGTGAAGAAGTACTCGGAGAGGCTCTCGCGCAGCTCGGGGCGGAGGGCGTCGTAGGGCGCGTCACCGATGCCGAGCACGTTGACGCCGCGCTCGCGCAGAGCGGAGACGAAGTGGAAGAAGTGGGGGGGGAACTGGGGCGAGATGAAAACGACGTTCAAGACTGCGCCTCCGATGATGATTCTTCCGAGCGACGCATCACGATACCGGACTTGCCGGGTTCGAGACAGCGAAGATGACGCAGGGCGTCCAGCGGGGTTGGCGCGGTAGGCTGTCCGGCACGATGGCAACCGAGACCCAGGAGGAGGGAGTCCGGCGGGTGTACGGAGAGATCGCCGGGGTCTACGAGGCGTTCTTCCCCACGCTGCACCGGTACGAGGGGAGGGTGGAGCGCTTCCTGGGGGAGACGGTGGCCGCGGGGTGTCGGGTGCTCGACGTGGGGTGTGGCCCGGGGCAACTCACGCGGGAGCTGGACCCGACCGTGCAGGTCGTCGGCCTGGATCTCTCTCCGGAAATGTTGGAGCAGGCCCGGCGGGGGAGGCCCTCGGGCGAGTACCGCGTGTACAGCTACCGCGACCCCGTGCCCGAGGACCTGGGCCGCTTCGACGTGGGGCTGGCGGTGGGGTGCCTCGACTTCTGCGATGACCTGCCGCGAACGCTGCGCCACCTGTCCGAGGCGCTCAAGCCTGGAGGGCGCTTGCTCCTCACCGTGCTCGAACGCAGGCCGGGGCTGGAGGGACACGAGGAGGCGCGGCAGCGCATCCAGACGGCGGGCCCGGAGGTGACGCTGTACTTCTGGTCCTTCGAGGAGACGGCGAGGGCACTCGGGGCGGCGGATCTGCTCCCCCGCGGCTACGCGCACGCGCCCGGTTGGGTGCGGTTCTCCGAGCAGCGGACGATGTGCTTCGGCTGGTGGGACGTGGAGCGGAGGTGTTCTGCGAAGTAGGGTCGGGCGCGGGGGCGGAATCCTGGGAGCCCAGGGAGTACGGCCCCCGGGCGATTGGATCCGATAAGTCAGGCCGCTCCTGGGGCTGCCGAACATCCTTGACGCGGGGGGCCAGTGTTGCAAAGCATCCGCCGCCCACACGGTCACACCCTTCACAGTTCCAAGATCAGGAGCTTCGTTTCATGGCCCCTCCGAGCGGCGAGAAGATCACCCTGAAGAACGGCAAGCTGTTCGTGCCGGACAACCCCATCGTTCCTTTCATCGAGGGTGACGGCACCGGCCGCGACATCTGGCGCGCCTCGCAGGCCGTCTTCGATGCGGCGGTGGAGAAGGCCTACAAGGGCAAGAAGAAGATCTCCTGGTTCGAGGTGCTCGCCGGCGAGAAGGCCTTCAAGTCGGTCAACAACTGGCTGCCCGACGAGACGGTCACGGCCTTCCGCGAGTACCTGGTGGGCATCAAGGGCCCGCTGACCACGCCGATCGGCGGCGGCATCCGCTCGCTGAACGTGGCGCTGCGCCAGATGCTCGACCTGTACGTCTGCCTGCGCCCCGTGCGCTACTTCAAGGGCGTGCCCAGCCCGGTGAAGACCCCCGACAAGGTCGACATGACCATCTTCCGGGAGAACACCGAGGACATCTACGCCGGTATCGAGTTCGAGGCCGGCAGCGCCCAGGCCTCGAAGGTCCTCGACTTCCTGAAGAAGGAGTTCCCGAAGGACTTCGCGAAGATCCGGTTCGCCGAGAACGTGGGCATCGGCGTGAAGCCCGTGTCCAAGGAAGGCACCGAGCGCCTCGTGCGCGCCTCGATCGAGTACGCCATCGCGCACAAGCGCAAGAGCGTGACGATCGTCCACAAGGGCAACATCATGAAGTACACCGAGGGCGGCTTCCGCAAGTGGGGCTACGAGCTGGCCGCTCGCGAGTTCGGTGACAAGGTCTACACCTGGGATCAGTGGGAGGCCACCAAGGCCGCCAAGAGCGAGGACGCCGCCAACGCCGAGCAGAAGGCCGCGGTCTCCGCCGGGAAGATCATCATCAAGGACTCCATCGCGGACATCACCCTGCAGCAGGTGCTGACGCGTCCGGACGAGTTCGACGTCATCGCCACGCTCAACCTCAACGGCGACTACCTGTCCGACGCCCTGGCGGCGCAGGTGGGCGGCATCGGCATCGCGCCGGGCGGCAACATCAACTACGTCACCGGCCACGCCGTCTTCGAGGCCACCCACGGCACCGCGCCCAAGTACGCGGACCAGGACAAGGTGAACCCGGGCTCGGTCATCCTCTCTGGCGAGATGATGCTGCGCCACATGGGCTGGCACGAGGCCGCGGATCTCATCATCCAGGGCATGGACAAGGCCATTGGCAACAAGACGGTCACGTACGACTTCGCCCGCCTGATGCGTCAGGAGAACCAGGGCAACGTGACCGAGGTGAAGTGCTCGGAGTTCGGGCAGGCCATCATCAAGAACATGTAGTCGTCACGGAGAGACAATCCACATGGCTCACACCAAGAAGAAGATTGGCCTCATCGGCGGCGGGCAGATCGGCGGCAACCTCGCCCTGCTCGCGGTGCAGAAGCAGCTCGGCGACGTCGTCCTCTACGACATTCCCGTGGCCGAGGGTCTGGTCAAGGGCAAGGCGCTGGACATCAACCAGCTCGCGGCCGTGGACGGCTACGACTGCCGCGTCACCGGCTCCACGGACTGGAAGGACGTGGCGGGCTCGGACGTCGTCATCATCACGGCCGGCGTGCCCCGCAAGCCGGGCATGAGCCGCGAGGACCTGCTCGACGTCAACCTGAAGATCATGCGGGACGTGGCTGCCAACATCAAGCAGCACTGCCCCAACGCCTTCGTCATCAACGTGGCCAACCCGCTGGACGCGATGGTGTTCGCGCTCCACAAGATCGCCGGCCTGCCCAAGAACATGGTCGTCGGCATGGCGGGCGTGCTCGACACCAGCCGCTTCAAGTGCTTCGTGGCCGAGGCGCTCGGCTGCTCCATCCGTGACGTGGAGGCGCTGGTGCTCGGCGGCCACGGCGACGACATGGTGCCGCTGGTTCGCCACAGCACCGTGGGCGGCGTGCCCCTGACCCAGCTGCTCTCCAAGGAGAAGCTGGACGCCATCATCGACCGCACCCGCAAGGGCGGCGCCGAGCTGGTGGGCCTCTACAAGACGGGCAGCGCCTACTTCGCGCCCGCCTCCAGCTCCATCGCCATGGCCGAGAGCTACCTGCTCGACCGCAAGCGCGTGCTGCCGTCCGCCGCCCTGCTCGAGGGGCAGTACGGCATCAACGGCTTCTTCTTCGGCGTCCCCACCCAGATTGGCGCGGGCGGCGTGGAGAAGATCATCGAGGTCAAGCTCGACGAGGCCGAGAAGGCCGAGCTCACCAAGTCCTTCGACTCGGTGAAGAAGACTGTCGAGAGCGTGAAGCTGTAGTCATTTCCCGCCGCGAGCCGGCCTGGTCCCGTGCGGTGGTGCGAGCCACCGCGCGGGACGGGCTCAGCGGGGCTGATGCCGGAAATGGAGTGGGCTTATCCCCCAGCTCCGGTAATCTTTGCGGCTTGCTGAATTCACCAGTTAACTAGCTCGTAGCATGCACCGGGGGTCTGGGCAGCGCACTCGCTGAGTCGGGTGGCGGCGCCAGTCACGTCCAGGAGGCGTGCGGCCTCTCGGTCACCAAGGAGACGCAGCATGGCAGCAGCAGCGCGATTCACGGTGGTGGGCGGCGGACTCGCCGGACTGATGACCACCATCAAGCTGGCCGAGGCCGGCCATCAGGTCGACATCCTCTCGCTCGTGCCGGTGAAGCGTTCGCACTCGGTGTGCGCTCAGGGCGGCATCAACGGCGCGGTGAACACGAAGGGTGAGGGCGACTCGCCCGACATCCACGTGAAGGACACGCTGCGCGGTGGCGACTTCCTGGCGGAGCAGGTGTCCGTGAAGGGCATGTGCCACGCGGCGCCGGGCATCATCTACCTGCTGGACCGCATGGGCGTGACGTTCAACCGCACGCCCGAGGGTCTGCTGGACTTCCGTCGCTTCGGCGGCACGCTGCACCACCGGACGGCGTTCGCCGGCGCCACCACGGGCCAGCAGCTGCTGTACGCGCTGGACGAGCAGGTGCGCCGCTGGGAGGCCGAGGGCCGCGTCACCAAGTACGAGTACTGGGAGTGGCTCGGCACGGTGAAGGACGGCACGGGCCGGGTCATTGGCAGCGTGGCCATGGATCTGCGGACCAACGAGATCCGCACCTTCCCGGCCGAGGCCGTGTGTCTGGCCACGGGTGGCCCGGGCATCGTCTTCGGGCGCTCCACCAACTCCATCATCAACACGGGGACCGCCGCGGGCCGCGCCTTCATGGAGGGCGCCATCTACGCCAACGGCGAGTTCATCCAGGTGCACCCCACCTCCATTCCGGGTGAGGACAAGCTGCGCCTGATGAGCGAGTCGGTGCGTGGCGAGGGTGGCCGCGTCTGGGTGCCCCGCAGGAAGGGCGACAACCGCGACCCGAAGAACATCCCCGAGAGCGAGCGCTTCTACTTCCTCGAGGAGAAGTACCCCAAGTACAAGAACCTGGTGCCGCGCGACGTGGCCACCCGGGAGATCTTCACCGTCTGCCGCGAGCTGGGCCTGGGCCTGGACGGCGGCGACGCCGTGTACCTGGACGTGACGCACATCCCGGCCCACGTGCTCACCGCCAAGCTGGGCGGCGTGATGGAGATCTACGAGAAGTTCGTGGGTGATGATCCGCGCCATGTGCCCATGAAGATCTTCCCGGGCATGCACTACTCGATGGGCGGCCTGTACGTGCGCTTCGAGGCGGACTCCCAGACGCAGACGCCCCTGGTGGGCAGCCCCATCAACCAGTCCACCAACATCCCCGGTCTGTACGCCACGGGCGAGGCGGACTACGCCTACCACGGCGCGAACCGCCTGGGCGCCAACTCGCTGCTGTCCTGTATCTACAGCGGCATGATCGGCGGCCCGGCCATGGTGGCGTTCGCCAAGAACAACACCAAGAGCGCCACCGACGCGGACCACCAGAAGTTCTTCGCCGACTCGAAGAAGTTCTGGGAGGAGCGCTTCGCCACCATCAAGAAGATGGACGGCAAGGAGAACGCGTACGGGCTCACCAAGGAGCTGGGCGACCTGATGACGGAGAACTGCACCGTCGTCCGCTACAACGACCGGCTCAAGAAGACGGTGGAGCGCATCCGCGAGTTCAAGGATCGCTGGAAGAACCTCAACGCGCTGGACACCGGCAACGTGGCCAACCGGAGCATCTCCTACGCCAACCAGCTCTGGAACATGTTCGAGCTGGCCGAGGTCATCGCCAAGAGCGCGTTGCTGCGTGACGAGAGCCGCGGCGCCCACTACAAGCCGGAGTTCTCGCTGCCCGAGCCCAAGTCGAAGGATCCTCGCGAGGATTCGGAGTGGATGGCGCTCTGGAAGAAGCGTCACGAGAAGTGGGCCAAGACGACCATCGCGAAGTACGCGGTGGAGGGCCCGCAGATCAGCTACGAGGACATCCCCACGCCCGTGCTCGACCCCGAGCCGCGCTGGTACGCCTAGGAAGGGACGGAGGGAACGACATGGACAACGCGACCGCGCAGACGCCTGTCAACACCAACACGAAGCACGTCACCTTCCGCATCTGGCGGCAGGACGGCCCGGACAAGGCGGGCCGCTTCGATGAGTTTCGCGTGCCCTACGGCAAGGGCGGCAACGTCATCTCCTGCCTGATGGAGATCCAGCGCAACCCGGTCACCGTGGACGGCCGCAAGGTCGCCCCGGTCATCTGGGACGCCGCCTGCCTGGAGGAGGTGTGCGGCAGCTGCGCCATGAACATCAACGGGCGGGTCCGCATGGCCTGCTCGGCGCTGATCGACCGCATCATCGGGGACGGGGAGCCCATCATCACCCTGGAGCCGATGAAGAAGTTCCCGGTCACCCGCGACCTGGCGGTGGATCGCAGCCGCATGTTCGACGCGCTCAAGCGCGTCAAGGCGTGGATCAACATCGACGGCACGCACAACCTGGGCCCCGGTCCGCGTCAGTCTCCGGGTGACCAGTCGGTGATGTACAAGCTGTCGACGTGCATCACCTGCGGAAGCTGCCTCGAGGCGTGCCCGCAGGTGACGATCGACAACGACTTCATCGGCGCCGCCTCCATCAGCCAGGCCCGCCTGTTCAACATGAACCCCACCGGCAAGATGAACGCCGAGGAGCGCGTCCGGGGTCTCATGGGTCCGGGTGGCATCCAGGACTGCGGCAAGGCCCAGAACTGCGTGAAGGTGTGCCCGAAGGAGATCCCCCTGACGACCTCCATCGCGGTGATGAACCGCGAGGTGACCAAGCAGGTCATCAAGGACATCTTCTTCAACCAGGACGACGAGAAGACGGCTTCGAGCGGCCCGGGGTAGACAGGGCAGTCCACGTCACACCGTCGTCTCCCGAGGCCCCGTGTCCGGCCGTTCCGCCGGTCCGGGGCCTCGGCTCTTTTCGGTCCGTCTGCTTGGCTCTTGACAGTTAGGGCCTTGCCAAGCGGGCCATTCTGCGCGAGAGAGGCACCCGCGCCGTCCCGCCCCGGGGGTTCTCTTCCGGGTGCCAGTCTCTCGCATCACTCGCGTCACCCGGAGCCTCGATGAAGATCCACGAGTACCAGGGCAAGGAAATCTTCCGGAAGTACGGCGTCCCCACGCCGCGCGGTATTCTCGCGCTCTCGCCCAACGAGGCCGAGGCGGCCGCCAAGCAGCTGGCCACCCCCGTGGTCGTCGTGAAGGCCCAGATCCACGCGGGCGGTCGCGGCAAGGGCGGCGGCGTGAAGCTGGCCAAGAGCCCGGCCGAGGCCAAGGACCTCGCCAAGCAGATGCTGGGCATGAAGCTCAAGACGATCCAGACCGGGCCCGAGGGCCAGACGGTCCACAAGGTCTACATCGAGGAGGGCCTGGCCATCGGTCAGGAGCTGTACCTCGGCGTGACGCTGGATCGCGCCACCTCGCGCGTCACCTTCATGGCCTCCCGCGAGGGTGGCGTGGAGATCGAGGAAGTGGCCGCCCACAGCCCCGAGAAGATCCTCCGCGAGGCAGTGGATCCGGCGGTGGGCTTCCAGGACTTCCAGGGCCGCAAGCTGGCCTTCGGCCTGGGCCTCTCCGGCCCCACGGTGAACAAGTTCGTCCAGTTCTGCTCCGCGCTCTACCGCATGTTCATGGAGACGGACGCCTCCCTG
>NZ_DASVWK010000633.1:0-13498 GCF_036389735.1 Archangium sp. | reverse complement strand
CGCCTGCGACTCCGGGAGCTGCTCCGCTCGAGCACCCCTGGGGAGGAGCGGAGCGACGTCCTCGACACCGTGGCGGACGCCGTCGCGGACTACCTGGCCATCGAGCGCCCACCGCTTCGTGCCATGGAAGGAGCTCAGCGCCAGGTCAATGCGTTGCTCCAGCGCCCCCACCCGGCGCGGAAGTTCTCTGGCGCGGATCTCTCGCTCAGTCACGACCTGCGCGTCGGTACCGTCCGCATGATGCCCTACTTGCTGGACATGCTCCGGGATGAGTTGGGCATCACCTTCGAGAACACGGAGGACGAGACTCGAGTGGAAATTTCGAGGGCCTAGCTCTTCGCGCCACGGCGCGCGGCGTCGGCACTCCAGATCCCCGCGCCGTGCGTGGCGATGTAGAGGAACGCGAAGCAGTAGATCACGGCGAGCTCACCCTGGTTCACGATCGGGATGAGATTCTTGTTGGGAATCGCGTGCCCGAGAAAGAAGGCGAACGCCATGGTGCCGCTCGCGAGGAAGGCCGCGGGGGCGGCGAACAGCCCGAGCACGACGAGCGCGCCGCACCCGAGCTCGATGGAGCCCGCGCCATAGATGATGAACGCCGGCACCCCGGGGGGCATACCACCGAACAGACCAAAGACCTTCTGCAGCCCGTGCTGCATGAACATCAGTCCGATGATGATGCGGAACAGGGCGTAGATACGTTCAGCGTGGGGGTGCAGGAATCTCATGATCTCCTCCAAGAGAGAAAGCCGGGCAGTGTAGCGCTGATGGGGCGCCGCCACACGCACCCTGGGTCCGGCGATTACGCTACAATGAGGAATGATCTTCTTCGTCATCAAGAACGCCGCCTTGACGGCGACGAACTTCAGCTCCATCACGACCCCCGTGCGCTCGGCGATGAAGTGGGACGCGGCTGGCGTCAACCTCATCGCCTGGAACGAGGTGCCCGCGTACAGCACGCCCGACACCTTCCGCGACGCCATCCTCGAGGAGGCGAAGACTGATCCCGTGTGTCAGGCGATGTGCGTGGTGTCCAAGTCCTCCTACGGGATGGATCCCCTGGATCCCGGCCGCGCTGGTCGAAGGAGAAGACCCTGAAGCAGGCCACCGAGGTGACCAGCTTCAGGGCCAGCTGACCGAACGCCGGCCACACTTCCGGTCAGTCGGAAGTCTCGGAAAGCGCGGTGAAGAGCGGGGCCAGGCCGCAACAGTTCGTGGGGGCATCAGGCGCATGCCGCTGGGTCACGTATCGCTCGTGCGGGCACCATCCGCGGCAGTAGCGAAAGTAGCGACAATCACGCAAGAGCGCCGTGGCGCGCCGATTCTGCTCCACGAGGTGTCGGGCCTTTTCACTGGCCCGGATCTCGGCGAACTCGTGGTGCAGCACACTCCCCAAGGTATATGCGGGATCTCCGATGTACTTGTCGCAATGGGCGACGCTCCCGTCGTTGTCGACCAGGAAAAAGTGCCCCACACAGTTGCCGTGCAGTTCGCAGAAGCCGGCCGGCTGATCCGCGAGCGCCTTGGCCGCCGCCTCCAACTCGCGTACTCGTAGGGGCGGGCCGGGTGTACGGCGGAGCACGTCCCGGACGCCCAGCAGGAATCGCAGGTAGGTCGCGTGTTCCATGTAGGAACCAGGCAGCGGCGAGACGTTGTCCGGACGCATCGGCAGCAGCCCCACCTCGGAGATTTCCTCCGTGCGGAGGAAGTCCACCAGTTCCTGGGGTCCCCGTTCCACCAGGGCCGGGGTGACCACGATCAGAATGCCATTGAGCAGCCCGGCGCCGCGCAAGAGCCGCAGTCCCCGAAGGACGTCTGGGAAGCTGGACCGCCCTCCCACCTGGGGCCGGGTCCGGTCGTGCACGGGGGCCGGACCATCCAGGCTGACGCTGACGTGGAACCGGTAGTGCTGGAAGAAGTCCACCCATTCCGGGTCCAGGGTCGTGGCGTTGGTCTGGAGGATGTTTTTGATGCGTTGGCCTGGGCGGCGGAACCACCGTTGAAGGGCGAGCGCGCGCAGGATGCCCTTCCTGCGCAGCAGGGTGGGTTCGCCCCCGTGCCAGACCAGATCCACCACCGCGTGCTCGGAGGGGGTGAGCACTCTCTGGAACAGACGGGCCTGCACCTCGAAGCGCATGGTCTGGTTCGGTCCCGCCGCCCAGTCGTGGCAGTAGACACAGCGTAGGTTGCACAACCGGGTGAACTTCGCGATGACGCAGATGTAGCCGCCATAATGGATGTCTTGTCCAGGCGACCAACCGAAGGAGGGCTTCGCTGGCGGCGTCTCGCACCGGGGTAACCGTGCGAGCACCTCGAGTTCCTCCTTCGAGAAGAAGCTCTCCGCCGGCCAAGTGTCCAGTGCATCCAGCGGATCCAGTGCCCGCCGGAAGAGCACCTCGAGGGCACGTTGCTCGTCCCTCGGTAGCATCGACACATGCTCCAAGAGTTCGTCCGCGGGCCGGACCTGGGACAGACTCCACCCGTGCTCATGGACTCCGAGCTGGAATCCTGCGGAGGAGGAAGCGAGCAGACGTTCCACCGTGGGGCGATCCAAGAGGAAGAGCCATGCGGGTGGAATCACCCGCTCCGCCTCCAGGCCAAAGGTTCTTCCAGCCCGCTCCAGCAACCGCGCCCAGAGGGCCGCGTTGGGGCTGTGCCGCGCGAACTCCGCGAACCGGGCGGAGGCGGCCTCGTAGAAGGATAGGGACAGAGCGTCAGCACTGGAGATCATGGTCGCCTCACCGGTACTTGATGGCGGGAAGGGCCAGGCTGAGGTACTGGGTGCCGTCGCGCATCATCAGGCCGCAGGCACAGAAGTCTGACAGCCATTGCTGGAACTCAGCCTCGGGCACATTCAATTGGAGCTGTTGCCGCAACTCCTCGGCGGAGAGCGGACCGTCGCTGCAGGCGGAGTAGATGGAAGCCAGCGGCCCCTTGAAGGTATAGGTGCCATGCTCCCCGGGCCAGCGCGTGTCTTGGATCTGTACGAAACCCGGTGACGACCAGAAGGTCAGCGCAGGCCGTTCCGATGCCTTCCAGGCCTCCTGCCAGTCCACTACGTGGCGTGAGGTAGCTTCGTACACGGACTGGGGAAGGGTGTGTTGGAGCTCGTAATCGAAGAAGTACGCCACCCGCTCCAACTGGACGGAGGGGGGATAGACGTAGCTGTAGCTGGCCTCCGGCCGCACGTAGCGGGCGGGGAAGGCCTGGCGGTCGGTGAAGAGCGGGCTGTACCTCTCCATCCAGATCCGACCCGCTCCGCCAGGCGGCTGCAGGTGGATCAACTGCTTCATCAAGTGCAACTGCTCCGCGTAGTCCTCCTCCATCTCGTGGGGGAATCCCCAGAGCAGGTTCCAGCTCACGCCAATGCCATAGTAGAGCGCCCAGCGCAGGGTGTTGACGTTCTGGATTCCCGTGACGCCCTTGCGCATCAGTTTCAAAACGTGGGTGTTCAGCGACTCGATTCCGGGCTGGATCTGCCGTACCCCGCCGTCGCGCAAGGCCTTGAGCCGATCCCGGTTGAGGTTGGACTTCACCTCATAGAAGAACACGTAGTCGCTGCCCGACTCCTTTAGGCGGCCGAAAAGGCCTTGCAGATAGTTGGGCGCCAAGATGTTGTCCACCGCCTCGAAGCGGAAGCTCCGGTAGCGTTGGGCCAACGTGCCGAGTTCCTCGATTACCCGCTCCGGCGTCTTCGCCCGGAATGCCATCGTGGTGCCATTCAGGCCGCAGAAGGTGCAGTGCTTCTTCTGCCCCCACCAGCAGCCGCGGGCACTCTCGAAAGGAATGAAGACTTCGCGGCGCGCCGCCGGGGTGAGCAGGTCGAGCGACTCAGCGCGGGTGAAGAACTCGTCGTAATCGGGGACTGGCAAGGTGTCGAGCCGCTCGAAGGGCGGGCTCGCTTTCAGTGGGGTCACCTGTCCATCTCGCCGGGCCACGACTCCGGGCACCTCATGAGGGTCCCCTCCCCGCTTCAAGGCGGCCAGGAATTGGGGGAAGGCGACATCCGCCTCGCCAATCACGGCGTAATCCACCGCCTCGATGGTGCGAACCAGTTCCACCCCCATCTCGCCCTCGAAGTTGGCGCCCCCGAAGATGCAGGAAAGGCCAGGATGGCGCTCCTTCAACCGCCGCGCGAGGGCGAAGGAGGCCGCGTTCTGCTGGAAGGTGCAGGTGAAGCCCACCACCCGGAAGCGTTCCCATGAAATCTCGGAGAGCATCCGATCCAGGAAGGCAGGGATCTCCTCGTGCCGGAGGCGCCTGATGCGGTCCAGGTCCGCCCCCGAGCCCTTGAGCATCCTCTGAATCTCGGTGCCGTACTCCGCCAGGAAGCGGTCGTCCGGGTCGGGAGCCTGCGAACCAAAGGCCGCGACCGAGAAAAGCCAATCCCCGAACATGAGCCCCCGGTGGCCGCAGAGCGTCTCATACAGGGCAGGCCCGATGTGGTGGGCGAACTCCAGGGTGAGATGGAAGGTGCTTGCCCTGACACCTTCTCGCTCGGCCAGGGACTTGAGCAGCCCGAGTTGGATGGAGGGCCGGACGATCGAGACGAACGGCATGGATACCAGCGCCACCTCAAGCGCTGGGTGCGCCGAGATGGTCTCGGCGCCATAGGTGGCCGTGAGGGGCGCTGCGCTGTGCACATTCATGGGAAGACACCTCGTGTTGGTCGTTCCGTGCTTCAGCGGAGGCCCGCTGTCATCAGTACGGAGTCAGGATGTGGGCTGAGCCGAGCCGGGACCGTCAGATGTCCTTGCTCCAGCTGACGTCGACGGGGCCCACGCCCACACCCACGGAGACGCTGTCCTGCAACGTGGCGCCGTCATCCACCCCGAAGCGGCCCGCGGGTCCGGGGGTGAAGGCTTCCTTGAACGCTTGGGAGAGCGGCGGCAGCTTGGCCGTCGCCGTCCGACTCAGGTCGATGCGGTCCACCGTGGGGCTCTTGGCGGCCGGCAGCGTGCCGCTCTCCGATTCCGCCTTGCGGCTCGCATTTGAGACGACAGTGGATGCCATCCCGAACGTCGCCAGCAACAGCGCTCGTTCCTTCTCATCGAGGGACTTCCCCAGCTCGTCAAGCTTCTTGGCCAGAGCGTCGATGTCCTTCGGTGAAATGTTCTGCTTGTTCATGGGCTCTCTCCTGTGGGGGTGTCACCAAGAAACACTTCGAACCACACGACGGCCGGAGCAGGTGCTCCAGCCCTCGTTGAAATGCTCGATGGTGACAGTGGTGGTTTTACGCTCTTGGTCTGACAACAACCCCTTACGTCGGGCTTGGGGATGTGGAGTTTGTTCAGATCAATTGGCGTGCCATTCCCCAGAGATTATCTGACAGGTATTGCCGGAATGGTGGATGTGCCAGGGAATGATATGAAAATCGCGAACTCGTACACCGGAAGTTGCGTGAAATCGCCCCCAGCCGATCTCCCGCCAAGGCGCCGCCCGGCCCCCCTCAATCGGGCTTCGATCCTCCCTCTGTACGTCCCCCGCCCCGGGCCCCGCTCCTCCGGGGCTTCTGGTGCGCGCCAGCGTGAGCCGGTGGTCCATTGGCCCCCCCCGTGTCAGGAGCCGTCGCCGGTGCTCTCCCTCTCCGCCGTCGCCGCCGCCTCTTCACCGAAGCGCCCCCGGACGGTCCTCCAAGCTCTCGCAGAACCCGCGCGTGAACACCGCGCTCCAGACGCAGCTCTTGCATGAGCTTGTGCACCTGCTGAGCACCCTGTGGGTGGCGCATCGCCTCGCTGAGCCGCTCGACGATATCGATCCGCAACGCCACGGGACCGAGCACCTCATATCCGAAGGCTCGCGCATCCCGGCCGCCAAGCTCCGCGACCTCGAGGACCGTTTCTCCCGGAACGCCCTTGGGTGAGGGACTCTGTTGGAACAGCGCCGTCAGCATGCAGCGCCGTTCGAGCGCAGGCGGTGCGAGCGCCTCGGCAACGTAGAGGAAGCGCTGTCCCTCGCGGACGCCCAGCGACCTCAAGCGCTCGCGTGCGGCATCGTCCAGGAGCCGCCACTGCTCGCGCGCCTCACCTTGGGAAATCACTCCCAGCCCCTCGGCCAGGCGGTAGGCGAGGCCACGCATCGGCGGGGAGCGATCCCCTCCCATGAGGGCCTCGGCTGGAAAGCCCCCCATGGCTTCGGTGACGAGGTCCCGCGCCAGGGCCAACAGACGGCGCTCGAGCCGCCGCCGCGCGCCTCCGGTCCAAACCTCCGGCTCCGCGAGCGCGAGCTGCGGTGAGCGCCGGTCCTTCCCGCGAACCAGACGGGCCAGCGGCTGCCCTTCGAACGAGATGCTTCCCGACGCGTCCACCAGGAAGGCTTCGTGCGTCGCGTCGACCACCTGCTGGACGAACTGCTCCTCTGTCATCGCGGCGCCGTCAACGCTCGGCACCTCACCCAGCAGGAGCCCCAACCTGGCAAAGGGACTGTTCGACCCGGGTGGAGGGGGGGCGGTGGCTCTCACGAATCGGCGTGCACTCCTCCGTGCGGCCCGTTGCACGAAGCGCTCCACGAGCCGCTCATGAAGGGCATCGCCCAACTCGTCCTCGATGCGGCGGGTGCGCTCCTGCCACTGCTCGGCGTCGTGCAGCCAGCTCGAACGATGACTGATGTACGTCCAGATGCGGATGGCGGCCAGCCGGTCCATCAGGGTGTGGATGTCCCCGGAGACATCATCGAGCGGCGACACCTGTCGGGCCAGCCAGTCCTCTTCCAGCATCCCGTCACCCGCGGAGAGCTGAAGGAAGGTCTCACGCAACAGTGCGAGGTGCTGCCCGAAGAGACCTTTGCGAAAATCCGGAATCTGGCAGACCTGCCACAGCAACTCGACCATGGCGCGGTCGGTGGCGGCCTCTCGAATGGCTGGGACGTGCGAGAGTTCCTTGAGCGCATCGAAGTCGTCCGCGCGTTCCACCCGGATGAAGCCATTGTGGCGCGGAGCTCGCGACAACGAATCGAGCAGGGACTCCGGGCTCGAGAAATCGAGCGTCGAATTGCGCCAGATGAGACTTCGTACCGCCGGGAACCGGTGTGACTCGATGGCCGAGACCACCCGCGGAGGCAACTCGGGCAGCGTGTTCAGGGTTCCGAAACTCCCGTCATTCAAGTGGCGCCCCGCGCGGCCCGCGATCTGGGCCAGCTCGTCCGGGAAGAGGTCTCGCTGCTCAGCGCCGTCGAACTTGGAGAGCGCCGCGAAGGCCACGTGGTTGAGGTCGAGGTTCAGTCCCATCCCAATGGCATCGGTGGCCACGAGGTACTGCACCTCCCCGGCCTGGTACATCGCCACCTGGGCATTCCGCGTCCTCGGGGAGAGCGCTCCCAGCACCACCGCGACCCCTCCACGGAGGCGGCGCAGTGCTTCGGCGAACTCGTACACGCGGTCCGCGGAGAAGGCGACCACGGCCGAGCGTGGAGGAAGGCTCTTCAGGGAGCGCCGTCCGGAATAGCGAAGCTGGGACAGGCGGGTGGCGCGCTTCACCGAAGCCTGGGGGATGAGCGCCTGGACCATCGGCCGCATCGTGTCCGCGCCGAGGAACCAGGTTTCCCGGCGCCCACGCGCATGGAGCAGGCGATCAGTGAAGACGTGCCCGCGCTCACGGTGGGCGGCGAGCTGGATTTCATCCACCGCGAGGAAGTCGACCTGTCGATCGGTCGGCATCGCCTCGACCGTACAAATCCAATAATCGGGGCGAGGAGGCAGGCGCTTCTCCTCCCCCGTCATCAGGGCAACCCGCCCCTCGCCCACTCGAGCGGTCACCCGGTCGTAGACTTCGCGAGCGAGCAGGCGAAGCGGCAGACCCATCATGCCCGTGTCGTGCTCGAGCATTCGCTCGATGGCGCGGTGGGTCTTCCCCGTGTTCGTGGGCCCCAGCTCCGCCACGACGACGGACGACCGGCTGGATGGGCTGGAGTTCATTGGCGAAATCTAATCTCGATCAGAGCCCTCCGCCCTGGGGGGCTGGCCTACCGAGAGGCCGAGCTTCTCCAGGCCTTCGCGAGCCGAGCCCCAAGAGGCTACTTCTCCTCCCCAAGCCGCGCGGTAATCCACGAGGCGACGTCGGAGATGATGACGTCGCGCTCCGGCTCGTGAAGAAGGTCGTGGTAGACGTTCTCGTAGAGGCGGAGGGTCTTGTCGGAGCTGCCGGCTCGTGCCGCGAGCTCCTGGCTCCCTTCGAAGGGGGTCGCCTTGTCGGCCTGCCCATGGAGGATGAGCAGCGGCACCTTCACTTCCTCCATGCGCGTGCCGAGGTTCTCGATGGCGTTGAGCATGGCGGACGCCGAACGCGCCGGGATATTCGCGTGGTCGATGAGCGGATCCGCCGCGAGTTCCCTCTGGGCGGCGGGCTCGCGAACGAACTCGCTGTCATCGAGGCGCTGCGCTGGCAGGCCGGGGAGGATGGCGCCGAAGACGCGCGCCGCGGTCTTCTCTCCTCCAGTGACCGACGGTTGCAGCTTCAACGCCGCTCCGCTCAGCACCAGGCCGCGAAGCTGCTCGCCATGCTCCAGCGCGTAGTGCGTGGCCACCAGCCCGCCCATGCTATGGCCATAGAGGAAGATAGGCACGCCGGGGTTGCGCTGCTTCGCCTCCGCGACCGCGAGGTCGACATCGCTGACCAGCTGCGCCACCGAATCGAAGCGCTGACGGGGACCGCCCGAGTAGCCGTGGCCCCGGTGGTCCTGCGCGTAGACCACGAGCCCTTTCGCGGTGAGCGCTTCCGCGAGGGCCGAGTACCGGCTCGCGTGGTCGCGGAGGCCGTGAATGACGACCACGGCGCCGCGGGCTGGAGTGCTCGGCGCCTTCCACTCGAACGCCTGCAGGCACGTGTTTGTGCCCCCCTGCACGCGGTATGGCGTCAGGACAGCGCCCCCGGACCGAGTAGCGGACGGCAACGTGGTGGCGCACGGCCTGACGGTGGCACATCCCGTACAAAGCAAGGCCATGAAGGCGACGAGGGCGAGGAATCCAGTCTTCAGCTGCATGGAGGGGCTCCTGTGTGAGGTGGCCCAACATGCCTGGAAGGACGCCGCCGCGTATCCGCCAGATGGCCTATAGCGCCGCGGGAGCCACCTCCGGAAGGCTGGACGGAGACCAGCCGAGGGGCCTTTCCCCTCCCTGAGGGTCTCCGGTCTCGGGTAGGTTTCTGGCTCTGCGATCCGCCCCATCGGCGCGGCCATCGCGAAGTGTCCCCGACTCACGTCTGGCCGGTCACGACGCCGCACCCCAATGCCCAGCGTCCCGTCGTCCGCACGGTCTTCCCCACCCGCTCGTAACGCTCCTCCCGGATCGACACCTTGTCCCAGACCCCCGAGCCCACCACCGTCCTGGCCAGCTTCGAGCAACTCTGCGCCAGGCACCCCGACCTGCCGCTCTACACCTGGGTCGATGACCAGGGCCGAGATCAGGTCACGTTGACCTTCGCCCAGGCGCGGGAGGCGGCGGCGGCGGTGGCGGCGCACCTGACCTCGCAGTGCGGCTTGAAGGCGGGAGATCGGGTGCTGCTGGTCTACCCGCCGTCGCTCGACTTCGTCGTGACCTTCGTCGGCTGTCTGATCGCCGGCATCGTTCCGGCCCCCATCTACCCGCCCAATCCGCTGAAGCTGAGGAAGGATCTCGCGACCTTCCAGGCGATCGCCACGAACTGCCAGGCCGCGGCGGTGCTGACCAACAAGGAGTACGCGCGCGCCAAGCTGCTGGGCGGTCTCAAGGCCTTCGTCGGGCGCGAAGGCGTGCGCTGGCCGGACCTGCCGTGGCACACCGTGGAGGGCGTGAAGCCCAGGCGCCAGGCCGCGCCCGTGCACACGGCGAAGCCCGGTGATGTGGCCTTCCTCCAGTACACCTCGGGTTCGACGTCGACGCCGAAGGGCGTCATGATCACGCACGCCAACGTGCTCGCGGAGGCCGTCGCCAACGCCCGGGACCTGAACCTGCGCGTGTCCGTGCGCTGCGTCTTCTGGGTGCCGCAGTACCACGACTTCGGCCTGATCAGCGGCATCCTGAGTGCGCTCGCGGGCAACGGCCATCTCTACATGATGAGTCCGTTCGCCTTCGCGAAGCGGCCCGCCGTCTGGCTCGAGGTGATGAGCCGGGTCAGGGCCACGCACTCGGCGACGCCGAACTTCGGGCTCGAGCTCGCCGTGCGCAAGACCACGCCCGAACAGCGGGCCGCCTGGGATTTGAGCGCCCTCGAGGCGATCGTCTGCGCGGCCGAGCCCGTGCGCGCCTCGACCCTCGAGTCCTTCCACGCGGCCTTCGCGCCCTCGGGCATGCGCCCCGGTGTGGTCTTCCCCTCGTACGGGCTCGCCGAGCACACCGTCTCCGTGACGGTGGGCGGCAAGCGCGTCCTGAAGGTCGCCAGGCTCGCCCTGCAGGAGGGCCGCGCGGCGCCGCCGACCGACTCGGACGAGGCCGTGCCGCTCGTCGCCTGCGGCCGTGTCACCAAGGCGGGCCTGCGCGTCCGCATCGTGGATGCCCAGACCCGGGTGCCGCTCGCCGACGGTCAGGTAGGGGAAATCTGGGTGGACTCGCCCACCAAGGCGGCGGGCTATTACGGCCGCGAGTCCGAGAGCCGCGAGATCTTCCAGGCCCGCGTGTCCGATCCCTCCGATGACCGCGGCTACCTGCGCACGGGCGACCTCGGCTTCTTGTGGGAAGGCGAGCTCTACCCAACCGGACGCTGCAAGGACCTCATCATCGTGCGGGGGCGCAACTACTACCCCCAGGATATCGAGGACGGTCTGCGCAACGCCCATCCGGCGGTGCGCCCCGGAGGCTTGCTCGCGTTCGCCGCGCCGGACGCGACAGGGGAAGAGGGCCTGGTCATCGTGGCCGAACTCCAGGACGGCGCCCGGGAGCCCGCCGAAGCGGTGGCCAGGGCGCTCCGCGATCGCGTCTTCCAGGACCACCAGCTCGGGTGCAGCGGCGTCGTGATCGGCCAGCGCGGCACCGTGCCCAAGACCACGAGCGGCAAGCTGCGCCGGCAGACGTGCCGGGCGGACTACCTCTCCGGCGCGTTGGAGCGTGCCTCGAAGACGCTGCACGTGGCCCGCTTCGCGACCGAAGCGTTTTCGTCGTCGGCGCCATTCGTCGCCCCGCCCGAGCCCACCAGCGATCCCCGGCTCCAGGGGCTCGACCCCTCCTTCGAGCGACTGATCGCCAATGTGGGCCCGACCTTCACGCGGCTCAGCAAGGCGCGTGGGGGACGCGCGTTCCACAAGTTGGCGACCACGATCGCCGGGCAGCTCCAGGTGGTCGCGAATCCCGCCTTGCCCGCGCATGCCTTCTTCGCCCCGGGGCGGAAGCTGCCCGTGCTGGTGCGCCATGCCAACGGCGTGCAGGACGACGACGCGGGAATCGACAACCGGGGCGCGACCCTGCGCGTGCTGGACCCCGCGCGGCCCGAGGCGCTGGACGCGCCGAAGCTCGATCTGCTGCTGACGACGGGCCGCTGTTTCCTCCAGCGCACCGCCGCGGACTTCGCTCGGTGGATGGCCGCCACGCCCGAGGCCCGCGACGCCTGGATCGCACGCGAGCCGCGCCTCGGCCAGGCCGGCTGGGAGATGTTCCGCAGGGCGACCTCGTACGCCTCGCTGTACTACTACGGCAAGGTCGCCAGCCACTATGTGGCGGCGGACGGCACGCGCCACTACGCGCGGTTCCGGCTCGTGCCGGCCGCGAGGACGCCCGAGGACGGCTTCGTGGCGCCCGATGGTCGGGCCCTGCCCCCCGACGTGATGCCCCGCGAGCCGGACGACACGCGGGCCAGGGACTTCCTGCACACCGAGCTGCGCGAGCGCATCGGCACGGGCGGCGTGGACTACGTGCTCCAGGCGCAGGTACGTCCGGCCAGCGGCGAGGTGGCCGACGACGAGGCCCTCGACTGCACGCGCCCGTGGGCGGAGGAGGCGCACCCCTGGCACGACGTGGCCACGCTGCACCTGGATCGCGTGCTCGAGCCCGCGGCGATCGAGCCGTTGATTTTCAACCCCGCGAACGCGCCCGCCGACCTGGCGATGCCGCTCTCGCCAGGCCCCGATACGGCGGCTTCGCTGAACCACCTGCGGTCGATCGTCTATGACATGTCGGCGGCGGCCCGGCAGCGCAAGGCGTTGCCGCCGGCAATCCAGGCGGTGGTGGATCGCGGAGCGGCCCCTCGGCCCGAGCACCCTGTCCCCGTGCCCGCGAGGGCGCGTCCCCGGCGGGTCTGCGTGATCGGCGCGGGCGTCTCGGGGCTCACCGCGGCTCGGGAGCTGGAGAAACTCGGCCACCGCGTCACGGTGCTCGAGCGCCAGGGCGAGGTGGGCGGAAAGTGCGGGTCCGTTCAGGTCGGCGATCGTTGGTACGATCTGGGTGGACACGTCTGCACGGCCCGCTACGTCACGCTGGCGCGCATGGTCTCCGAGCTGGGCCTCGCCACCATGCCGGTGACGCCAGCCAGGCCCTTCGACCTGGTGACCGGGCAGCCGTCTCGGATGGACGGTCCGACCGAAATGGCCCGCCACTGGCTGCGTTACGTCCAGACCCGCGAGCGGGATTTCCCCGGCATCCTGGCCCCTGGGCTCGCGCCCGTCGCCCGGACCCTCGGGGCGCCCCTGGCCGGCTGGCTGAACAGGAACGGGCTGGAGGGCTTCGCCCGGCATTCCGCGTTGATGTACACGTCGTCAGGCTATGGCTACGTGCAGGAGCCGGAACTCCCCGCGCTGTACTTCCTGAAGTTCGCGGAGCTGCTCGTCGGCGCACCGCCCGATGCCCCGTTGCCGAGGTTCTGGACGATCGAGCATGGCTTCCTGAAGCTTTGGAACACGGTGGCCGCGGGCCTGCGCGACCTGCGTTTGAACACCTCCGTGCGCGCCGTCGAGCGCATGCCCTCGGGTGTCCGGGTGCACACCGCGACCGAGAGCCTGGAGTTCGACGAATTGGTGGTGGCGACGCCGCTGCACCAGGTGCCACCCTTCCTCTCGCCCACGCCGGAAGAGCGGGAGATCTTCGGCAAGGTGCGCCACTACGACTACTACACGACCATCGTCTCCGCGGAGGGCATCCCCGAGGACGGGTTCTTCCTGCTCCAACCTCACGCCAGCGAGCCGGGTTGGGAGGGGCACTCGGTGGCGGTTCACCAGCGCTACCCGGGCGACGGCATCGCCATTGCCTATGCCTACGGAAAGCCGGGGGTGGACGACGGAGAGTCGATCGTGCGGCGCCTGCGCGAGGATCTCGGCCGCATGGGAGGCCGCATGGGGGAGGTCCACACGCAGGTCCGGTGGGACTACTTCCCGCATTTCGGCTCCGAGGACATCGCCAACGGCATCTATGACCGGCTCGAGGGCCTGCAGGGCCAGAACCACACCTTCTACGTCGGCTCGCTGCTGAACTTCGAGCTGGTCGAGAGCAACGTGGCCTACGCCACGGCCCTGGTCGAGCGTCACTTCTCGGCGAAGGCCAGCTCCGAAGCCGTGCGCGTCCCGGCCGTGACGTTATCCCCGGCGCCCACGCTCCCGGTGGCCT
>NZ_DASVWK010000632.1:0-1798 GCF_036389735.1 Archangium sp. | reverse complement strand
GGATCGGCCCTCGGATGGGGAATACTGGCTGGATGGGGTGGAGGTGGCGCGGCTGGATCGCGATGCCCTGGCGCGCGTGCGCAACCGCACCCTGGGCTTCGTCTTCCAGAGCTTCAACCTCCTGGCGCGCACCAGCGCCATCGAGAACGTGGAGCTGCCGCTTATCTACGCCGGGGTGCCGGCGAAGGAGCGGCGGCGCAGGGCCCGCGAGGCGCTGGAGCGGGTGGGGCTGGGCGCGCGCCTGGACCACCACCCGCGCCAGCTCTCCGGCGGCCAGCAGCAGCGCGTGGCGATTGCCCGGGCGCTGGTGAGCCGGCCGCGCGTCATCCTCGCCGACGAGCCCACCGGCAACCTGGACTCGCGCACCACCGTGGAGGTGATGGCGCTCTTCCAGGAGCTGCGCCAGGAGGGCCTCACGCTGGCACTGGTGACGCACGAGCCGGACGTGGCCGAGTACGCCGAGCGCCTCGTGGTGGTGCGCGATGGGCGCATCATCTCCGACAAGCGCCAGGTGCCGCGCACCGCGGACGTGTCCGCCCCGCAGGAGGTGGCGTCATGAACTTGCTGGAAACCTTCCGGGTGGCGGCGCGGGCGCTCCTGCGCAGCAAGACGCGCAGCTTCCTCACCGCGCTCGGCATCATCATCGGCGTGGGGGCCGTCATCGCCATGGTGGCCATCGGAGACGGCGCGCGAGCGAGCGTGCAGAAGGTCTTCGACGCCATGGGGACGAACCTGCTCATCGTCCTGCCGGGCTCCTCCTCCTCGGGCGGAGCCCGGGGGGGCTTCGGCAGCCAGCCCACCATGACGTGGGACGACCTGGAGGCGCTCCGCACCCAGGTGCCCACCGTGCGCGCCGCCGCGCCCGAGCTGCGCTCCAACGCACAGGTGTTCTCCGAGGACCAGAACTGGGCGACGAGCGTCATTGGCACCACCTCCGACTACTTCGTCGTGCGGAGCTGGACGGCGGCCTCGGGCGCGTTCTTCTCCGAGCTGGACACCGAGGGCGGCATGAAGGTGGCCGTGCTTGGCGCGACAGTGGTGGAGAACCTCTACGGGCCAGGCGTCAACCCGGTGGGACAGGTGGTGCGCATCAACAAGACGCCCTTCACCGTGGTGGCGGTAGCGGCGCGCAAGGGGCAGTCCGCCATGGGGCAGGACCTCGACAACACCGTCTTCGTCCCCGCCACTACCTTCCAGCGCCAGGTGCAGTCCCAGTCCCTGGGCAACTACATCAAGGGCGCCATCTTCGTGCAGGCCCGCTCCGCGGACGACACCGCTCGGGCCCAGGAGCAGGTCCGTCAGCTGCTGCGCGAGCGCCACCGCCTGGGGGAGGACAAGCCCGATGACTTCGACATCCGCAACCTGGCCGAGGTGGCCAGCGGCCAGCAGGAGAGCACCCGGACGCTGAGCCTGTTGCTGGCCGCCATCGCCGCCGTGTCGCTGGTGGTGGGCGGTATCGGCATCATGAACATCATGCTGGTGAGCGTCACCGAGCGCACCCGGGAGATTGGCGTGCGCGTGGCGGTGGGGGCCCGACCCCGGGACATCCTCACCCAGTTTCTCATCGAGGCGCTCGCGCTGGCGCTGATAGGCGGCCTCATTGGCACGGTGCTCGGCGTGGGCGTGGCTCGGCTGCTGGCGGCGCAGTTCGGCTGGCCCCTGCTGGTGCGCCCGGAGGTGGCCCTTCTGGCGCTCGGCTTCAGCGGGCTGGTGGGGGTGGGCTTTGGCCTCTACCCGGCGCGCAAGGCGAGCCTCCTCGACCCGATCGATGCCTTGAGGTACGAATGATGCGTGGACT
>NZ_DASVWK010000631.1:0-4437 GCF_036389735.1 Archangium sp. | reverse complement strand
CCGGCCGCCGGAAGGGGCCGGGGTAGTGGTGATGGAGGAGGTGGACGGGCGGGACGTGGGCCCGCTGGAGAGCGGCGTCCGGGCCGGCAACGCGGCCTACGTCCTCTACACCTCGGGCAGCACGGGGCGGCCCAAGGGCGTCGAGGTGACGCACGAGGGCGCGTGCGATCTCATCCGAGGCAAGGCGCGGGCGCTGGGCGTGGGGGCGGAGAGCCGGGTGATGCAGTTCTCCTCGCTGGGCTTCGACGTCTCCCTCTGGGACTACCTGTTGACGGTGGCGGTGGGCGCGACGTTGTACGTGCCCGCGGGAGGGAAGGTGCCGTTGGGGGAGGAGCTGCGGCGCGAGCTGGTGGAGGGCGCGGTGACGGTGCTGTCGCTGCCGCCCTCGGTGCTGGCGCTGCTGCCGGACGAGGGGCTGGAGCACCTGAGGGTGGTGATGGTCGGGGGCGAGGCCTGCCCACCGGAGCTGGTGGAGCGGTGGGGCAGGGGTCGGCGCTTCGTCAACGGGTATGGCCCCACGGAGGTGTCGGTCCTCGCCACGTGGGAGGAGTGCGTGGCGGGCGAAGGGCGGCCTCCCATCGGAAGGCCGCTGGCCAACACGCGGGCCTACGTGGTGGATGGGGCGATGCGGCTGGTGCCCCCGGGCGTGGCCGGAGAGCTGTACCTGGGCGGGCCGGGGCTGGCGCGGGGCTACGTGGGGAGGCCGGAGCTGACGGCGGAGCGCTTCGTACCGGACGCCTTCAGCGGCGAGCCGGGAGCGAGGCTGTACCGGACGGGAGACGTGGTGCGGTGGAGGGCGGACGGGCGGCTCGACTACCTGGGCCGGGTGGACGCCCAGGTGAAGGTGAACGGAGTCCGGGTGGAGCCGGGAGAGGTGGAGACGGCGCTGCGGGAGCTGGCCGGCGCGAGGCAGGCCCATGTGAAGGCCTGGCGGAGTCCCTCGGGCGAGTCGCGGCTCGTGGCGTACGTGGTGCCTGGCGAGGCCACGCCGCGCGAGGAGCGGGAGCTGCGTGCGCGGCTGCGCGAGCGTCTCATGGAGGCGATGGTGCCCTCCGTGTGCGTCTACCTGGAGACCCTGCCGCTCACCTCCAGTGGCAAGGTGGATGGGCGAGCCCTTCCCGCTCCAGAGGAGGTCCGTCCGGGTGGCCGTGCCTTCGTCGCGCCGAGGGATGAGTGGGAGCGCGAGCTGGCGCACGTCTGGGAGGAGGTACTCGGGGTGCGGCCCGTGGGGGTGACGGACTCCTTCTTCGAGCTCGGAGGTCAGTCGTTGCTGGCGGTGCGGTTGGTGGCGCGGCTCCAGGAGCGGCTGGGACGCGCGGTGCCGTTGGCCTCGCTCTTCGAGGCACCCACCATCGAGGCGCTCGCCGTCCGGCTGCGCGCGGGCGTTCCGGCCTCTGTCCAGGGCAATCGCGTCACCCTTCAGCCCGAGGGCATGCTCCCCCCTGTCTTCTGGGTGCACCCGGTGGGCGGCAACGTCCTTTGCTACGCGGAGCTCGCGCGGCACCTCGGCTCCGAGCGGCCCTTCCACGCCTTCCAGGCGACGGGGCTGGACGGGCGAGAGGCGCCCCTCGCGAGCGTGGAGGACATGGCGCGCCGGTACGTGGAGCAGGTGCGCGCCGTCCAGCCCGAGGGGCCCTACCTCCTCGGCGGCTGGTCCCTGGGTGGCGCGGTGGCCTTTGAAATGGCCCGGGAGCTGCGGCGTCAGGGGCAGGAGGTGTCCCTGCTCGCCCTGCTCGACAGCTTCGCTCCCGTCGAATCGCCTCCGCCGGAGCCGGATGAGGCCACGCTCCTCGCGGGCTTCGCGGCGGATCTGGCCCGGAGTGTCGGGCGCGAGGTGCTCCTCGGGCCCGAGTCACTGGCGGGCCTGACGGGCGAGGAGCGGGTGCGCACCCTCTGGACGCATGCCCGCGAGGCCCGGCTGTTGCCTCCCGGCACGGGAGTGGAGGAACTGAGAGCGTTGCTGGAGGTGGCCCGGGCCAACCTGCGCGCGGTGGCCCGGTACAACCCCTCGCCCTACGAAGGGCGGGTGGTGCTGTTCCGGGCGCGGGACGCGCGACGGGGCGCCGAGGTGGAGCCCACGCACGGTTGGGCGCGCCTGGTCTCCTCGGGGTTGAGCGTCGAGGACGTGCCAGGCGATCACCACGGGGTGCTCCGGGCTCCGCACGTCGACGCGCTGGCGGAGCGGCTCGAGCGCTGGCTGCAGGAGACGGAGCTAGGGACCGGGGTCCTGGGCACGGGTTGAGGCCTGGAGGGGCCGTGGACTCCCTGGAGTGGCCAGGGCGTCCGGCGCTCCATGCCCCGCGTCCAGGTAGATGCGCTTGCGCCCGAAGCCTCGGGGGAACTCCACCTTCGCCACCGTGAGCGGGGCGCTCGCGGCGGGCCAGGGGCGGGGGCTCCCAGGATCAGGAGCGGGGGAGGGGAGTGCGATCACCGCGGGGGTGGGAAGGGGCTCGGGCGGAGTGGACGCGGCTCGGGTCTGCTCCTCGCAGCCGGTGGCCGACAGGATCACGGCCAGCAGCCGCATCCACGTGGGAATCTTCAGCATGTTCCCTCGGACCCCGGCCGGGGCGGCGGCGTTCCCCACGTCGTGCGAAATGACAACGGGCAGGTCCCCGTGTGGGAACCCGCCCGTCGTTCACTTCGTCTTCAGCTCGCGACTAGGCGCGGACTTCGGGCGCCACCTCGGACTGAGGAGGCACCGTCTTCTCCCCACCCTCGGGAGGAGTCTTGAAGGGCGACTTCTCCAGCGCCGCCTCCAGCACCTCGTCCATGCGGGTGGCGAAGATGAACTCGATGTCGTTCTTCGCCTGGTCCGGCACGTCCTGGAGGTCCTTGCGGCAGCGCTCGGGCAGGATGACCCGCTTGATGCCCGCGCGGTGAGCCGCCAGCACCTTCTCCTTGATGCCGCCCACCGGCAGCACCAGGCCACGCAGCGTCGCCTCGCCCGTCATCGCCGTGTCGCCACGCACCCGGATGCCCGTCAGCAGGCTGGTGAGCGCCGTGAGGATCGTCACGCCGGCCGAGGGACCATCCTTGGGGATGGAGCCCGCGGGGAAGTGCAGGTGCAGGTCCGTCTTCTCGAGGAAGTTCGGATTGATGCCCAGCACCTCCGCCTTGCTGCGCAGGTAGCTCAAGGCCGCCGTGGCGCTCTCCTTCATCACGTCGCCGAGCTGGCCGGTGAGCGTCATGCCGCCCTTGCCCGCCATCTTCGTCGCCTCGATGAAGAGCAGATCGCCACCCGCCGCCGTCCAGGCCAGACCGGTGGACACGCCCGGAACCTCCGTGCGCTCCGCGACCTCGGAGTAGAACATCTCGGGCCCGAGGATCTCCTGCACCCGCTTGCCGTCGATGTTCTGCTTGTCCGTCTTCCCGCCGGCCACCTCCACCGCCACCGCGCGGCACAGGTCCGCGATGCGGCGCTCGAGGTTACGCACACCGGCCTCACGCGTGTACGAGACCGTCAGCATCAGCAGCGCCTCGTCGGCGACGGTGATGTGGTCCGGGCTCAACCCGTGCTCCTTGAGCTGCTTGGGCACGAGGTGGATGCGCGCGATGCTCTGCTTCTCCTCGAAGGTGTAGCCGGACAGCTCGATGATCTCCATGCGGTCACGCAGCGGCCCGGGGATCGGATCCAACTGGTTCGCCGTGGCGATGAAGAGCACCTTGGACAGGTCGAACGCCACGTCCAGGTAGTGGTCGCTGAACGTGTTGTTCTGCTCGGGATCCAGCACCTCGAGCAGCGCCGCGCTCGGATCCCCGCGGAAGTCCGCGCCCAGCTTGTCGATTTCGTCCAGCATCATCACCGGGTTCTTCGTCCCGGCCTTCTTCATGCTCTGGATGAACCGGCCCGGGAGCGCGCCGACGTAGGTGCGCCGGTGGCCACGGATCTCCGCCTCGTCACGCACACCACCGAGCGACAGGCGCACGAACTTGCGGCCCACCGCCTTGGCGATGCTCTGACCCAGCGACGTCTTGCCGACACCCGGCGGCCCCACCAGGCAGAGGATGGGCCCACGCATGTCGTTCTTGAGCTTGCGCACCGCCAGGTACTCCAGGATGCGCTTCTTGACCTTCTTGATGCCGAAGTGGTCCTTGTCGAGCGTCTGCCGCGCGTTCTCGATGTCGAGGTTGTCCTCGCTGAGCTTGGCCCAGGGCAGGTCCGCGATCCAATCGAGGTAGGTGCGCGCGACGGTGTACTCGCTGGAGGCCGCCGGAATCGTCTTCAGGCGGTTGAGCTCCTTGTTGGCCACCTTCTCCACGTCCGGAGGCAGGCCCGCCTTCTTCAGGCGCTCCTGGAGCTCGTCGAGCTCCTCCTCCTCCTCGCCCATCTCGCCGAGCTCTTCCTTGATCGCCTTGAGCTGCTGGCGCAGGTAGTACTCGCGCTGGGTCTTCGACATCTCGCCCTTCACGGCGGAGTCGATCTTGTTGGAGAGCTTG
>NZ_DASVWK010000630.1:0-2483 GCF_036389735.1 Archangium sp. | reverse complement strand
GAGACGCAGACGCCCCCCGAGCTGAACGGCGAGGGCACGAATGAAGGATCGCCGGGCAACCCCCAGACGGAAACGCCTGCCCCCACTCCCTCCTCGCCCGTACCGACTCCAGCACCGGCTCCCGCTCCCGCTCCCACGTCGAACAAGGACGCGTTTGGCATCACCCAGCTCTACCCGACGAAGCCGGGGGGCGAGACGTGGTCACTCAAGACCGAGGCGCTGAGCGACTCGCGCTTCGACCCGCGGGACACCATCACGCGCAACGCGGATGGCTCCTGGAAGCAGAAGAGCGGCCAGGTGCGCATGCACGCCTTCACCTCCACCGGCTACGACTCGAAGAGGATTCCCTCGTATGACCGGGATGTCCTGGCGGGCCGCGGCTACATGCAGGCGCCCAACGATTGGAAGAACGTGGAGATGACGGGCTATGTGAAAGTGAACGCCGCCAGCGACATGAGCGACAACTTCGCCTGGTACGCGCGCGGGGGTCGCCACAACGACTCGCTGGCCTGCGAGGGCTCCTCGTACAAGGGCAGCCTCCACTACGACGGCCGCGTGCGCTGGCAGAAGGAGACCTGGCACGTGAGCTACGAGCAGACCGCCTACAAGCCGGGCACCAGCTCGCTCAAGGGTCGCTGGGTGGGCTTCAAGTCCATCATGAGGAACACCACCTCCCATGGGAAACCCGCGGTGAAGTTGGAGCTGTGGCTCAACGAGAACGCCGACAAGGTCACCTGGAAGAAGGTCTACGACACCGTGGATGACGGCCAGCTCGGCGGTGATGCCTCCCACTGTGGGGGCTCCGTGGATGCCATGCCCATCACCTGGGGCGGGCCCATCGCCACCTTCCGCTGGGACAGCGCCTCGGACGTGGACTTCAAGTGGCTGAGCGTCCGGGAAATCACCGAGTAGGTAGGGCCCGGGTCAGCTACCTGGGATGACGGTTGGGACGCGGGTATTTCCACCATCCCCGCGCCTTTTTCATGCCCGGTGCGCGACCTCTGCGCGGTGCTCAACCCTCGTCTCGTACCCAAGGGCCATGGCCGCATCCCTCCCCCCTCACCAGCCTTGCCGCGCCCCGAACCGTACAACTCGTACTCCGGTGGCATCACTCCGGGCCGGTGTTACCGCCGACTCGGATCTCGCGGGGGAGCATCCATGCAGATCACGTTCCTCGGGCATGCCGGCTTCATGGTCGAAACCCAACACGCCCTGGTGGTCGTGGACCCGTGGCTCTCTCCCGAGGGTGCTTTCGACTCGGCGTGGATGCAATTTCCGCGCAACCACGACCTCGCTCCCCTGGTCCGCGAGAAGTTGGAGAACTCGACGAAGGAGCGCTTCCTCTACATCAGCCACGAGCACAAGGATCACTACGATCCCGCGTTCCTGCGCACCCTGACGAAGCGGGACTTCACCGTCGTCATCGGTCGCTTCCGCCGTACGGCGCTCCAGGAGGAGTTCGAGGCGTACGGGGCCAGGCGGATCATCGCCTGCGCGGATCAGCAGGAGGTGCCCATCAAGGGCGGCTACCTCAAGCTCTACCTCACCGACTCGGGCACCAACCGGGACTCGGCCCTGCTCGTCCAGGCCGATGGGCAGAGCTTCCTCAACCTCAACGACTGCAAGATCCACGATCGGCTGCCGGGCATCGTCGCGGAGGAGGGGCCGATCGACATCTTCACGGCCCAGTTCTCGGGCGCCATCTGGCACCCCACCTGCTACGACTACTCGCGCGAGACGTACGCGGATCACTCGCGGCAGAAGCGTGGCAGCAAGTTCGAGGCGGTGGCACGCGCCATCGAGACGGTGCGGCCCCGCGTCTACCTGGCCTCGGCGGGTCCGGCCTGCTTCCTGGATCCGTCGCTCTTCCACATCAACCTCGAGCCGGTGAACATCTTCCCCCGCGCCTCGGAGCTGTTCACCTTCCTGAATCACCGGCTGGCGGGGCAGACGCCGCGCCTCCTCGAGCCCATGCCCGGGGACGTGCTCGACGTGGGCATCGGGGACCTAGTGACGCTGGCGCCCGAGCGAGTCACCGATGAGAACGTCTCGCAGTACCTGCGCTCGTACGCGGCGCTCCAGACGCGCGTGTTCCGCGAGCGGCGGCGCAACCTGATGCTGGAGGAGGTGGATCGCATCCACCTGCGGCTGCGCGAGGAGCTGCAGCACAAGCTCAATGCCTTCTCGCTGGCGGACCGGGTGTCGATGCCCCTGTACATGGGCCTCATCGAGCTACCCGAGCAGCTCATCCGCGTGGACTTCCGCGCGCGTCGGGTGGACGTGGTGGGTGAGGTGCGCGACTTGAGCCGCTACACGTTCATCACGAGCGCGGCGGATGTGGTGCGCGTGTTGGATCGCAAGCTCAACTGGGAGGACTTCCTGCTGTCCTTCCGCTTCCGGGCCTCGCGCGCACCGGACGTCTACGACGCCACCCTGCACAACTTCATCGCCGCCGAGGTGGAGGACCTGCGCGCCATGTGCGA
>NZ_DASVWK010000629.1:0-3875 GCF_036389735.1 Archangium sp. | reverse complement strand
CCACCGTGGAGCACCCGTTGCTCACGAGGTACTCGGCCCACTGGGCGATGTGGTTGGAGGTGCCGAGGTCCTGGAAGGGCAGCGCGAAGGCCGGGGAGGAGGGATCCACCCCCTGCGCCACCTTGTCCGGGTCCACCGCCGCCATCCACAGCAGGGTGCCGTTGGGGTTCTCATCCTTGGTCGCGGGCACCGGCGGCGGACGCAGGCCGTAGTTGCGGCTGGAGGAGAACGTCACCCACATCAGCTTGCTGGTGTCCGAGCCGTTGCCCCGCGTCACGAAGGGGCTCCACTTCGGATAGCTGTTGGTCAGCGCCACGCCCTTGTCCATGGGGCCCGGCGCGTTGGCGCGCTTGAGCGCCACCGGCGTCGCGCCCGCCTGAAGCTTCGCGGCCCACAGCGTCGCGGTCGGATCCGTGTCGCCGTTGCAGTTCGTGTCGCGCTCCGTGCCGGCGGGGCAGGTGGACTCGTTGAACACGAGGAAGGACGAGTCGGGGGCGATGGCCGGGTAGTAGCGGTTCTTGCCCGACTGCGACGGCACCACCGTCACCGGGCCGCTCCAGGTGTCGGCCGTCTGCGCCTTCACCATGTGGATGGCGCCCTTGTAGGCGCGTTGGTTCGTCTGGGGATGACCCACGTAGGTGTAGGCGATCGTCTTGCCGTCCGCGCTCCAGTCCGGGTGGTTGGCCGGGTTGGCCTGGGTGCCGGTGCCGGGGATCTCCTTCTCGAACTTCGCGTCGGTGCCGTTGAAGAGCATCAGGTTGAAGCGGGTGGCATCGCGGTCGGCATAGACGCCGACGAACTTGCTGCCGTCCGGGTTCCACGACTCGAAGTTGCTCAGCTTCGTGGCGCTCTGCGCCAGGGACACCTTGCTGGTGGACGTGAAGGTGGACAGGTCCACCAGGGCGAGCCGGCCATCGTCCTGGCCATTGACCTCGGCCACCAACTTCTTGCCGTTGCGGCTCAGCGCGTGGCAACCCACGCAGTTGACCGTGGTGCTGATGTTCTCCTTGGTCAGCACGGACGTGGCCGTCTGGCTCTTGGGGCCGGCGAAGTCGTAGCGCATCACGGCGGTGCCGCCCGAGGTGGTCCAGTAGTAGAGCGCGCCCCTGATTTCCGAGCGGGCGAAGTTGAGGAGGATGGGATCGGAGACGCCCACCGTACCGCCCGAGTCCCCCGTGGCCCGCAGGGTGACCTGCAGCGGCTGCCCGCCGCGGTTGGTCTCGGCCAGGTAGCGCCACACCTCATCCGAGGGCGTGTAGATGCAACCGCGCGTCTCGCCCGTGGGCAGGGCGGGGGGCGTGAAGCCCGTGGGCAGGTAGCAGCGCAGGTGGACCCGCACGTCGGTGATGGCGTTGGTGAAGGCGAGCTGGAAGAGCGTGTTGGTGTTGGGCCCGGGAACGAAGTGGAACTCCAGCTGCCCCAGGTTGGGCGGCACCATCACGTTGTTGTTGGGATAGAGGATGCGCGGCTTGCGCGCGTCGGACACCGTGCCGTTGAACTTGTCCTCGGGCTGCGTGGGCAGGGAGCCGCTCGCGCTGTCCGGCGTGTTCTGCTGGAGCTTCACGGTGAGGCCCGTGGAGACGGACATGGTGCCGAGGCGGGCGCGCACGGTGCTGGTGCCACCCACCGCCGTGCTCGTGGCCGTGTTCGTCCGGGTGCTGAAGGTGGACCCCGTGAAGGTGCCCAGCCGAATGTCGTCCACGCTGTAGCTCGCCTGGGCCGTCACGTCCTCCGTATGCCCGTCGGAGTAGGTGCCCAGGACGGTGAACCGCCGTGTCGCCGCCGTGGTGCTCGACGCGGTGAGGCTCACGTCCGTCGGGCTGATGGAGAGCGACCTCAAGGCGAGTCCACCGTCGCCCGGGTCGGAGGGATCGCCACCCGTGCCGCCGCCATCCTCCGTCGTGTTACCTCCGTCGGGTTGGGTGGTGCTGGGACGACCACCGCAGTCGCAGCCAGCGCCAGACAGCGCGGTCACTACCATCACGATGCTGAGGAGCCAGGTCTTTTTCCACATGGCTGGCGACGCTATCGCCGTTCCTCACGTGTCGCGCGAGGTTCTTGTTCGCGTGCTTCCCTGGATGCAGTGGGGCCGAATGCCTGAAGTACAGTCGTAACCCAGGTGCGAATCAGCGCCCGCTTTCCTGCCTTCTCACACGTTGAGCATGGGCGGCCAGGCGCGCTCAAGGACCGGCGTAGAGGGCGAGCCCCGAGGCGGTGCCGATGTAGTGGAGGCCCTCCGGCGTCAGCGAGAGCGCGCGGATGTCCTCGCCCGGCAGCCCGTCCTCGACATCGAAGCGGGTCGCGATGTCGAGCCCGAGGTCGTAGCGGATGAGCCCGCGCCGGGTGCCGGCCCACAGCAGGTCACGCACCTGTCCGCCCACCGCGCGGCGCTCGAAGGCGAGGGCCTGCACCTGCTCGTCGGGGAAGCTCCAGGGCGGGGCCCTCAACGAGGGGCCGGCCTGCCCGAGCGCTCCCCAGCCCCGGACGGTGCCGACATAGGGGCGCCCCTCGGGGCTCAGCGTGACGGCGCGCACGTCCTTGTCCGGCAGCGCGGGGGGGCCATGGAGCACGGCGGTGACCAGGGCGATGGCGGGCTCGAAGGGCGTCTCCAGGGTGAGCGTGAGCTCGGCGAGGCCCTCGGAGGTGGCGGCCCAGAGCCTCAGCGCACGCCCGTCAGCCGCTGGCGCGGCGAGCACCTGCCGCACCTGCACCCCCTCGAGGAGGCGGCGGCCGACGATGGTACCGGCGGGGCCGCCCGCGGAGGGATCGCTCGCGCGGGTGAGGACGAGGCCCTCGGTGGTACCGAGCAGCAGCAGGTCCGGGGACTCCAGCGCGAGGAGGGTGCGCACGGCCTCGCCGGAGGAGGAGAGCACGCCGCCGTGGTAGCGCGTGCACGTGGTGCCGTTGCACCGCTCCACGCCGTCGGTGGTGCCCACGAAGAGGATGGGCCCGCCAGAGGACTCCAGCCACGCGAGGGCGAGCCCGGTGCGAGCGAGGGACAGGGCGGGCGTGTCGTTGCCGGGTGGGGAGGAGGCACGGAGGACGGCCGAGGATCTGCCATCCACGTAGAGCACCGTTCCGGACGCGGACAGGAGGGAGGCGATGGCGGTCTCTCCGCCCACCAGCGTGTCCACGAGGCGGCTACGGCCCGAGGGCAGCACGGTGAAGGACCTGGCGGCATGGCCCACGGCCCCAGGGAGATCGGTCGCGCGCAGCACGAGCGTGTGCTTGCCCCAGAGGGGTGAGGGCAGGGGCGAGGAGGGCCCGGTGCCGAAGCTGCCCGTGAGGTTGTCCAACCACGTCAGGTTCCGCAGCCCATCGGGCGAGTCGGAGGCCGAGCCGGTGGCCACGAGGGAAACGCCCTCGCGGCACGGGGAGGACAGGCAGCTCGTTCCGTCCTGCTCCACCTGGGTGATGGTGACCCCCGGAGCGCCGTTCACCACGAGGGGGATGGTGCTCGTGCAGGTGAGGCCCCAGGGGTCCGAGACGGTGAGGGTGAGGTTCTGCGCCCCGGCCGTGGTGAGCCGGTGCGTGGTGGTGCTGGAGCCCTGGGCGAGCACGCCATCGCGGTTGGAGCTCCACCGGTAGACCAGGTCCGCCCGTGGGTCCTCGGCGTCGGTGGCGGAGCCCTGGAGCACGAGTTCCACGCCCGCGTTCACCTCCGCGCTGGCCAGTGGCGCGAGCACGGCGCAGTCGCGGGGAGCGGAGTTGGGAGCGACGCGAACGGAGCGCCGGGCACAGCCCTCGAGGCCCGGGTCCTCCGGATCCTTCGCGCACGCGGAGAGTTCCTGCGGCCCGGGCGCCGAGAGGACGACTTTCAGCTCCTCCGCCTCGCCGCCGAGAGGTGTGGAGGCCGCGGTGGTGTGCCAGGTGGG
>NZ_DASVWK010000628.1:0-4169 GCF_036389735.1 Archangium sp. | reverse complement strand
CGCGAGCGCTACTGGGGCACGCCCCTGCCGCTGTGGGTGCACTCGGAGACGGGCGAGGTGGAGGCCATTCCCTCGCTCCAGGCCCTGCGCGAGAAGCCCGGCAGCAACCTCGCCGCCGTCGAGGCCGAGCTCAAGGCCTTCCTCGCCCAGAAGCCCGGCGCCACCACCGCCGAGCACCTCATCGTCCACAAGCCGTGGATCGACAAAGTCACCTACGAGAAGCCTGGCACCCCCGGCCGCTTCAACCGCGTGCCTGAAGTCATCGACGTGTGGTTCGACTCCGGCTGCATGCCGTTTGCGCAGTGGGGCTTCCCCCACGCCCCGGGCTCGCGCGAGAAGTTCACCCAGGCCTTCCCCGCCGACTTCATCTCCGAGGCCATCGATCAGACGCGCGGCTGGTTCTACTCGCTGCTGATGATCAGCACGCTCGTCTTCGACGAGAAGACGCACGGCTGGCCCCTGCCGTACAAGAGCTGCATCGTGCTCGGCCACGTCTCGGACAAGGAGGGCAAGAAGGAGTCCAAGTCCAAGGGCAACTACACCCCGCCGGAGATCATCCTCGATGAGGTCCGCATGGACTTCGCCGTGCTCGATGACAAGGCGGCGGGCGTCCCGGGCGTGGCCGGCGAGGCGCTCATCGCCCGCGAGGACCTCGAGGGGCTGGATCTCCAGGAGGGCGCGAAGGTGCAGGTGTTCCGCCCCGATGCGCCGGACAAGGCCGTCACCCTCACGGTGAAGGCCCACAAGAAGCTCAAGCGGCGCGTGTTGCTGCTGGGCAAGCGCGAGCTGGAAGCCCTGGGAGTAGCGCCCTCGGCGCGAGGCGCGGACGTGATGCCGGTGGAGGTGCCCCGGCTGGCCCCCGCCGAGCGCGTGGTGCTCAAGGACCCCGGCACCCGGGCTCCGGGCGCGGACGCCTTCCGCTGGTTCTTCTTCGCGGCGAGCCCCACCTGGTCCAACACGCGCCACTCGCTCAGCAACGTGCGGCTCCTGCAGAAGGACTTCCAGGTCAAGCTGCGCAACGTCTATTCGTTCTTCACCATCTACGCGAACATCGACGGCTTCTCGCCGGCCCGCGGCAACCCGGACTCCACCGAGGTGCCCTGGCTCGCCATCCGCGAGAGCACCGGCTGGCGCGAGCCCGCCCAGCGCACCGTGCTCGACAGGTGGATCCTCTCCGAGGTGCAGCTCGCCCTGCGCGATGTCACCCAGGCGCTGGACGCCTATCAGGTCTACGAGGCCGCGCAGCGGCTGGTGGCGCTGGTGGACGCGCTCTCCAACTGGTACCTGCGCCGCAGCCGCGAGCGCTTCTGGGGACCGGGCCTCGGGCAGGACAAGCTCGACGCGTACTTCACCCTGTACGAGGCGCTCACGACGATCGCCGCGCTGTCCGCGCCCTTCATCCCCTTCTTCGCCGACGAGCTGTGGAGCAACCTGGTGCGCCGGCCCTGGCCCACGTCCCAGCCGGAGAGCGTCCACCTGGGGCGCTTCCCCGAGGCGGATGAGCGCCTGATCGACGAGGGGCTGTCCACGGAGATGGGCGCGGTGCGGGAGCTGGTGTCCCTGGGCCTCAAGGTGCGCACGGACAACAAGCTCAAGGTGCGCCAGCCGCTGTCCCACGCGGACGTGATGCTCTCGCGCCGCGAGCTCCAGGAGCGCGTGGCCGTATACCGCGACCTCGTCGCCGACGAGCTGAACGTCCACGAGGTGCGCTTCCTCGAGGCGGGCCAGGAGGCGGACGTGGTGCGCTACAAGGTGCGGCCCAACCTGCGCGCCATGGGCAGCCGGCTCGGGCCCAAGCTGGCCCCGGTGCGCAAGGCCTTCGACGCGGCCGACAGCCGGAGCCTCCAGCGCGAGCTGTCACGCGAGGGCAAGGTGGTGCTCACCGTGGACGGGGAGTCCATGCTCTTCCCCGCCGAGGAGCTGGAGGTGCTGGTGGAGGCCAACCCCGGCTATGCCGCCGCCGGTGGGGGCGTGGGCGTGGTGGTGCTCCACACCGAGCTGACCGACGCGCTCGTGGACGAGGGCCTGGTGCGAGAGCTGCTCGCCCGGGTGCAGGCGGCGCGCAAGGACCTGGCGCTGGGCTACTCGGATCGGATCCGCCTGTGGGTGGACGGCGATGCGCGGGTGCGCAAGGTGATGGAGGAGGCCCGGGAGGTCATCTCCCGCGAGACGCTCGCCGCGGAGCTGCGCGTGGGCCCCGAGGGACTCACCGGCCAGGAGGAGGAGCTCAACCTCAACGGCCTGCCCGCCCGCCTGCGCGTGGAGCGCGCCTGACGCTCCCCGCCCCCCTGGGTATCCGGGGGGACGAGCGAGCCTGCCTCCCCTGCGGCGGAGACACCGGGCCGGACAGCGCCAGGCACCCCATCTCCCTGGTGAGGGCAACGCGGAGACGGAGGCTTCCATGGCACGAAGGGTGTTGGCATGGCTCGCCGTATTCGGGCTGATGGGCCCGGCGGGCGCGCAGGAGGTACAGGGCGGAGAGCGCGGGGAGGAGGCCGAGGCGGCCGGGCTTCCGGAGGATGTCCCGGACAACATGGACTCCTTCCGCCGGACGCCGCAGACGGATGACGTGCCCCAGACGGACGAGCAGCAGGGGACGGGAGGCTCCGGCACGGCCGGCACCGGCGAGCAGGCGCCCGTGGAGCAGGAGTCCATGATGTGCCCGCCCCCCGAGCAGAAGCCGGAAGCGGGGCAATCAGAAGCCCCAAGGTCATAGGGGCGCGAAGGATTCGTGCACCCGGGGACGGGCTGGGGTTGAATGCCGCGCTCCTGTGACGAGAAGCGGAGACAGAGATGGTGGGTGGTCAGCCTGGGAGCACGGACCCTCGGGCGAAAAGAGCCGAGGGTCGCGGGTGGTGGAGCCTCCCTTGGAGAGGACACCGCCCCGCGGCCCCCGGCCGTACCGCACGGCCCGTCATAGTACGTCTCACGTCCTCTTTTCCAGGGACTACCTTGCACGGGACGCCGCGCGTTGACCATGCAGATGCTGAGTGAGACTCCCGCCGTCTCCTTCTGCCGCGAGGTGCTGCCCGCGGTGTCGCGCACCTTCGCGCTGAACATCCCGGTGCTGCCCCGGCCGTTGGACACGGCGGTGATGGTGGCCTACCTGCTGTGCCGGATCGCCGACACGTTGGAGGATGAGGTCCGCGGCCCGGCGTGCCCGGTGCTGCTGGCGGAGCTGGCGAGGCTGAGCACGCTGCCCGCGGGGTGGGAGGCGGACGCGAGGCGCTTCACCCAGGAGGCGGGGCGGGTGCTGAGGGCGGAGACGCCCGTGTCGGAGTCCCGGCTGGTGGAGGGAATGCCCCGGGTGCTGGAGGCGCTGGCGGAGCACGCGGTGCCGGTGCGCGAGCACGTGGCGGGGTGCGTGGCGACGATGGCGGAGGGGATGGGGCGGATGGGGGACAAGGGCCGCGCGATGGGAGGCGGCCTGGGGCTGGCGAGCCTCGAGGAGACGCTGGAGTACTGCTACTACGTGGCGGGGACGGTGGGGGAGATGCTGACGAGGCTGTTCGCGTGGTACTCGCCGGCGGTGGCGAAGCGGGAGGAGCGGCTGGAGCCCCGCTCGGTGGCGTTCGGCAACGCGCTGCAACTGGTGAACATCCTCAAGGACGTGCGCGAGGACCATGAGCGCGGAAGCTGCTGGCTGCCGAGGACGCTGCTGTCGGAGTACGGGCTGACGCCGGAGACGCTGCTGGAGCCGGGCCGCCGGGACGAGGCGATGAAGGCGCACGGGCGGCTGGTGGCGGTGGCGCACGGGGAGGTGCGCAAGGCCTTCGACTATGTGATGGCCCTGCCGCGAGAGGAGCACGGCATCCGGCTCTTCTGCCTGTGGCCGCTGTTCCTGGCGGTGATGACGCTGCGCAAGCTGTACGGGAACGAGGCGGTGCTGGAGCCGAGGCCGGTGAAGGTGTCGCGGCGGACGGTGAAGTGGGTGATGGGCTCGACGAAGCTGCTGGTGGCGCAGGACTGGGCGCTGAAGGGGATGTTCACGGCGATGACCGCGTCCCTGCCCCTGAGTCCAGGACAGGGCGGAGCGCTTGCCTCGGTCCACGTCGGGAGGCTCGACGAGTCCCCGTAGCCGAAGCGACCAGAGGCGGGGATGCTCTCGTGCTGGCACCGCGGGAGAGCGGACGGCGGGCTTGTGGAGAAGTTGGGGACGGAGCGCTTTC
>NZ_DASVWK010000627.1:0-7792 GCF_036389735.1 Archangium sp. | reverse complement strand
GGGACACCGTGCCCTCGAGAATCTCCTGCACCACGTGGTGGTTGGTGAGCACGGCGTTCGGGGACACCAGGAAGCCCGTCCCCACCGCCCTGCCCTTGAGCTCCACCCGGCACACCTGCCGCTCGATGACCTCGAGCCGCTCGCGCCAGCGCACGGGAGAGAGAGAGGAGCGCGTGTCGATGACGATCTGCTCGAGTGTCCGCTGGGCTCCCGTCAATTCCATGTGCGCTCTCCGTGATCCCTTGTCTCACGGAATGGGGAGGAGCGGCGGCGCCTCGCCAGCAGCGGAGCGAGCAGGCCCAGCAGCAGCCAGGGCGCGTCCGCCGTGAAGCCCGAGGTGCAGCCGCACCCCGAGTCCTTTGATTCCCCACCACCCTGGGCGGCGTTCACCTTCACGTTGAAGGCGCAGCTCACCGTGTTGCCTCCGGAGTCGCGCGCCGTCACCCGCACCTCGGTGTCCCCCACCGGGAAGGTGGAACCGGACGGGGTGGAGTAGAGGAGGGAGAGCGCCGTGTTGTCCGTCGCCTGCGCCGCCGGGTAGCGCGCCACCGCCCCTTCATTGCCCGTGGCGGACACCACCACGTCCCGCGGACAGGTGAGCGTGGGGGCCCGGGTGTCCTTCACCGCCACCGTGAAGGTGCAGGTGTTGGTGTTGCCCGCCGCGTCGGTGGCCGTGGCCGTCACCGCGTTGTCTCCCAGGGCGAAGGTGCTCCCGGACGCGTGGCTGTAGCTCACCGCGGGAGACGTCGCCCCCTCATCCCTCGCCCGCGCGGAGGCGTAGCTCACGGCGGTACCGCTCGCGCTCATGGCCTCCACCGTCACACCCGCCGGGCAGGTGATGAGCGGCGGCGTGCAGTCGCCGAAGAAGGCCGGGAACACCACGTACGGCTCCCGCCCCGTGCTCGCCGCCTCGGCGGAGTAGTAGAGCGCACCGTCCAGGAACGTCAGGTGCTCCGGCCAGGTAGCGGGCGACGGGGAACTGGGGTCCACCCGCCGGGTGCCCGGCGCCGTCCCATCGCTCATCCACAGCGCGAGGCCGGTGCCGTCATTCGCCGCGAAGAAGAGCTGGCCCCCGCCGGCCGTCAGTCCCTGGGGCGACGAGCCCCCGCTCCCCATGACGAGGTCCTTCACCAACCGCGTCCCCCCCTCCGTCCCATCGCTCTTCCAGAGTTCCCTGCCCGTGAGGCCGTTGTCGGCGGTGAAGTAGAGCGTTCCCCCCAGGTCCGCGAAGCTCTCCGGGTTCGAGCCGTCGACGTCGGCGCGCACGTCCCTCACCATCACCGTGCCCTCGGGCGTCCCGTTACTCACCCACAGCTCGGCGCCATGGGCCTTGTCGTCCAGGCTGAAGAAGAGCCTGCCGCCCACGGCCTTCAGGTTCTGGGGCGAGGGGTGGAGTGCCTGGGAGAAGACGGCCTTGACGCGAACCGTACCCGCCTCCGTCCCATCGCTCCTCCAGAGGTCGTCATCGGTGAGGCCGTTGTTGGCCGTGAAGAAGAGCGTGCTCCCCAGCACCGTCATCTGCCCGATGTTGGACCCGGCCTCGCCCGGAGCGATGTCCTTGACGAGCACCGTGCCCGCCGTCGTCCCGTTGCTCTTCCACAGCTCGTACCCGACGTCGGGGCTGTTCATGGCGGAGAAGAAGAGGGTGTCACCCACCACCGTCAGCGTCCCGGGTTGGATGGAACTCTCCGCCCCGGCAAACAGGTCCGTGAGGCGCGTCGTGCCACTGTACGTCCCATCGCTCACCCACAGCTCACTGCCCGTTTCGTGGTCGTTCGCGGTGAAGTAGAGCCTGCCTCCCAGCGTGACCATGTCGCTGATGCCCGCGGACTCCATCCCCGGGCTGATCTGCCGCACCAGCTCCGTGCCCGACTCCGTGCCGTCGCTCATCCACAGCTCGGAGCCGATGCTGCCGTCGTCCGCGTAGAAGAAGACCTTCCCGTTCAGCACCGTCAGGTTCCTGGGCCGCGACTCCCCCAAGGGGTTGATGTCCTTGACCATCACCGTGCCCGCCGCCGTGCCGTCGCTCTTCCACAGCTCGACCCCGTGCTCGCCGTCGTCCGCGGCGAAATAGACCGTGTCGCCCACGCGAACGAAGAAGGAGGTGACGGAGGGCTCGAGGGGCAGCGAGCTGGCCGAGCCCGGCACCACGTCCTTGAGAAGGCCCGGCGGACGACACCCGGGAGCGGGGGTGGGTCCCTGGGCCGCCACGGCACTCCCCCCCACCAGCGCGAGCACCAGGGGCCACCCGTACTTCATCCACCGATGAAACATCCGTTGCTTCCTTCCCAGAAGGGCACGCCTCCACACGAGCGCGCCAAAAACAACAGGGGATGCGGGCCTCGGGATGACCCCGAGCGGCTCGCACCCCCTGCATGAAACCGCTCGGGCCCAGGGTCCGCACCCCTCGGTGGGGGTGCGAGCCGATTACAGCCCGTTCAGGTCGTAGTACTCCGCCGAAGCCTGATCGTGGTTGCTCACACCACCCACCGCGAGCACGGTGCCGTTGCCGAGCAGGGTGGCGGTGTGCTTGTAGCGGTCCACGTTCATCGCCGTCGTCACCGTCCACTTGCCCGTGGCCGGGTCATACAGCTCGGACCCGGTCATGATGCCCGTGTACTGGTGGTAGCCACCCGCCACCAGCACGCGCCCGTCGGGGAGCACGTTGGCGGAGTGGAAGCGGCGCGGCGCGAGCATGCTGTCCGTGGCCGACCAGGTGTTGGTGGCCGGGTCATACAGCTCCGCCGAGGAGCTGCGCACCGGGTCGATGTCCGAGCCACCCACCACCAGCACCTTGCCGTTGCCCAGCAGGGAGGCCGTGTGGGAAGCGCGAGCCGTGCTCATGCCCGCCGCCAGCGTCCACGTGCCCGTGGCCGGGTCGTAGAGCTCCGCGGAGGAGATGAGACCCTCGGCGGCGTCGCCACCACCCGTCACCAGCACCTTGCCGTCGGGCAGCAGGGTCAGGGTGTGGTGGCGGCGGGCCACGTTCAGACCACCGGTGTACGACCAGGTGTTGGTGGCCGGGTCATACAGCTCGGCCGAGGCCAGCACGGCGCCGTTGGACTCACTGGTGGCACCACCGGCCACGAGGACCTTGCCGTTGGGCAGCAGGAGGGCGGAGTGGTGGTAGCGCTGCTGGTTGAGGCTGCCCGCGGGCTTCCACTTGCCCAGCTCGGGGACGTACAGCTCGGCCGTGGCGCCAGTGGTGGAGCTCTTGCCGCCGCCCGCGATGAGCACCTGGCCATTCTTCAGCTTCGTGGCCGTGTGACCGCGATGGGTGCCGAGGGTGTTGCCCGTGGGCGACCAGGTCTTGGTCTCCGCGTTGTACAGCTCCGAGGTGACGTTGTAGCCGCCGGCCACCAGCACCCGGCCATCGTCCAGCAGGGTGGCGGTGTGCAGCAGCCGCGGCAGCGCCATGCCGCCGGTGAGGAGCCACCCGCCGTGGCGGTCCTCGCACGTGCCGGAGGCGCCCGGAATGACGTTCACCGTGCGCGTGGCGCTGGCCGTGTGGCCGGCCGCGTCCCGCACCGAGTAGGTGAGGGTATAGGCGCCCGGCACCTTGGTGTTGACGGAGCCGGAGACGGTGATGGCGGCGCTCAGCTCACCCTCGCAGCCGTCGAAGGCGACCGCACCCGCCTCGACGTACGGCTTGAGGCACTCCAGCGTCTCGGTGGCGCTCCCCTCGAGCGTGAGGACCGGGGCCTGGGAGTCGGCCACCGTCACGTTGAAGGAGCAGCTGGAGGTGTTGTTGCTGGCGTCCCGCGCGACGTGCGTCACGGACGTGGTGCCCAGCGGGTAGCGGAGGATGCCCTGGGGGCCCTCCACGCTCGGCGCACCACAGGAGTCGGAGGCGCCCGAGGGGGGCACGCTGACGTCGGCGTGGCCCTCGGAGCACTCGGCCGAGAGGTCGGCCGGGCAACTGAGGGTCGGAGGCGTGGTGTCCGTGACCGTCACGGTGGACGTACAGCTGGACGACAGGCCCGTCTTGTCGGTGCAGGTCAGCTTCACGCTGCTCCAGCCCAGGCCGAAGAAGCCGCTCGGCGACTGCGTGCAGCCCACCAGGTCCCCATCCGGATCATACGAGCCATTGTCCACGGAGGCGGAGACGCTGCAGTAGACGTCGGTCGACAGGCTCACGTCCTTGCACAGGGCCACCGGAGGACGGGGGTTGACGATCCCCACGGACTTGCACGAGGCGCTACAGGAGCCGGAGCCGTTGCCGGCGCCGGAGTCGCACTCCTCGCCGGAGTCCACCACGCCGTCACCGCACCAGTGCAGGCGGCACACGGACGAGCAGGTGGTGCCCGGAAGGCCATTGCTCGAGCCGGTGTCACACTCCTCGGGGAACTGGAGGACGCCGTCACCGCAGGCCACGGGAATGGCACCGCGGGCGAGGATGAAGGGCACCCCGTGCGAGCCGTCCGCGAAGTCCAGCGAGCCGGGCAGGCGCGAGCCGAGGGCCGGGTCGCGGGCGATCGCGAGCGGGGTGAAGTTGGCGGCCGGGAAGGAGTCGAAGGCCTCGTGGACCGAGCAGCTCCAGTTGGAGAGCAGGCTGTCCGTGAGACCCGCCAGGGCCACGTGTTTGGCCACGATGTGAACGTCGTTGTAGCAGGCGCCCACCTTCGTGGCGGTGAAGGTACCGAACGGCGCGAGCACCGGCACCGGCGTCTTGGGCGGGGCCTCCTCGTAGTAGCAGCTCAAGTTGATGTAGGCGCCCGTCTTGCCCTGCTGCGCGGTGGCGAACTGGACGGCGTTGCGGGTGACCGCGCTCTTCTGGTGCAGCACGGGGTCGGTGCCCACGACGATGACGTTACCGTCCACCACCGGGCCCCAGACGTGGCGGTTCTTCACCGCGGCGGCCAGCTGAATCGAGGGGAGCCTGCCACAGGTGGGGTCGCCCAGGATGATGGCGCGGTAGGTGGCGAAGTCCGCGGACGTCTTCGCCGCCCAGGCCGCGTCGGTGGCGATTTCCACCGTGTAGCCCAGGTTCCTCGCGGCAAGCGCCTCGATGCTGTTGAGGCCGTTGGTGACCGTCGTGCCGAGGATCAGCACCTTGTTGGTGCTACCCAGGCCCTGCGGTCGCGTACTCACGGCCGCGGGCTGCTCGGGCGCCCCTTCTCGCAGCTCGGCCTCCGGCGCCTCCACGCCGCACCCAGCGAGCAACAGAACGCTCATGACCATCAGCATCCGGGTTCGGACGCTGCTACAGCCTTGGGTCGCAGTCGGCATCTGTACCCACTCCCTTTCGTTCAGGCGCATCTCTCCCTCTCTGGGCAAGAGATTTTTACATCGGGAATACCCGGGAAACGAAATCAATCATGCAAGAGGAACTTCCAGGCAACGCTGGGATATCGCCTTGACAACGCGGAACTCCTCTCGCCATGGACTTGCCCACGAAGGCATCCATTGTGCGAGCGTGGACTACCTCAGGCGTTCCAGATGGCCTCGACGCGGGAGCGCACCTTGCGCCGCCCCTCGGCGAAGCCCGGCAGCGCGCGCAGGGGTTGGAGCGCCGGGCAGCGGTCGATCCACTCCAGGTCGATGAGGGCCGTGTCCGCCGCGCGCTGGAAGTAGTGCATCGCCTGCTCCGGGTGGCCGGTGAGGCACAGCTCCTCGGTGCCGATCTGACAGAGCATGGAGACGAAGCGCGGGCTGGACGCCTTCTCCAGCCACCCCTCGAACGTCGGGAGCAGGGCGAGCGGCTCCGCCTCACCGAGCACCGCGGCGGCATAGCCGCGGGTCGCGATGGCCACGAAATCCGTCTCGTCCGCCACCGCGGCCAGGCACCTGCGCAGCTCGTCCTTGTCTCCCATCCACGCGGCGACGCGGGCCATCAAGGAGAGCGCCGGGAGCCGATGCACGGGCGAGGTGCTCAGCTTCTCCACCGCCCACCGGTAGTCCTCGAGGTTGCCACGCAGGGCACTGCAACGGGCGAGCTCGAACAGTCCCCCCAGGTTCGAGGAGGACAGCTCATGGGACAGGCGCAGCCGCACCAGCCCCTCGTCCGCGCGGCCGGCCTCGCACTGCATGGTGCCGAAGTACTGGAGCGCGGGGACATACGTGGGCGCGAGGTCCAGGGAAGTACGCAGGGCCATCACGGCCGAGCGCCAGTCATTGCCCTGGGCGGCGAGAATCCCCCGTGCCAGATGCGTCGCGGGCTGCTCGGGCGCCAGCCGCAGGGCCCGCTCGACACTGGCGCGCGCCGCCGCGCCCAGGTCCCGCTCGGAGTCCTTGCTCCCGAGAAACCAGACGCGGAGGCTGGCGTTGGCATGGAGCGCGAGGGCCGGCGCGAAGTCCGGCGCCAGCTCCAGGCACTTGTCGAGCTGGCTCAGCGGGCCATCAGGGTCGTTCCGCATCGCCCCGAACAGCCGGGGAGCCGCCTGGCGGTACAGCGCGATCGCCTCGGGTGGAGTGCTCGCGCGCCAGGCCGCGAGGCCGAGCTCCCCGCGCAGATCCTCGGAGACGCGCGGCATGAGCCGATCCTGGAGCTCGAAGGCATCGAGGGAGGGGTACTCGAAGCGGCCGCTCCAGAGCTGGGTGCCGGTCTGGGCCTCCAGCAGCCGCACGGACACCCGCACCATCGAGCCCGCGCACTGCACCGTCCCGTCCACCACCAGCTCCACCCCGAGCTCGCGCCCCACCGTCCGAGGATCCCTCTCGTCGCGGAAGCGCACCATCACCCCGCTGCCGGGCACGCGCAGCCCGCGCACGCGGGAGAGCTGGTCGATGAGGGCCTCGGACAACGTCTCCCCGAGGTACTCGTGCTCGCGGGGGCCCTGGAAGCGCAGGGGCAGCAACGCCACGGCCTGCTTCACCGTCGGCGTGGTGGAGGTGCGCGGCGCCTGGCGCGTGGTGCCCGTCGAGGTGAGGAGGGGCGAGGTGGTGGCCGTCACCGGCCCCGGGGTGTATGGGGCGGACAGGGTAGGCTCCCCCACGCTGACGAGCCAGTCCCGGAGCGCCGCGGCCAGCTCGAGCGCGCTCGCCGGCCGCTCCTCGGGAGCGCGGGCCAGGCAGCGGTGCACCAGCTCGGCGAGGGGCGGAGGAATGGTGGGGCGCTGGCGCAGATCCGGCGGGGGCTGGCGCAGGCGGGCCAGGGCGGCGGCCCAGGGCGTGTCACCGGTGAAGGGAACCTCGCCGGTGAGCATCTCGTGCAACAGCAGGCCCACGGCGTAGAGGTCCGCACGGGCGTCCACGGGCTCACCCGACACCTGCTCGGGCGCCATGTACAGGGGGGTGCCCACCGTGCCCATGGTGCGCGAGGCGGCCTCCCCCGCTACCGCGCGGGCGATGCCGAAGTCCGTCAGCACCACGCGGCCGCCCTTCTCGACGAGGACGTTGGCCGGCTTGAGGTCCCGGTGCACCACCCCGGCGGCATGGGCCGCGGCCAGCCCCTCGCAGACGGCCAGGGCGACGCGGACGGCCCGGGACGGGGCCAACGGGCGCTCGCGCAGGAGCAGCGTCCGGAGGTCCTCGCCCTCCACGTACTCCATGGTGAGGAAGGACTGGCCCTCGTGGGTGCCCAGGTCGTGCATCCGCGCCACGTGGGGGTGGGTGATGCGACGGGCCAGCCGCACCTCGCGGCTGAAGCGCTCGAGCGCGTCCGGGCCGGCGTCCTCGCCGAGCTCCAGCGTCTTGAGGGCCACCACGTCACCAACGAGGCTGTCTCGCGCCTCGTACACGGTGCCCATGCCGCCACGGCCGAGCATGCGCAGCAGGGCGTAGCGCCCGGCGAAGAGGGAGGAGGAGGAGGGGGAGGTCTCCGGGCGGATGACGGTATCGCCCGCGTCGAGGG
>NZ_DASVWK010000626.1:0-8211 GCF_036389735.1 Archangium sp. | reverse complement strand
GGCACCACCGTGGGCGCCATCGCCCAGGCCAACGGCATCTCCAACCCCGACTTCATCCAGGTCGGCCAGCGGCTCTCCATCCCGGGCGCGGCGGGCTCCAGCAGCCCCGCTCCTGCCCCCGCCGCCCAGAACTACACGGTTCGGCCGGGTGACACGCTCAGCGGCATCGCCGCCCGCCACGGCACCACCGTGGGCGCCATCGCCCAGGCCAACGGCATCTCCAACCCCGACTTCATCCAGGTCGGCCAGCGGCTCTCCATCCCGGGCGGCTCGGCTCCGTCCACGCCGTCGCAGCCGGGCCCCGTGAGCGGGCCCGGGCCGGTGACGGGCCCGAGCGAGCCGGGCACGGCGGGTGGGGTGAGCGTGCAACAGCTGCGCACCATCATGCCCAACCTCTCGGAGGCCCGCGCCAACGAGCTGATGCCGCACCTCAACCGCGCCATGCAGGAGGCGGGCATCAACACCCCGCGGCGTCAGGCGGCCTTCCTGGCGCAGCTCGCCCACGAGAGCGGCGAGTTCCGCTACATGGAGGAGATCGCCTCCGGCGCCGCCTACGAGGGCCGCTCGGACCTGGGCAACACGCAGCCGGGTGACGGCGTGCGCTTCAAGGGCCGCGGCCCCATCCAGCTCACCGGGCGCTCCAACTACGCGGCCGCCAGCCAGGCCCTGGGCATCGACCTGGTGAACAACCCCACCCGCGCCGCGGACCCCGACGTGGGCTTCCGCACCGCCGCCTGGTTCTGGAACAGCCGCAACCTCAACTCCCACGCCGACGCGGGCAACTTCGACGCCATCACCTACCGGGTGAATGGCGGCTACAACGGCAAGGCCGCCCGCGACGCGTACTACGCCCGCGCCCTCCAGACGCTCGGCGGGTAGTGTCTCGAAGCACGAGCCGATGTGACGAGCCACGGCCGGTCAGTCCCGGTCGTGGCCGTTGCGTCAGACCGTGGAGTAGTCCCGAGAGATGCGCAGCCGCAGGTTCGCGTCCTCGGGATTGAGCTCGAGCGAGCGCGCCCGAGTGGTGATGATGCCGTGGCGGCGCAGCAGGTACTCGATGTCCTCCGCGAGCGCCAGCACGGGACGCACCGTGCAGCCCGTGGCGAAGGCCAGGTCATCCAACACGCGCAGGTTGCCCGGCTCGCTGGTGGCCACGGAGACGACGCCCCGCACCTCGTTGCGCCACTCGACACGCAGCGGGCAGACGCGCAGGTGCGCCAGCACCCGGGCCGGCACGCAGCGCAGCATTCCCGCCGGAACGCGCTCCAGGCCCCCGCGGCGGATGTAGGGCACCTGGAGCTGTTGCGACAACGACATGAGCAGCTGCTCCGGCGCGAGCAGGCCCATCTTCACCGCGGCCTCCCCCAACCGGCACTTCATCCGCTTCTGCCAGGCGAGCGCCGCCTCCACCTGCGCCGACGCCAACAGCCCGCTCGCCACCCACAGCTCGCCCAGCCGCATCCGCCGCACGCCCACGCCCGCCCCCCCCCGACCGACCCCTGCCCCCCCCGACCTGCCCCTCGACAACCCACCCGCGTCCCCCTCATTGCGCATCGCGTGCCAGCACCGGCCTCACGGATTCCAGGGGGTTGGCGCCACCACGCCCCGCGCCGGGCCGGAATGCTGGAAGATTTTCAGGGCCTCCCATGCAAACCCCGGACGAGGGCCACGGCTTCAATCACCACGCCATGCCGAGGTTGAGCGTGCCGGAGTAGCGGCCGCCCTTGCCGACGTGGAGGCGGGACGGCCCTCCCGTGTTGGGCACGGGTGCCCCGACGGCGAACTGCTGGTCGAAGAGGATGTTGTAGTTGAGGCGTGCGTCGGCGGTGAAGGCGCCCAGGGACGTGTGCACCCCCGCCCCGAGCGGGACGTTGCCCACTGTGTCGTCTCCGAAGCCGGGCACCCCACCGCGGACGTTGTACGTGCTGAAGCCCAGGCCGCCCATCACGTAGGGCCGCAGCCCCGAGGAGCGCAGATCCACCGTGGCCGCCGCATAGGCCCCGTTGCGCACCAGATCCGCGCCCAGCTCGAGCCCGTTCACGGCGCCCGAATAGCCGAGCTCCAGCCCCAGGAGCCGGTTCGCCCGCATCCCCACCGACACGCCGTAGGTGACCCCGACGTCCACCTGCGGCGCGAGGTCGCGCGTGTAGCCCTCCACGCCCCCGCCCACCATCACGGACATGGACCGGGGCTCCTCCTCCCGCGCCAGGGCCCCCCCGGCGTGCAGCACGAGAACCACCACGCCCGCCTTCAGGACCGCCTTCATCGTCCCTCCTCGACGTGCCACCCGGAGCTACTGGTTCACGAAGCTAGGAACCCCGAAGAGGGGACGCCAAGCAGGGCGGGGCCCCGCTTCCCGGGCGCTCGAACTCCGGAACGCCGGGCAGGCGGGCCACCGAGCCCTCCAGGTCAGGCCTCGAGCGGCTGCGCCTGCTCGGGGCACTCCCAGTAGGTGTACTCGCACGTGGCCGCGGCGGGGTCGCACGGCACCTGCATCACGGTGATGAGCTCGCACGGGTGCGTCGGCACACCGGGATCCAGACCCGCCGGCACGGACGCCGGGGGAGGCGCGGAGATGCCGCTGCCGCCCAGGGGACGCTCCACCCGGCGCGACGCCCCACCCCGCGACTCCTCCTCCTGCTTCTGGCCAGGAGGCGCCCACGGCTGGCACGCCACCGGAAACAGGGCCGGAGCCGTCCCCAGCACCGCGCCCAGCACATACAATTTCGTGTTCATGAGACCCCCTCTCCGGCTGTAACGCCCTCCCCAGGGACGGAGGGCGCGACGACGTCTGACAGGGCTTTTCGACGCGGGGCACTCTGGGGATAGAGTGCGCCCCGCATGCCCTTTCAGATCACCGTCCACGAGGCAGACCGCATCATCGACGTCGTCTACCCCCCGCAGCCCTCCGCGGAGGACGTGGCGGACTACCTCAAGCGCATCCGCGAGCTGATCGCCCGCATGGGCGGCCCCTGGAGCGCGCTGGTGGACCAGGGACAGCTCCGGGTGATGCCGCCGGAGATGGTGGCCACCATGGCCAGCCTCAACGCCTTCGCGCAGCTGCACGGCATGAAGCGCTCGGCACGCGTGGTGACGGATCCCGCCTCCGGGCTCCAGGCCTGGCGCATGACGAAGCAGGCCATGCTCACCATCCCCACGCGCACCTTCGAGACGCGTGAGGCAGCCCTGGCCTGGCTGCGCAACCCCGACGACGACTGACCTTCGCCGCGGACGACGTGGCCCGGTGGCCTACACCATCCAATAATCCACACGTCAGAGAGCCCTGGGAGGCTGGGGCCGCTCGCCGCCATGACGGACGAGCCCCTCCTCCCGCAACCGATGCTTGACAGCCCGGAGGGCGGGATCTAACGCGAAGGATATATGAGCACGCCCACGTTCCCCTCGCCCTCCACTCCGGTCTCCATCGAAGGTCCCTTGAAGGTGCTGCTGCTCGAGAACATCCACGCGTCCGCCGAGGAGATGCTCACGGCGGAGGGGTACTCGGTGGAGCGGCTCAAGGGCGCACTCAAGCCCGAGGAGCTGGAGGAGCGCATCCAGGGAGTCCACCTGCTGGGCATCCGCAGCAAGACGAATGTCTGGGCGCCCGCGCTCGCCAAGGCGCCCAACCTGCTGGCGGTGGGAGCCTTCTGCATCGGCACCAACCAGGTGGACCTGCCGTCGGCCAACAAGCACGGCGTGCCCGTCTTCAACGCCCCCTTCAGCAACACGCGCAGCGTGGCGGAGCTGGTCATCGCGGAGATCGTGATGCTCACGCGCCAGCTGGGGGACCGCAGCCGCGAGGTGCACGCGGGCCAGTGGCGCAAGGTGGCGACGGGCAGCCACGAGGTGCGCGGCAAGACGCTGGGCATCATCGGCTACGGACACATCGGCTCGCAGCTGGGCGTGCTGGCCGAGTCCATGGGCATGCGTGTCATCTTCTATGACGTGATGACGAAGCTGCCGCTGGGCAACGCGCGCGCCATGCCGACGCTCGGCGAGCTGCTGGAGAACGCGGACTTCGTGACGCTGCACGTGCCGGCCACGCCGTCCACCGAGTGGATGATTGGAGCCCCCGCGCTGGAGCGGATGCGCAAGGGCAGCTACCTCATCAACGCGAGCCGGGGCACGGTGGTGGACATTGGCGCGCTGGCCAAGGCGCTCAAGTCGGGCCACCTGGCGGGCGCGGCGGTGGACGTGTACCCCGAGGAGCCGGAGACCAACAGCGACGGCTTCGTCACCGAGCTGCAGGGGCTGCCCAACGTCATCCTCACCCCGCACATCGGCGGCTCGACGGAGGAGGCGCAGGCGTCCATTGGCAAGGAGGTGGCCACCTCGCTCATCAAGTTCGTGAGGAGCGGGGCCACGACGGGCGCGGTGAACTTCCCTCAGATCGAGTCGCCGCTCATCCAGGGCACGCACCGTATCCTCAACGTGCACCGCAACGTGCCCGGCGTGCTTCGAGACATCAACAAGATCGTCTCGGACCTCAACGCCAACATCCACGCGCAGGTGCTGAGCACGGATGCGAACATCGGCTACCTGGTGATGGACCTGGACCAGGACGTGGTCAACCCCGTGTGCGAGGCCATCGCCGGCCTCAAGACGGACATCAAGACGCGCATCGTGTCCTGACGGGAAGCCACCTCGCAGCCCGGTGACTCAACCGGGCTCGGGCGACTCGGAGAACCAGAGGGCCTCCAGCTCCAACTCGAGGGCCTCGAAGGGCTCGGCGCGGACGCGGGCATTCCCGCTCCAGGAGCCCTTCTCCAGCCATTGCCCCCCGTGGAGCCGGAGGACTTCCAGGATGCGGAGCACCGGATCCACGAGCCAGACGTACTCGACCCCCTCCCGGGCGTAGATCTCCTTCTTGAGGGTCCGATCGATGCGGGCCGTCGAGGGAGAGAGCACCTCGCAGACCCAGTCCGGAGCGAGGGTGATGAAGGGCTCATTCGAGCGCACGGGCATTCGAGCGCGCCGCCAACCCGCGAGGTCCGGCACCAGCACGTCCTTGCCGAAGTGCAACTCCGGCTCATTGAAGAACCACCAGCCACCCGGTCCCCCCCGGCTCCGCTGAAAGGGGCTGCCGAGTTCAGTCGCCAGGGCGAAGCTGGCCGCCGAGTGAGCGGTCGCTGGTCGGGGTGACGCGAAGAGTTTCCCTCCGAGGATCTCCCCCACCATGTGTGGAGGGAGGGCAACGAGCTCCGCGTAGGTAGCTTCCCGATGAGGGGGCTGCTTCTCCTCCGTCATCTCAGCGAATCCTCTCCAGTCCATCGATTCAGGGCTCAGCATCATCCCTCCGCGTCCGCCACGCCAGTCCCTCAGGACATCGTCCTCCCCTACACTACTTCAGAAGTCACCTGCTGGCAACCCACGTGACAGGAGAATTCCGAGCAGCCGAGGAGCCGGCAGCGGAGGGACAGCGGAGGCACTTCGGGCCCCGCTCACACGTCGAGGATCTTCCCCGGGTTGAGGATGGTGTTCGGGTCCAGGGCCCGCTTGAGCGTGCGCAGCATCTCCAGCTCGGCCGGCGAGCGCGAGAAGGACAGGTAGTCCTTCTTGAGCAGGCCGATGCCGTGCTCGGCGGAGATGCTGCCGCCGTGCTTGCGCACCAGCTCGAACATCGTGGGGTCGGCCTTCTTCGTGTGGGCGAGGAACTCGGCCTTCTCCATCGCGTCGGGCTTCATGATGTTGATGTGGAGGTTGCCGTCCCCGATGTGGCCGAACAGGGCGATCTCCCAGCCCGGGTAGCGCTCGCTGAACACCGCGTCCAGCTCGGAGCAGAAGGCCTCCAGGTTGGTCACCGGCAGCGACACGTCGTTCTTGTGCGGCAGCCCCGTGGCCGACAGGCTCTCGCTGATGCTCTCGCGCAGCGCCCACAGTTCGGTGGCCTGTGAGGGGCTCTGCGCCATGGTGCCGTCCGTCACCAGCCCGCGCTCGAAGAGCGAGCCCAGCCAGCCCTCCACCTCGGCCGCGTCCTTCCCCTCCGCCTCCATCAGCACGTAACAGCCGCTGGGAGCCTCGAAGGGCGAGCGCAGCTTGCGGTGCCGCTGCACACGCGCCAGGCACTTGTCGGTGAAGAACTCGTAGGCACTCAGCAACAGCGGGGCCCGCCGGGCCTCGCGGAACAGCCGCAGCACCGCGGCCACGTCCGGCACCGCGAAGAGGAATACCTCCTGCCTGCCCGGCAGCGGCGCCAGCTTGAGCGTGGCCTCGGTGATGATGCCCAGCGTCCCCTCGCTGCCGATGAAGAGCTGCCGCAGGTCCGCGCCGGTGTTGTTCTTCTCCAGCGCACCGTTGAGCTCCAGCACCTGTCCCTGCGCCGTCACCACCTGGAGGCCCAGCACCCACTGCCGGGTGAGGCCGTAGCGGATGACCTTCACCCCACCCGCGTTGGTGGCGATGTTGCCCCCCACCTGGCTCGAGCCCTTCGAGGCGAAGTCCACCGGCCACGTCAGGCCGTGCTCGGCACAGTGGTGGTGCACCGCCTCGGTGACGGCGCCCGCCTGCACGCGCACCGAGTTACCGAGCAGATCCACCTGACCGATCTTGTTCATCCGCTGGAGCGACAGCACCAGCTCGCCGCGAGAGGCCACCGCGCCACCCGCCAGGCCCGTGCGTCCACCCGAGGGCACCACCGGCACCCGGTGCTGGTTGCACAGGGCCAGCAGGCGCGCCACCTCGTCCGTGGTGCGCGGGAAGGCCACCGCGCTGGGGGCCGGCGAATAGACCCGCGTCCAGTCGCGCCCGTACTCCTGGAGTTCACTGGGCTCGCGGGTGAGGAAATCCGAGGGGAAGCCCTCGGCAACGGCTCGGAGGAATGCTTCGGGAAGCACGTCGGCCATGGTGGGAGCAGTAGTGCAGGGGCCCTCCCGCCGCAAGCCGACAAGCGGGGGGATGAGCACTTTCACTCCCTCGCGCTACGGCGCGGTGGGCGTCGTCTGGGCCTCGGCCGGAGCCGGAGCGGGCTCGGAAGCCGGAGGAGCAGCGGGAGTGGCCTCCGCTGGAGCCGGCTCGCCCGTGGGAACCGAGGGGCCCGGCACGGCCTGGGCCGGCTCACCCGTGGGCGCTGGAGAGACCACCACCGAGGGAGGCGCCTCACCCGAAGTGGCCGCATGCGCGCCTTGCGTGGACGGAGTGGCCAGGGGCGAGCCCTCCACCGGAGCAGGGGCAGCGGGAGCAACGGGGGCCGGAGCGGGCTCCCGCGAGGGCGCGGTGGCCTGGGCCGGAGCGGGCCTGGGCCCGGGCTCGGGCTCCGTGTTGGCTGGGAGGGAGCCGGCCTCCACCCGGGTCTTGAGGCGGGCCAGGGCCTGCTCGAGGTCCCGGCCGAGCCGCGACTGGAGCGGGAAGCGCAGGTAGGGCATGAGTGGACCGCCACCGAGGTCCCCCTCGTCCACCCACGTCACCCGGGTGCCCTGGCCCGCGGACGAGAAGGAGATGCGGCCGTGCAGCAGGTAGCGCCCGTCCTTCAGGGACATGTCATAGGACACGCCCGTCTCCGGGTCCGCCTGGGTGAGCGAGAGGGTGCCGGTGCCCACGTCCTCGCCACTCCAGCTCCGCACGGCACCGACGCCCACCTCGGGGCCGCCGAACATCCACTGGTTGCTCGGATAGCTGCTCGCGTTCCACGGGGACCAGTCCCGCCAGCTCTTGAGGTGGGCCACCTGGGCGTACACCGCCTTGGCCGGAGCGTTGATGATCGTCGAGCGCTCGACGCGGTACTTCGACGGCAGCATGAAGCCGACGGCGAGCACGAGCGCCATCCAGGTCGCGAGGGCGATGAGGATCTTCTTCAGCATCGACGACTCCAGGCGACGGACGCAGCCAGAGGCGGTGGACCGTAGCAGACTCCACCGATCGGTCGAGACCTCCCGGCGGATCCGTCCGCCTGCCTGCCCTGTGGAAGACGCCGCCGCGTCTTCCTGAAATGATCTCCAGCGATGACCACAGCGATCTTTCATCAGAGGTATGCACGCATGCTCGCCTGCATGCTCGCACTGGGAGCCACACCGGGCGCCCGGGCCCAGGAGCAGGAGGAAGCGGAGTCAGAGGAGGTCTCGCCCTCCCAGACGGTGGCACCCTCCGACCCCAACGCGACCCTCGCGCCACCGTGGAAGCCGCGGCTCGGCATGGCGCTGGACGTGGGGGCTCCGGACGGCGTGGGAGTTTCCGCCCTCGTGCATCCGCTGCGCTGGCTGCGGGTGAACCTCGGGG
>NZ_DASVWK010000625.1:0-4960 GCF_036389735.1 Archangium sp. | reverse complement strand
TGAGCTTCTTCCGCTACCCGGTGGCCGATCTGCTCCGGCTGGTGGAGGCGAGCGTGAAGCGCAACGCGAAGGGTGCGCGGGGCTACCACGAGTTCCCCCTGGAGTTCGGCCGCTCGGCGGCGGGCTCCTTCTTCGACTCCCAGTCCGGCAAGATGATGGCGTTCCTGGCGGGGGACAAACCCCACCGGCTCCTGGCGACCGCGCCCTCGGGCTACAAGGCCGTCACCAGCTTCGGCGAGCGGAGCTATGAGAAGGTGGCCGACAACGCCGCCCGGATGCACTTCCGCGGAGACCTGCTGGGCCCGAGCTGGGAGCAGGGCGTGGTGGAGCAGGCCCTCAAGTCCATGGCCCATGTGACGCCACGCTCGCGCGTGGAGGTGAAGAACGCCTCCGGTACCGACTTCACGATCCACGTGGAGTGGTGAGGCTTTTCGGCCCCACCCTCTGGACTCCTCCCTCGTGCTCCCTACCCATGGGGGTGTGAGGAGGAAGCCCATGCGTGGCACCTGGAGTGGACTGGGATTGCTGCTGGTGGTTCCCTGGCTTCGGTTCAAGGACACAAAGCTCACACGGCTCTATCCTTGAACCCGTTCACAGACGGGGGCCCCAAATGGCAACTGCATACGAACTTGATCTGGCCACTGTCGTGAAGCCCGTGCAGGCGCTTGAAATGCTGTCCAGGCACATCGGCGGACTGACTTTGACCTGGAACGGCAAGAACAGCGACTACCTGCTCGGCTCCACCATTGAAATTGACATCAGCGAGCCCCTCAAAAGCTGGCAGATTTGAGCGGCACCCCTTGCCCTCCCGCTGCTGTAGGGGTTGGCGCGCGGTGGTTCACCGGAACGAGTTCACGATGTAGACCGCTGCACTCGAGAACTCGAGGATGGCCATCCCCGGCTTCGACTCTGGCAATTTCTTCATCTGACCGCCCGCGAGTCGGGCCACGGCGCAAATGGAGATCGGCTCACCGTCCGGTGGGTGCGCCTCGTAGTATCGGAGGACAGCCTGCGGGCCACCGGTCCAGACCCGCCCATACAGGCGGGTGGCTGGCGGGAGCAGGCCGAGGCTGCTGTTCAGCATGCTTTCGACTGGACCCTCATACAGCGTGATGGGGCTCGTGTTCGTCTGATTTACGTCAAGTTCGACGTCCGCAGCGTCCCCGACTTGCAGACGAAGAATCCGCATGGCCTCGCGTGCCTTTTCCGAGCACTCTTGTGGTCCTGGACTCCCGTCCGGTCGAAGGGCTACACCACCGGGAGTCGTGCACCCGGTGAACACGCACAACAGGAAGACAGAGGCGGTAAGCAGCGCGCGGGTTGGAGTCATGAGGGCTCGCATCTACTAACGCATCATCCGTCGATCCAAAAGAACATAGACCTGTCTCAGACCGTCGCCCCGAAAGATTTCCAGAACGAGTCGTTCAGGGCCCTTCTTCGAGTCGAAGGCTCGCATGTCCATGACGACCGCGATCTGCCCGCTTTCCCCACCCGGCCCCCAGTGCTCCCGACTGGTCCGCAGCGCAAACGGCCTTGGCTCCCCGCCAGACTCGGTCAACAGTCGTGCCTCCATCAGACTCCAGGACTCGTTCGGGCTGTTGTTCTTCACTTTGAAGATCACAGCCGCTTTATCCCGGTTCTTGCTCGCGAGGACGGAGGCTCGGATTTCCACGCCATCCGTGCCCTTGAACAGTTTCGTCCACAGTTCCCGAAACAGCGTCATCTTCCCGGCGCCTTTCGCCAGGAGCGCGGCGAGCGCGTGGTCGGCGGTGTCCTCCTTCCGGTACCGCTCGACCTCCTTGTTGAGCTCCCGCTCCCTCCCCAGCGAGTCGTACAGGGACGCGAGCACCGCGTTCGGGGCTTTGTGGTCACGGAACACGTTGACCTGCTGATCGCCCGTCCGGTCGTCCGTCGTCTCCTGCCGTGACGTCACGGTGAAGGGTAGCTCCGTCCCATCCGCCAGCGTGACCAGCAGCAGGAACCGATCCTCGGGCCTGATGTCATGGAGCGGCTCCAGAAGCACCTTCTTGCCGACACACTCCACGGGCGCGAAGCGGCCTTCCCAGCCCAGCATCCGGGTCCGCGCGGAATCGCATGGCTGCTCCAGGCGGAGCACCGTCACGATACCGCCGACGACGTACACGTTGGACGTCTCCCGGCTCGGATGGTCCGAGAGGTAGAGGTTGCGTTCGTTGGGCTCGCGTCCGCTGGCCCCGGCCACGGAGGCCATGAGGGCAAGCAGCAGGGTGGACCGCGAGAGAAGGACGTTGCGCATCATCCGAGCCATGCCTCCACCACTTTTCCAGTCAGGCTTGCGCAGGCTACCAGAAAAGGTATGTCTCACGCCATGCGCCTCCTGTCCCGACCTCCCCTCCGCCATCTGGCCGCCTTCGCCCTCCTGGGCGCGCTGGTGCTCTCCCGCGCGAGCCTCGCGGGGCCCGCCGCTCCTCCCGCCTGCCCCCTCGCCAAGGGCGCCCCGTGGCACCGCGCGACAAGCACCCACTTCCACATCCGCACCTCGTTGGACGAGGACTCCGCCCGGCGCGCGGCCCGGGAACTGGAGCGGCTCCGGGACGCCTTGCGCTCCATGTGGGGCCCGGCCTTCGACCCGCCAGGCCGTGTCGACGTCCTCCTCCTGCGCGGCCGCGAGCTGGCCGAGTTCACCGAGCAGCACGTCGGAGGCTTTCTCGCGGAGGACGAGAATGACGTGCCCCTGCTGGTGATGGGCGTACGGGGGGAGCGGTTCGAGGAGCTGGGCGACCGGCCCACGCTGGCGCACGAGCTGGCCCACTACCTCACGCGCTTCGTGCTGCTGCGCGATTCACGCTGGGTGACCGAGGGGCTGGCCACCTTCCTGGAGACGGTACGGCTCGGAGAGGGCCCCGCGGGGACCGTCCTGGGCCATCCGCATCCCGACCATCTCAAATACCTGCGCGCCCACGGGGTCCTGACGCTGGAGACGCTGTGGCGGTGGGACGAGCGGCCGGAGCTGGAGGACCCCCGGCTGCGCGACTTGTACGCCTCCTCCTGGCTCTGGGTGCATTACCTGTTCGGCATGCACCTGGAGCGCCTGACACGTTTCGAACAGGCGCTGTACGAAGCGCGCGAGCCACGGCGAGCGTGGGAGGAGGCCTTCGGCGACGCGGGCGACCTGGAGAAGGGTCTGCAAGAGTACGTGCGCGCCAACGTCTACCATGCCACGTCCTTCGCCGCGCCGCCGGAGCCCCTCCCCGCCCGGGTGGAGGAGCTGCCCCACGCGGAGGTCCACGCCGTGCGTGCCCAGCTGTGGTTGCGCTCCCCGGGCAGCCCTGGCTGGGAAGAGCGCCTGCGGCGGGCACGGCCAGAGGTGCGGCGGGCACTGAGCGAGGACGCCACCAACGTGACGGCGGTGGTGCTGCGCTCCGGCATGGCCGCGGACGAGGAGGAGCGGCTGGCGCTGGCTCGCGCCCTGGTGCGGGCGCGGCCCGATGCGGGCGAGGGCTGGAGCTTGCTGGGCCGGTCCCTGCGGGCGACGAAGGCTCCGCTCCCGGAGCAGGAAGCGGCCTTCCTCAAGGCGGCGGCGCTGCTGCCGGACTCCACCGCCACCCAGGGAGACCTGGCCCGGCATTACATCCTCCGCGGCCTGCCGGAAGATGCGCTGGAACCGGCGATACGCGCCTGGAAGCTGGCTCCCTACAGCGCCTTCAGCCTGGAGGTCTACGCCATGTCCGCCCTGCAGCTCGGCTCTTGCACCCATGGACTGCGCTCCCTGCGCCGCACCCTGGACGTGGTGAGAGCGAAGCGCGGCACCCCGCCCGAGGTCCTGGGTGCCCTGGGCGACCGGCTCACCCGCTACGAGCGCGCCTGCGATCAGGCCGGACGGAGCCCTCCCGCGAAGTAGCCCGGCCAGGGGAACGCCCGGGTGGGCGCGGTTGTTTATCAGAGTGGGGTCTTCCGAGAGCAGGAGCTCCCGTGGAAGCAGTCAACACCCCGCGTATCAAGGTCTGCTGCATCGCCAGCGTGGAGGAGGCCTGGGCCGCCATCCGGGCCGGGGCCTCGGCGCTGGGGCTGGTGTCGTCGATGCCCAGCGGTCCCGGCGTCATCTCGGAGTCGCTCATCGCGGAGATCGCCGCCGCGGTGCCGCCGCCCATCGCCACCTTCCTGCTGACGTGCGGCCAGGACGCGGAGCACATCATCGCCCAGCAGCGCCGCTGCCGGACCAACACCGTTCAAATCTGCGACCGGCTCACCTCGGGGAGCTACGCGGACCTGCGCCGGGCCATGCCCGGGGTGTCGCTCGTGCAGGTCATCCACGTGACGGGTGAGGAGTCCCTGGAGGAAGCCCTGGCCGTGGCGCCGCACGTGGATGCGCTGCTGCTCGACTCGGGCAACCAGTCCCTGGCGGTGAAGGAACTGGGAGGCACGGGGCGCGTGCACGACTGGAGCGTCAGCCGGCGCATCCGTGAGCAGGTGCGCATTCCCCTCTTCCTCGCGGGAGGCCTGAGGGAGCACAACGTGGGCGAGGCCATCCGGCAGGTGGGACCGTTCGGGCTGGACCTGTGCGGCGGCGTGCGGACGGAGGGCCGGCTGGACGAGGCGAAGCTGGCGCGGTTCTTCGAGCGGATGCGCGCCGCCTGAGGCTCACGCCGCCCCGCCTCCCGAGGGCGTGGGGATGTTGGGGCCCCGGGGCCGGGGAGGCACACCGGGACGGGCCCGGGCGCGCCACACCGCGGCCGTGTAGTCCACCACGGACGCGAGCGCCGTGAGGCCCACGGCGATGACGAGCGGGCGCACCAGCATCGGCGCTATCAGCACCGCGAGCAGGGCCCCGAGCTGAAGCGTCGTCACCACCTTGCCCAGCATCCGCGCCTGGAACTTCACCGCCCGGAAGCCCGGGATGATGCGCGCCACCACGAAGCCCAGCCCCGTCGCCACGTCCCGCACCACCAACAGGCCGAACTCCCACGGCGCCAGCTTCCCC
>NZ_DASVWK010000624.1:0-6480 GCF_036389735.1 Archangium sp. | reverse complement strand
CGGATGAATGGGGGCGGACGCCACCGGCACGCGATCAGGCGACGTATTTAGCGCCTCGCGTCTGCTGGATACTCCGGAAGCGACGAACTCCTGCCCTCGGGAAGAATGCCCATGAAGATGATGGACGATCTCACGATGTGTGGAGGGCCCGCGCAGCCACTCCCGTCCTCGGAGAGCGCGTGCCTCATCCTCACCAGCACCACGACGCCAGCGGCGATCGGGAAGGTCTTTCGTATCGAAGGACCGGAGCAGGTGCTGGGCCGAGGCGCGGACGCGGGTTTCCAGATCAACGATCACGGCGTGTCGCGCCGGCATGCGCGGATCACCCGCACGGCCGAGGGCGGCTTCCACATCGCCGACCTGGGCTCCACCAACGGCACCTACGTCAACGGGGTGCGCATCGCCTCGTCGGAGCTGCACGAGGGGGACCGCGTCCAGATCGGCACCGTGACGGTGCTGCGCTTCTCCATGCGCGAGCTGGTGGAGCAGGGCGAGGAGCAGCTGCGGCAGGCGCTGAGCGCGGCGCGCGTGGGCATCTGGGACTGGAACGCCGTCACCGGCGCGGTGACGTGGTCCGAGCAGGTGGATCGGCTGCTGGGCCTGCCGGTGGGCGCGCTGTCGGGGCGCCCCACGGATCCGTCCGAGGTGGTGCACCCGGGAGATCTGCCGCGCGTGCGCGAGGCGCTGGCCGCGGCGCTCGCCCAGCGCACGCACCTGGACGTGGAGTACCGCATCGAGGTGGCGGGTGCGCGCGGCCGTTGGCTGTCCTGCAAGGGGGACGTGCTGTGCGACGAGCGCGGCACCCCGGTGCGGATCACCGGCACGGTGATGGACATCACCGAGCGCAAGCTGGCCGAGCAGGAGCTGCGCCGCCAGGCCCTCATCTTCGAGAGCCTGTGCGAGGGCGTCGTCGTCACGGACCGCAACGGGCGGATCATCGACTGGAACGCGAGCGCGGAGAAGATGTTCGGCCGGGGCAAGGCGGAGGCGCTCGGGCAGACGCTCTTCTCGCTGCTGCACCCGGGCGAGGAGGACAAGCGCACCGGCGAGGTGCTCGCGGCGCTGGAGCGCGACGGCCGGTGGACGGGGGAAATGGACTTCAAGCGCAACGACGGCGTGCAGTGCTACTGCGAGTCCGTGGTGGCGCCGTTGCGCGACGCCGAGGGCCGGACCATCGCCCATATGATGGTGCACCGCGACACCACCGAGCGCCGCCTGCTCCAGTCGAAGCTCCAGATGGCGGATCGGCTGGCCTCGGTGGGCACGCTGGGCGCGGGCGTGGCCCATGAGATCAACAACCCGCTGGCCTACATGCTCGTCAACCTGCACCTCGTCTCCGAGGGGCTGGAGCGGCTGAAGGGCTCGGCGGCGGGGAAGGACGTGGAGCCGCTGCACCAGGTGGTGCGCGAGACGATGGAGGGCGCCGAGCGCATCGCCTCCATCGTGAGGGACCTGAAGACGTTCGCCCGCGGCCAGCAGGAGGATCGCCTGGGGCCGGTGGAGGTGAGCCGGGCGGTGGAGCTGGCGTGCAAGATGGCGGACAACGTCATCAAGCACCGCGCGCGGCTGGTGACGCAGTTCGAGCCGGTGCCCTCGGTGCAGGGCAACGAGTCTCGCCTGTGCCAGGTGTTCCTCAACCTGCTGCTCAACGCGGCGCACGCCATCCCCGAGGGGGACGCGAAGGACCATGAGATTCGCGTCATCATCCGCGAGGGCAACGCGGGCGAGGTGGTGGTGGAGGTGCGCGACACGGGCATGGGGATGACGCCGGAGGTGCAGGCGCGCATCTTCGATCCCTTCTTCACCACCAAGTCGGTGGGCGAGGGCACGGGGCTGGGGCTGTCCATCTGCCACGGCATCGTCGACTCCATGGGCGGGCGCATCGGCGTGGAGAGCGCGCCGGGCCGGGGCAGCAGCTTCCGCGTGTTCCTGGGCGTGGCGGGCACTCCGGTGGAGACGCGGTCGGAGCCGGCGCAGGCGCCCGTGCCGGGCCGGGCGCGCCTCCTGGTGGTGGACGACGAGCCGTACGTGACGCGTGCGCTCCAGCGCTCGCTGTCGCCCGAGCACGAGGTGGCGACCGTGAATGGGGCCCGCGCCGCGCTCAAGCTGCTGGACCAGGGCAACCGCTACGACCTCATCCTCTGTGACGTGATGATGCCGGGGATGACGGGCATGGACCTGTACCTGGAGCTGAGCCGCACCGTGCCGGATCAGGCGCAGCGCATCGTCTTCATGACGGGTGGGGCCTTCACCCCGCGCGCGTTGAGCTTCCTCCAGGAGGTGGCCAACCCGAAGCTCAGCAAGCCGCTGGACCTGCGCCAGCTCCGGGCGCTGGTGGGACGCTCCGCCCAGTCGGCGGCTCCGGCCACCCAGACGGTGCCCCCGCTCACCGCCCTCGTGGGAGGCGTGAGATGAGGGACGGGAAGGGAAGACGCTCCGGGGCGGCCCCCGTGCAGGCCCCGGGCGAGTCCACACTCCCCCCGCTCCACCCTGTCTCCGAGCCGAGGCCCGTACCGCCCGAGCTGACGGTGCGCGCGCTGGTGGCGGGAGGCCTCTGCGGCGCGGTGCTGGCCGTCACCAACCTCTACACGGGGTTGAAGACGGGCTTCTGGGAGTCGGGGTGCGTGCTGTCCTCGCTGCTGGCCTTCGGAGGCCTGTCGGTGGCGGCCCGAGGCAAGGCCCCGCTCTCCCCGCTGGAGACGAACCTCTCCATGACGACCGCCGTCTCGATGGGCGCCATGCCCGCGAGCGCGGGGCTGCTGGGCGCGGTGCCCGCGCTCGCGCTCCTGGGCTGGCAGCCGCCGGGCTGGACGGTGGCGCTGTGGGGCGTGGGGCTGGGGACGCTCGGCGTGCTCTTCGCCTTCTCGTTGCGGCGGCGCCTGCTCGAGGAGGAGGCCCTGCCGTTCGCCACCGGCGCCGCCACCGCGGAGCTGATCTCCACGCTGCACTCCACCGGCTCGGCCTACGCGGCGCGGGCCCGGGGGCTGTGGATGAGTGGCCTCGTGTCCGGGGTGCTCGCCTGGCTGCGGGATGCACGGGGCCTGGTGCCCGCCGCGTCGATGCTGCCCGGCTCGCTGCGGGTGGGGGGCGTGGGCGCGGACAGCCTGCTGCTGGGCGTTGGCTGGAACCCCATGCTGCTGGGGGTCGGCATGCTGGTGGGGCCCCAGGTGGGGTTGAGCATCCTGCTGGGCTCGCTGGTGGCGTGGACGGGACTGGCGCCCTGGCTGGTGCGCGAGCGGATGGCGGCGGCGGAATACGGCCCCCTCTCCGCGTGGCTCCTCTGGCCCGGCCTGGGGTTGATGGTGGGCGCGGCGGCCACGTCGCTCGCCTCCCAGGTGCGTGCCCTCCCGGCCGTGCTCGCCGATCTGCGCGGGCTCGGACGGCGAGGCGAGGGTTGGGAGGCCACGGCGGGCCAGTGGGTGTCGAGGATGGTGTTGCCGGCCCTCCTCCTCACCGGGGCGATGGGGTGGTTCGCCTTCCAGCTCAACCCCCTCCACTTCCTGCTGGCGCTGGTGCTGGCCTTCCCGCTGTGCGCGGTGTGCGCCCGGGCGACGGGCCAGACGGACATCGCGCCCATCAGCCCGGTGGGGCAGCTCGCGCAGCTGGGCTTCGGCCTGGTGACACCCGGGCAGGCCGGCCTCAACGTCGCCGCCGGCGCGGTGGTGTCGGGTGCCGCGGCGCATACCAGCGGCAGCCTGTGGTCGCTCCAGGCCGGACGCCTGCTGGGGGCCAACGCCTCGCGCCAGCTCCTCGTCCAGCTCTCGGGTTTGCTGCTGGGCGCCGCCGTGTCCGTCCCCACCTACTTCCTGCTCGTGTCCGCGTACGAGCTGCGCTCGGAGGAGCTGCCCGCTCCCACGGGGCAGCAGTTCAAGGCCGTGGCGGAGCTCTGCTCCAAGGGCCTGGAGGGCATGCCGCCCGCGTCCACGTTGGCCCTGGGACTGGCCTTCGCGCTGGGCGTCGCGCTGTCGGCGGCCGCTCGCGGGCGGCTGGCGTACCTGCTGCCCTCGGCGGCGGCCATGGGCATCGGCTTCTTCGTGCCGGCCTACTTCGCGGTGACGCTCTGCCTGGGTTCGCTGCTGGCCGCGGGTGTGAGCCGGCTGCGGCCCTCCGCCACCCAGACGGTGCAGTCGGCGGGGGCGGGCGCCATCGTCGCCGAGTCCCTGATGGGTGTGCTCATCGCGGCGCTGCTCTCGCTGGGCCTCATGCGGCCGGGTTGAGGCGCGCGCGCTCCAGGCTGCGTCGGAGCCTTCCCCGCATGACGTTGGGGATGGTGTCGGCGCGGCGCATCGCCTCCTCCAGCAGGCGCACGGCCTCCTCCCGGTCTCCCCGCCGCAGCCAGGCCAGCCCCCGCAGCTCCAGCACCTCCAGCGGCTCCTGCTCCACGGATACCTCGCTGGAGCGCGCCAGCAGGGCCTCCCACTCCGCGGAGGAGGCCTCGCGCGTGGCCAGCTCCACGGCGGAGAAGATGACCTCCTCGGAGGGGCTGAACTCCGCGCCGCTCTGCTTGAGCGTCCGGCGGATGTCCGTCAGCAGCTCCCGCGCCTTCTCGTCCTGCCCGCTGTAGGCGAGCGTCCGCGCCTGGAGCAGCAGCGCCCAGGGTCTCGGGGCCATCTCCGGGTGGTGGCGCTCCAGCTCGATGGCGCGGCGGATGTGCGGGGCCGCCGCCTCCGGATCCCCCGACTGGTAGAGCAGCTCGCCCATGTTGTGCTCGGCGAAGTACTCCCAGCCCACCATGCCCAGCTCGCGCCCCAGGTGCATGAAGCGCTCCTGGTCCTGCATGGCGCCCTGGAAGTCATTGCGCGCCACCCACAGGTTGCGGCGATTGTTGATGGCGCTGCCCAGGTGGAGCCGATCTCCGCGCTCGGTGCAGGCGGCGATGACCTCCTCGAAGATGCGCTCCGCCTCGTCGATGCGGCCGAGGTTGGGGAGGATGACGCCCAGCAGCAGCTGCGCCACCACGTGCGACTCGTAGCCCGCGTCGCCCAGCTTCAGGGCGCGCTCGGCCGCCTCCTGGAGGGGCTCGCAACACTCCTCCCACTGGCCATTGCGGAACTGCGCGCGCCCCAGGGCCAGCAGCAGCCGCACCTGGAGCAGTGGCGACTGGAGCTTCAGGGTGAAGGCCATCTCCTGGGCCTTGTACACCCGCTCCTCCGAGCGCCCGTAGTCGTTGATCCAGTCGTAGGCCATGGCCTCGTCCAGCAGCAGATCCACCTCGTCCGTCACCGCCTCCAGCTGCCGGGCCAGCTCGCGCGCCGCGGCGAAGTCCGCCAGCGAGTCCTCGTACCGTCCCACGCGGTAGCGCATGAGGCCCCGCCCCCGGAGCACGGTGAGGCGGCGGCGCCGGTCGTCCGCGTCCAGCAGCTCCAGGGCGCGCGTATAGGTGGACTCCGCCTCGATGTAGGCGTGCCGGCCGCGCGCGGACTCGGCCAGGTCGATGTAGAGGGCGGCGGCCTCGTCGCGCAGGCCGGCGGCGGCGGCGTGCAGGGCCAGGCGGGGCAGGCGCTGGCGCTCGGTGGCGCTCGCCTTGCTCTGGTAGAAGCGGAAGGCGGCGCGGTGGATGCGCATGCGGTCCGCCTCGGGCAGGGCGTGCTCCACCGTGGCGCGCAGCAGCTCGTTGCGGAAGCTCAGCCCCTCCTGGCGGTGGGACACGAGCAGGCCCAGGTCCAGCAGCCGACGCGTGGCATGGCGGGGATCCAACGGGAAGTCCGCCGCGCCCCCGTCCTCCTCCAGCGCGTGCACCACCCCCTCGGCCTCGGCGGCGGTGAAGTCCGGGCCGAGCAGCGCGCACAGCCGCGCGTGCGCCGCGAGCTCCACCGGGAGGGCTCCCAGCTCGCGGTCCGCCAGCCACTCCACCAGCCGCAGGTCCGGCATGCGGTCCAGCTCGTCCGTGGCGAGGTACCAGCTGCCGCCACTGACGCGCTGACGCACCAGCCCCTGGCGCTTGAGGCCGCGCACCAGCTCCACGAGGAAGAGGGGGACGGACTGGGCGCGCTCCACGAGGCGCTCGAGCGCGGCGGCGGGGACGTTCTCCGCCGGGCGCAGCAGGGTGCGGCACAGCTCCGCCGCGCTGCTCGGGGCGAGGGGCCCGAGCGGCAGCACGTGGCGGCGGGCGGCGCGCGTACCCCAGGAGGGCCGCAGGCGCTCGAAGCCCGGGCGCGCCAGCACGCACACCCACAGGGGGAGGCGGGACTCGGCGAGCGCGGCGAACTCCAGCGCGTCCAGCGCCGTCTCCTCGGCGTACTGGGCGTCGTCGAGGATGAGGCACAGGGGTTGGCTCCGGGCCCGTGCGGCCAGCAGCTCACCCGCGGCGCGCATGGCCAGCGAGCGCAACGCACCAGGGGCCGCGGCCCAGTTCTGGAGCCCGGCGGCGCCCGGGGCGAGCCACCCCAGGGTGGAGGCCACGCCGGGCCACAGCTCGGCGGCGAGCTGCGGTCCCAGCAGCTCGTAGCAGGTGCTGCGGCCCCCGTCCTCGGAGCCCGT
>NZ_DASVWK010000623.1:0-2169 GCF_036389735.1 Archangium sp. | reverse complement strand
GATCTGTTCCATCGGTCCTCAGGTGTACGCAGCCCGCGGCCGTATGGGCCGCGGGCGGAGCGGGTCGGTTGCTGCTTGTGGAACGGTCGCCAAAGGTAACCGGAGGGGGGAGGCGGGGACAGCCGGGGGGTGGTTGTAGTTGGGTACAACTGGTTGGCGCCGGGTACATCCGGGGGGTGGGCCGGCGGTTGAAACCGCTGCAACAACCGCGGGAAACCTGCCTTCGCAGGTTCGGGGGGCGAGGGCCGGCGGGAGGCGGCGGGCACCGGCGCGGCACCGGCGCCGCATCGCCGGGGGATGAACCCAGATCCTGCGTGGAAAAAGCGAGCACCGCCTTGAAGTAGTAGATTGTGAGTCACTTCCGCCAAGAAGCCTCTCACGACCCGCTACACCAAAACGGTGCTCTGATGCAAGCTATCCCGACCCGGCCGTACGTACAAGGTTCCGCGGCCGCCCTGGAGCTGGAGACCACGGACGAGCAGCTGACTGATGGGGCGGGGCTGGCCCCATTTCGAGCGTTGTGGGACCGGCTGGAGCTGGGGACGCACCTGAACGACGTGCTCGGCTGGATGCGTGGGCGCTACCGGCCCGCACTGCAGATCGAGCAGTGGCTGGCGATGCTGCTCTACGGCGGCACGCACATGGACCACCTCCCGCTCCTGGAGACGCGGGGCGTCCGGGCGCTCTTCGGCTGGAAGAAGGTGGTGGCCCCGACGAGCTTCGGCCGGTTCGTGCGCCAGGGGGGCGAGCGGGCGGCGCGGGCACTGGACAAGACGCTGCTTGGGCTGGTGAGGGCGCGCTGGGATGCCGCGGGAAAGGTGCCGAGCTCGGTGATGCTGATGTTCGACTCGACCGTGGTTCTGCGCTACGGCGTGAAGCAGGCGGGGGCGGAGGTGGGCTACAATCCACGCAAGCGGGGCCGGCCCTCGCACCATCCGCATCTGGCCTTCCTGGACACGGGCGACTGCATGGGTGTACGCTGGAGGCCGGGCAAGGCCAACTGCGCGGAGGGGCTGGAGGAGTGGGTGGAGGAGCTGGTTGCCTGGCTGCGGGTGCAGGGTGTGAAGCACATCCTGGTGCGGCTGGACAAGGGCTACTTCAAGGTGGCCGTGATCGAGAAGCTGAAGTCGCTCGGGGTCAGCTTCGTGCTGAAGATGCAGGAGTCCAACACGCTGCAGCGCTACAAAGGGCCCTTCTCCCCCTCGGCGGAGGACCCGCGGCTGGAGGTCTCCGAGGGTGAGCGCTGGGGCATACGGATGCTGTGCGTGCGGGAGACGGCAGTGGCGCCCAAGGGGGAGCTGGCGCTGGGCCGGGTGGTGGTCGAGGAGCAGGCGACGGTGCTGACGAACATCGCATCGATCGACCCCATCACCGCGTGGCGGATGTACAACCAGGGAGCGCAGGTGGAGCACCGGATCGAGGAGATGGGGCAGCTCGGGGTAGGCCGCACGGCGGTCGACGATCTGGGTGGAAACCACCTGCTCTGGAGCCTGGGGGCGCTCGCCTACCAGATGCAGCACTTCGTGCGCAGCGCGGCGCTGGACCGCACGGCAGAGCAGAGGCAGGTCAAGACCTTGCGGACGCTGCTGATCCGTGCGCCGGGTAAGCTGGTGCGGCACGCGCGTAAGCTGCGGCTGAAGCTGATGCGCCGCGACCCGGCCACCGAGCTGCTGAGACGAGCGCTGGAGAGGATCGCGCAACTCCGAGCTACACCGCTGGCCACGTAGCGCTCAGGCCGGCCAGCGGGAGGAGCAGAGCGGTGCCGCGGGAGCGGCACCGATGCGGAGCATTGGCCCAAGCCGCCGATCCGCACACTCGCACGCGCTCCGCGGGTGCCAAGCGTGGGTGGAGGAGCCGCTCAGAGTGGAATAACGGCGCCGGTCGAGCCCTGCGCCGCGCTCCAAAGCGGCTCCCGGGGCGATGAACCAACAGCCCCGTCAAACGCAAACGGTGGTTTGCAGGATCTGGGATGAATCCCCCGGCTGGAACCACGGGAAGGCGGCTGAAGCCGGCTCGAGAAAACCGGCATTGGACCCCGAACCCGCGCAGGCGGACTTTGTGTGTTTCCAGCGGCGAATTCATCCGCTCCTGGATGGCGGACCGCGGGCCACACCAATCCAGCGCACTAACGCACTCACGCACTCACGCACTTCCCTTCCCCAACAGCCC
>NZ_DASVWK010000622.1:0-1734 GCF_036389735.1 Archangium sp. | reverse complement strand
GAGAAGGGCGTTCATGATGTCCGCCTCGCTCACGAAGCCCAGCACGTGCTCCTCGGCGTCCGTCACCGGAACGCCGCCGATGTGCCCCCCGGCGAGCAGCTTGGCGATCTCCGAGAGCGGAGTCTCGGGGGAGACGGACTTCACCGGCGCGGTCATGAGGTTGCGAGCGTGACCCTTCATGCCTCCGAGCTTGGGCGCGCGTTGGAAGGTCGTCAATAATGACGTCCATGCCCACCTTCCGACTCAAGAGAGACCAGGCCTCGCTCCTCGTCGTGGACATCCAGGAGCGGCTGTGCGCCGCCATGGAGCGCGAGGCGCTCGACCGCATGCTCAACCGCTCCAACGCCGCCATCGAGGGCGCCCAGGCGCTGGAGCTGCCCGTGCTCGTCACCGAGCAGTACCCCAAGGGGCTGGGGCCCACGCACTCGCTGGTGAAGATGCGGCTGGGCAAATACTCCGCCGTGGAGAAGCTCGAGTTCAGCGCCTGCGTGCCGGACGTGGCCTCGCGGCTGGGCGAGCGCAAGCAGGTCATCCTCATCGGCATGGAGACGCACGTGTGCGTCTTCCAGACGGTGCGCGACCTCGTGGACAAGGGCTTCACCCCGTTCCTCTGCGCGGACGCGGTGATGTCGCGTCACACCGAGGATCGCCGGGTGGGCCTGGAGCTGTGCCGCGAGGCGGGCGCCCACATCGTCACCGTGGAGGCCGCGCTGTTCGACCTGCTCGGGTGCGCGGGCACACCCGAGTTCAAGAAGGTCTCCGCCGCGGTGCGCTGAGTCGCCTCAGCGCACCGTGCCGAACGTGACGAGCTGCCGGATGGTGCGCACGATGATCGCCAGCAGCACCAGCACGCTGGCGAGCACCGTCTGCGAGCCGCCCACGGGGAAGTTGTAGAAGTAGGCGAAGAGGTAGCCGCCCAGCCCCGAGATGGCGCCGACGAGCGTGGCCACCACGAAGGTCCACGGCAGCCGCAGGTCCAGCATCAGCGCGGCGATCGCCGACAGCGTGGAGAAGGCGAACACCGGCAGCGCGCCGAGCGCCCGCGCCGACACGCCCACCATCAGGCCGATGGAGATCATCAACACCGCGTCGAGCATGCGCACCGGCAGTCCCTGCACGTGCGCGCCGATGCGATCGAAGCTGGCGAAGGTGAGGCCGCGGAACCACCACAGGTGGATGAAGAGGATGAGGGCGCCCGCCCACGCGACCGCGAGCAGCTGGGGCCGCTCCACGAGTACCGCCGTGCCGAAGAGGATGCCCTGGATGTCATGGGCCTCCTGGGAGATGCGGTCGCCCACGAGGATGGCCGCGCCGCCCGTGAACGCATAGGCCAGGCCGAGCAGGCTCTCGCGCGTGAGCCGCAGCCGCGCGGGGTCCATCATCAACAGCATCGTGGACACCAGCGCGAGCGCCACCGCGCCCACCGTGGGATCCACGTGCATGCCCAGGTGGATCTCCGCGTAGAAGGCGAGCGCCACGCCCAGACCCGCCGACTGCGTCACCGCGGCGCTGACGAACACCATGCGCCGCAGCACCACGTAGACGCCCAGGAAGCCCAGCACGCTGCCGGCGATGAGCGCGCACAGCATGGGGTCGCGGAACAGCTCGTAGGCGTCCCAGAACTGGGCCCAGGAGGAGGTACTAACCGACTGTGGGTCCACGAGGATGTCCTGAGGGCGGATGACGGGGGCAGTACTCGTCGCCGTACTGTCGGCGGAAGGCAGGATGGCAGAA
>NZ_DASVWK010000621.1:0-6997 GCF_036389735.1 Archangium sp. | reverse complement strand
TCTCCAACATCATGAAGGTCCGCCACGACTCGGCGAAGGCCGCCATCAACAACATCCGGTAGGGGGCGCGCCATGACCATCGACAAGGTGGGGGCGGTTGGCGGGGCGGGAGCAACGCCCGCGCTGGAGCCCTCGGGAAAGGCGCGGTTCGGCGAGGTGCTCCAGGGGGTGAAGGAGCCGGCCCGGCAGCCGGGGCCCCAGGTCGCCACCGAGGGCTCGCGGACGGAGGCGCCGCGCGGGGCATGCAAGGCGGAGGGGGTGGAGCGGGCCACGGCGGGGACCTCGGAGGTCCAGGCCGCTGGGAAGGTGGACTCGGTGCGGTCGGCGCGCTCGCAGCAGGCGGTGCGGATGCTGGACGGAGTGAGCGAGGCGCAGCAGCGGATGGATCACATCCTGGAGCTGGCCCAGTCGGGGAAGTCGTTCTCCCCGAACGAGCTGCTGGCCCTCCAGGCCCACATGTACCGGGCGAGCCAGGAGCTCGATCTGGCCGGCAAGGTCGTCGAGAAGGCGACCGGCGGCGTCAAGCAGGTGCTTCAGACCCAGGTGTGAGGAGTTCCCCATGTTCATCAGACGCTGTCTCTTCCTCCTGCTCCTGTGCGTCACCGGGTGCCGGGAGCGCATCCAGCACGGCCTGGACGAGCGCCAGGCCAACGAGCTTCAGACGGTGCTCGTCGAGCGAGGGCTCGACGCACGCAAGGTGCCCGAGGCGGGCAAGAAGCCCACGTGGGCCATCGAGGTCATCGAGGAGCAGGCCTCGGACGCGGTGCGGATCCTGGCCGAGCTGGGGCTTCCGAGGCCCGTATCAGAGCAGGGTTGTGACGTCTTCGGAGGGGGCGGGTTGGTGCGTACGCCAGTGGAGGAGCAGCTCTGCCGGGTGCGGGTGATGGAGCGGGGTCTGGAGAAGACGCTCCAGACGGTGGAGGGAGTGCTCATCGCGCGCGTGCACCTGGTGGTGCCCGCGCCGCCGCGGCCCGGGCAGCAGCCGGTGCCCGCGAAGGCGTCGGCCATGCTGCGTGTGGCACCGGGCCATGCGGAGCAGATCAAGGGCTCGCGGGAGCTGCTGCGGTCGATCATCGCCGGAGGCGTGGAGGGGCTCTCCGCGGACTCGGTGTCGCTCATGGTGGACGAGGTGTCCACGAGGGTGGTGACGCCCACGCCGGCGGGCTCTCCGCTGACACGGCTGCGGGTGCTTCTGGCGGTGCTGGCCCTGTTCGTCACGGGGCTGTCCGTGGGGCTGATCCTGATGACGCTGCGCCTGCGGCACTACCGCGCCAGGGCGGAGGCGAAACCCGCCGCTCCGCCAGCGCCCACGCGTCCCGTGGTGACCCCCGGGCCCGCGCGCAAGGTGGCGTGAGCCTCCGGAAGGGTGAGCCATGGAAGCGACGCGCATCACCCGGAGGCCACTCCCCGGGAAGAAAGATCCGGCTCAAGTCCAGACGGTGGTGGTCCGGATTCCAGTGCACCCTCCGGAGCCGGCAATGGCCCTCCCTGCTGCTCCAGTCTCGCTGTGCCTGGAGCGGCTGGCCCTGGTGGCCCTGGTGTTCGGCCGGGAGCGGGCGAAGGCGCTGCTCAACGGCTTGAGGGAGCCCGAGGCGCGACAGGCGGAGGACTACCTCGCGGGCTTCGCCGCGCTCTCCTCGGCGCTGCGGCAGGCCCGGGTGTCGGTGGAGTTCGGCGTGCGGCCGGATGCCTCGGCACGTCTGCGGGCGCTGATGGAGGAAGCGCCGGAGGTGCTGCGGCGGGAGATCTTCCGCAGGTTGCCGCCCTACCACCGCAGCCTCTTTCCGGAGCGCCAGGTGGAGCCGCCCGACGCGGCGTCGACTCCAGCGGTGTGTGCGTTGGCCGAGCGGCTCATCCGCGAAGCCACACGCTGAGATCCCCCGTCCCGACTCCGGACGCCCCCTGAAGTCCAACCCCTCGATTTCACATGCACGACCGGTGGCACCGGCCGTGAATAGGAGCGGCTCGTCCGCAGCACGGAGAGAACCATGCAGATGTCTGTTGGAGAAGGCACACGGTCCACGACGTTGAAGCCCATGCGGCTGCGCCGGCTCGGCACGCGCCGACTGTCGCGCGCCCATATGACGCTGAAGGAGCGGCCCCAGGTGGTACGGCTCGCGCGGCGAGCCCTCGAGGTGGTGTGCGCGGCGCTCAGCCAGGAGCTGGGATGCCCCGTCCGGCTCGAGGCGCGGTTGCTGGAGGCCGTGTTGATGCCGGCGACGGGTCTGGCGCATACGGCGGCCTTCGCGCTGGTGGAGCTGTCCGCCACGGGCGGGACGGCGGTGCTGGAGCTGGAGCCGCCGGTGCTCTTCGCCGCGCTGGAGCGACTGGCGGGGGCGGGGACGAAGCCCGGTCCCATCACGGACCTGACGCGCCTGGAGGAAGCGTCCTTCGCCTTCCTCGGCTTGTCGGCGCTGCACGCGCTGCGCGGTCAGGAGGAGCTCCAGCGACGGTTCAGCCCGCGACTCACGGGCGTGACGATGAATCGCACGGAGGCGCTGACCCGCCTGGATGCGCGGCAGCGCCACGTGGGCGTGGAGCTGAAGGTGACGGTGGGGCAGACGACGTCGGGTGGGCGGCTGGTGCTCCCCTCCGTGGTGCTCGAGGGGGCGCTGAAGGATTTCCCGGTGGAGCACGACCCGGCGATTGCTCCCGAGGTGCTCGCGGCGCGGTTGAAGGCACGCTGTCTCGTGGGGCGCGCGTCGCTGTCGCGCGAGGCGCTGGAGTCGCTCGGTGTGGGGGACGTCCTCCTCTTCGAGGGGCTGCGCCGGGAGGACACGCGGCTGTTCGGCCCCGGGCGCCTCGTGCTGCGGGGCTTCTATCTGGCGGGCGACTTCGCCTCCGAAGGTTTCTCTCTGAACCGCGCGCACGGGCGCGCACTGCTCCAGGAGTCGGACATGGCGGACGTGAACGAGCGGAGCGAGGGGATGCCCCCGCTGCCAGTGGAAGTGGAGATCGAACTGACGCGGCTGACGCTGCCGATTTCAGAGTTGGCGGGGCTCAAGCCGGGCGCGCTGTTGCCCCTGCGCATCAACGCGAGCGAGCCGGTGCTGCTGCGCGTGGGGGACCGGGTGGTGGCCCGCGCGGAGCTCGTGGACATCGAGGGCGAGGTGGGGGCCCGCATCCTCACCCTGGGGTCGTGAGCGCTCCGATGAAGACCCTGCTCGATTTCGCATCTCCGAGGACCAAGGTGCTGCTGGCGGGAGGGCTCCTCCTCGGGCTGGCCGCGCTCGCCCCGTTGGGGGGAGTGTCGGCGACCTCGGTGGCCCGTGGGCTGCTGGGAGCGCTGGCGCTGACGGGCCTTGGTTGGTGGCTCATGCGACGGGGCCGTGCCGAGTCCCGCTTCACGCTCTCCGAGCGCATGCGGGTGGTGTCTCGGACGGGGCTGTCCCAGCGCTGCGGCCTGGCGCTGGTGGAGGTGGAGGGGAGCCGCTACCTCGTGGCGTTCGGGGACTCCTTCGCGGAGATCCACCGGGCGCGCGTTCCAAAGCGAGTGAAGCCCCGGTCGCGTCGGCGCGCAATGACCCACCTGCCGGCGAAGGAGGACCTGTCATGAACCGCGCGTTGCTCCTCGTGAGCGTCCTCGTTCCCGGGCTGGCCTCGGCGGCGGAGCCCTCGCTCTCCCAGATGTCCTTCGCCGGCAGCCCGCTGTCGATGATGGGGATGCTGGCGCTGATGTCGCTGCTGCCCTTCGCGGTGCTGATGCTGACGTGCTTCTCGAAGATCGCGGTGGTGCTATCGCTGGCGCGCTCGGCGATGGGGACACAGCAGGCGCCGCCCACCATCGTGCTCACCGGGCTCGCCGCGGTGCTGACGGGACACATCATGGCGCCGGTGATGGAGCACATGTACGACGTGGGGCAGGTGGTCTACGAGGACACCCGCTCCGGAGCGCAGATCATCAGCGCGGCGAGCAAGGTGTCCGAGCCGCTGCGCACCTTCCTGGTGAAGCACGGCAGTCCGGAGGAGCGAGCGCGCTTCGTGGACCTGGCGCGCGAGCTGCGGCCACCGGAGGAGGCGGACCATGTGCACGAGGACGACCTCTTCGTGGTCATCCCGGCCTTCGTCATCACCGAGCTGAAGGAAGCCTTCCAGATTGGCTTCCTCGTGTTCCTCCCGTTCCTCGTGCTGGACATGGTCATCGCCAACGTCCTGCTCGCCCTTGGGATGCAGTCGTTGTCACCGAGTCAGGTGAGCCTGCCCTTCAAGATCCTCCTCTTCGTCGCCGTGGATGGCTGGTCGCTGCTCGCGCGGGGCCTCATCCTCGGCTACCGGTGATGCCATGACCCAGGATGTCCTGCTGTCGCTGGGTCGCGAGGCCCTGCTCCTCATGGTTCTCGCCTCGCTGCCGCCCATCGGGGCGAGTCTCGTGGTGGGCTTCCTGATGAGCCTCTTCCAGGCCACCACGCAGCTCCAGGAGAGCACCCTGACGGTGGTGCCCAAGCTGTGCGCGGCGGTGCTCGCGCTGGTGCTGGCCGGGCCGTGGATCGCCAGCCAGCTCACGCTCTTCGCCCATCGGGTTCTGATGGTCATCGCGGAGGTAGGAGGGTGAACCTCGACCTCCTTCGCGACCATTTCGACCTGCTGGGGCCGAGTGTGGTGGCGGTGGCCTTGTGCTCCGCGCGTCTGCTCCCGGTGGCCTTCCTCTGTCCTCTCCTGGGAGGGCAGGCGGCGCCGACGACGGTGAAGCTCGCCCTGGTGCTGAGCCTCGGGCTCTTCCTGCACCACGTAGCGGGGGTGAGCCTGCCGACGCCCGTGGAGACGCCGCTACAACTGGCCGCGCTGGCGATGAAAGAGCTCACCTTCGGTACGTCCGTGGGACTGGTGGCGGCGCTGCCCTTCGACGCGGCGCGGATGGGCGGGCGCTTCATCGACCTCTTTCGCGGCACCTCGGCGGAGGCGAGCCTGCCCGTGGCCGGGTCGCGTGAGGCGGCGACGGGAGACGTACTCTACCAGCTCCTCGTCGGGCTGGTGGTGACAGGGGGGCTGATGCCCGTGGTCCTCTCGGGGCTGGTGCGTGGCTTCGGGTGGGTACGGCTCGGCGCGTACGTGCCCACCGAGGCGGCCGTCATGCACGTGGTGGGGCTGGCCGGGGGAGCGATGGCCACGGGGCTCGCGGTGGGCGCCCCCATCGCCGCGGCGGTGATGGCGGTGGACTGCCTGCTGGGAATGGTGTCGCGAGCCGCGCCCCAGGTGAACCTCCAGGATGTAGGCGCGCCGCTACGCATCCTCGCGGGAGGGGCGTTGCTGTGGCTCGGGGTGGGCATTCTCTGTGAGCGGCTGCTCTCGGGCTTCCTGTCGATGGAGGCCGCACTGCTCCAGCTCGGGGAGGTGGCGCGGTGAGCGAGAAGACGGAACAACCCTCGGCGAAGCGCCTGCGGGATGCGCGCCGCAAGGGGCAGATTCCACGCAGCCGCCTCCTGTCCTCCAGCGTGGTGACACTTGGAGGAGTGCTCGGCCTCAGCGCGTCGGCGGGGGCGGGCTTCGCGCGGCTGAAGGACTGGACGGCCCGGCTGATGCTGTACCAGGAGCCCACGGGGGCCTTGGTGGAGGCGGGGTGGGTGATGGCGCTCCTGGTGGGCCCCGCGCTCGGGGGCGCGCTGCTGGGGTCTCTCGCGGTGTCCCTGGCCACGGTGGGCTTCGAGCTGAACGTGGAGCATGTAACGCCGAAGCTCGAGCGCATCAACCCGGCGGAGGGCGTGAAGAAGCTCTTCAGCGTGAAGCCGCTCATCGAGCTGGGCAAGGCGCTGCTCGTGGCCGCGGTGGTGGTGTGGCTCGTCTGGAGCGCGGCGGTGGAGGCCGGCCCGGACGTGCTCCGCACGGCGTGGCTGGAGGGGACGCTGGGGCTGGAGCATGTCGTGGGACTGCTCGGCCCCCTCTGCATCCGGCTCGCGTGGTTCCTCGTGGTGCTGGGCGTGGGGGACTACGCGCTCGCGCGCCGACGTCACGTGAAGGACCTGATGATGACGCGCGAGGAAGTGAAGCGGGAGCACAAGGAAAGCGAGGGCGACCCGCACCACAAGAACCAACGCAAGGCGCTGCATCGCCAGTTGGCCGCGGGAGGCGCGGCACGCGGAGTGCAAAAGGCGAGTGTCGTGGTCGTCAACCCTACGCACATCGCGGTCGCGCTCCGCTACGCCACGGAAGAGTGTGAGGCGCCCTACCTCGTCGCCAAGGGGCGCGAGGCGGACGCACTCGGGCTGCGGCGCGAGGCCGAGCGGCTCGGAATCCCGGTGGTTCGGGACGTGCCGCTGGCGCGCAGCCTCGTCCATTACGACGTCGGGGAGGAGATCCCCGAGGAGCTGTACCAGGCCGCCGCGGCGGTCCTCCGGGTCGCGCAGGAGTCGCAGGACGTGGACGACCATCCACGGAGGAAGACGTCATGAACCAACTGGTGAAGATTCTCCTGAGGGCTCGGAAGTCCTCGGATGTGGTGCTCGCGGTGGCGATGGCCGCGGTGCTCGGTGCGCTCATCATCCCGCTGCCGCCCTGGCTGCTGGACGTGGGGCTGGCCATCAATCTGGCGGCGGCGGTGGCCTTGCTGGTGGCGGCGCTCCAGGCGCGGGACGCGTTGAAGGTGACGTCCTTCCCGACGTTGCTGCTGTTCACCACGTTGTTCCGGCTCGCACTCAACGTGTCGTCCACGCGGCTGGCGCTCGCGGAGGGGCACGCGGGGGAGATCATCCAGGCCTTCGGCGAGTTCGTGGTGCGAGGGGACTACGTCGTCGGCGCGGTCATCTTCGCCATCCTCACGCTGGTGCAGTTCCTCGTGGTGGCCAAGGGAGCCGAGCGTGTGGCGGAGGTCTCCGCGCGCTTCACCCTGGACGCGATGCCGGGCAAGCAGATGTCCATCGACGCGGACCTGCGCGCGGGGGCCATCGACCAGGCACAGGCCCGCAAGCGACGGCGGAACCTGGAGCGCGAGTCCCAGATGTTCGGTGCCATGGATGGAGCGATGAAGTTCGTGAAGGGGGACGTCATCGCCGGCCTGGTCATC
>NZ_DASVWK010000620.1:0-8780 GCF_036389735.1 Archangium sp. | reverse complement strand
GGGCTCGTCCGGAGCCGTGAAGGCCGGCGGGACGGCGGGCGTGGGCTGGAACCCCGGCGTCTGCACATCGGGCTGAGTGGGATCCTGCGTGGAGAGCGACACCCGACCCGGGCGTAGGAAGGGGTCGATGACGGCCCCCTGCGCCTGGTTGGGACCCGGGAGGGTGACATCGGCCTGTGGCGCCAGCCCCGTGGTCCTCGCCGCGTCCGACAGCCCATCCGCCGGGGCGAGTCCGGCCTGGGCGCCCGCACCAAACTGACCCTGTCCGGCGCCGAACTGCCCCTGCCCCGCACCGAACTGGCCCTGTCCGGCACCGAACTGACTCTGCCCCGCGCCGAACTGTCCCTGCCCCGCGCCGAACTGCTGCCCGGTGCCGGCCAGGCCTCCCGAGCCGCCCTGCCCCGTACCGGCCAGGCCTCCCGTCCCCGCCTGTCCCGAGCCGCCCACGCCCTGCTGTTGCTGCTGCTGTGTGGGGTTGGGAACGGTCCCCAGCGACACCCCACCTGGGACGGGCGTGCTCGGCGGAGCCACGCCGACGAACACCCCCGCCGTGGGCACCGACGCGACCGAGGGCACCGGGACGCCATTGACGGAGATGGCCACGTCATCGAAGCCGAACTGGATGAAGCCCCGAGGCTCGGCCTCGCGCGGCAGGTTCCAGACCAGCACCTCCAGCTCGATGTCCCCCTCACGCGCCACGGGCAGCAGGCGGAAGGTCTCGTCGTCCGCGTGCGCTCCACGGCTCAGCGCGGCGGCATGGATGAGGGCCGTATCGGTGAGCAGCGCTCCGTTGCGCCAGACGCGGCCCACGCCCCACACCGCCGCCGCCGCCTGCATGCGCGTCATGTTGGGAGAGCCGAGTCCCGTATTGCCGTGCAGCTCCTGCCCCACCATCACCCCGCCCGCGATGGGCTGGGCTGGTGGCGAGGGCAACGGCCTTGACACGGGACTCCCCGCCAACGCCTGCGCGGGAGGAAAGCCCGCCTGCGCCAACTCCACCCGGTACGAGTCACCGCCCACGGTGAAGGTGGCTTCCAGGCGTGCGCTGTCCCCGTAGGTCGCCCGAGGGTCCGCGATGCGCTCCCGCGCGGAGAACTCGGCCGAGCCCGTTCCCCGTTCGAAGAGGTCCGTGAAGGGGATGGAGCCTTGCGTGAAGAAACCGACGTTCCCCACCGTGCGTGCGGTGACCTGGGGACCGTCGAAGGTGAACACATCAGGGCTGGCCGTGAGCAACCCGGCGAGCACGAAGCTGGAGAAGATTCCCGCCATCGACGCTGCCTCCTCCAACAGAGAGTAGGCAGCGGAGGTTCAGGTTGGCGGCTGGGAGCAACCGGGCGAGCAGGTGCCCGCCGTGCCCGCCTGATTCAGATGAGACCGCGAGCGCGGCGAATCTGCTCCACCGTCTTGTTGTACTCGATGTCGAAGGCGCTGGTGCCCTCCTGAAGATGCTTCAGGCGCGAGCGGGCCTCCTTGTCGATCTCCTCGTCCACGTCGAGGTGCTTCTTCATCACCACGTGGATCTTCTGCCGGAGGACGTTGTCGGCGGCGTACACCTCCTCGACGTTCCGGCTGATGAGGAGGAACTCAATCATCTGGTTGATGACGTACTCGATGCCCTCGTCGCCCATCTTGAAGCCACGGACGTCGGCCATCTCACGCTTGACCTGATTGAACTTGGAGTAGTCGTAGCCCCGACGCTCCAGGGCCTCGCGCGTGGCTTGATTCACGCGCTCCTCGTTCGCCAGGTACTCACGCATGATGGCGGACAGGTCCATCTCGGCGTCAGCCACGCGCATCGGCTCCACCTCGATGTCCCCGTCCTGCATCAACCTTTGGACGACTTCCCGGGAGATGATCGGGATCACCTTCGGATAGAGCCTCATGTCGGTCCCTCGCCCTCGAAGACATTCGACTGGACGTGTTCGCTATAAATCAGCGTGAAGCCCAGTCGCAATGAAAAACCCTAGGAACATCGCGGATTCAGCGGCTTTTCCCGCTCCGCGTTGAAGCGGAAATTAATCACGGCGAGCCGGGTGGCGACCCTTCTTCTGACTTTTCGTCCACCAGGGCACCCGCATCAGCCAGGGAGGCCTCGCGGATGGGATCCTCCGGGTCGTCCTCCGGGTGGCCGTGGAGCGCTGCGTGGACCCGCTCGGCCACCGTGGGCCCGAGCACCTCGGCCAGGGCCTCGATGTCCGCCTCACGCACCCGCTTGAGCGAGCCGAAGTGACGCAGCAGCAGCTTCTTGCGCGTGTCGCCCACCCCGGGGATGTCCTCCAGTACAGAGTGGAAGTTGTTCTTCCGCATGCTCTTCTGTTGGAAGGTGATCGCGAAGCGGTGGGCCTCGTCGCGCAAGCGAGCAAGCAGGTACAGCTCGGCCGAGTTCTGCCGCAGGACGATGGGGTCCTTGCGGTTGGGGATGAAGACGCGCTCGGGGCTGCGGGCGCTCTCCTCGTCGCGGTCATGCACCTCCAGGTCGCGGCTCTTGGCCAGGGAGATGATGTCCACGCCCTCCACCCCCAGGTCCTTGGCGGCGGCGAGCGCGCTGGCGAGCTGGCCCTTGCCTCCATCGATGACCAGCAGGTCGGGCATGTCCGCCTCCTCCTGGCCGCGCTTGAGCCGGCGGGTGATGACCTCGTGCATGCTGGCGAAGTCGTCCTGCTTCTCCAGCGTCTTGATGCGGTAGCGGCGGTAGCGGCTCTTGTCGATCTCCCCATCGGTGGCGGCCACCTGGGAGGCGACGATGCTGGCGCCCTGGAAGTGGGAGATGTCGAAGCACTCGATGCGGCGAGGCAGGTTGCGCAGGTGGAGCCGCTCCTGGAGGCGGCGCAGCACCACCTCCGTCTCGTCCTTGGTGCGGCGGCGCTCGAGCACGGCCTGCTCGGCGTTCTTCTGCGCCATCTCCACCAGGTCGCGCTTCTCGCCGCGCTTGGGCACCATCACCCGCACCTTGTCGCCCTTGCGCTCGGTGAGGAGGGCCTCCAGGCCCTCGCGCTCCTCGATGTCCAGCGGGAGGAGGACCTCCTCGGGCACGAAGTTGCCCTGGTCGTAATAGAGGTTGACGAAGGAGGGCAGCAGCTCCTCGTCGGGGAACTCCTGGCTGCCGAGGGGGAAGGCCATGCCGCCATTGAGCCGGCCCTGGCGCACGTAGAGGACGTAGACGAGCAGCCGGTCCCCCTCGCGGTGGGCGGCGAAGACGTCCTGGTCCTTGAAGTCGGTGGTGGCCACCTTCTGGCGCTCCAGGCTGCGCTCGATGGCGAGCAACTGGTCGCGGATGCGCGCGGCCTCCTCGAACTTGAGCTCGCTGGAGGCCTGCTTCATGCGCGCGCGCAGCCCGTCCACCAGCTCCCCCGCCTTGCCCTCCAGGAAGAGGATCACCTCGTCCACGCTCTTGCGGTACTCGTGCTCGGGGACGGGGTAGACGCAGGGCGCGGGGCAGCGGCCAATCTGATGCAGCAGACAGGGCCGCTTGCGGTTGGCCAGCACGTGGTCCGTGCAGGTGCGCAGGTGGAAGAAACGGTTGATGATGCGCAGCGTCTCGCGGATGGAGCTCGCGCTGGAGTACGGACCGAAGTAGCGCGCGCCGTCCTTCTGGTAGCGCCGCACCACCTCCAGCCGGGGGTAGGTCTGGGTCCGGTCGAGCCGCAGCGAGATGTACTGCTTATCGTCCTTGAGGAGGACGTTGAAGCGCGGCTTGTGCTTCTTGATGAGCTCGTTCTCGAGGAGGAGGGCTTCCTTCTCGTTGTGGACGAGCACCGTCTCGATGTCGCCGAGGAACCGGTCCAACAGCGACACGAAGGCGCGCGTGTCCCCGGTGCGGGTGAAGTACGAGCGCACCCGGTTGCGCAGGTTGACCGCCTTGCCCACGTAGATGATCTCACCCTGGCGGTCCTTCATCAGGTACACGCCGGGTTCGGTGGGCAGGGTGTCCAGCTTGGCTTCGAGCTTCGCGTCCATACGAGGCTAGCGACTCTTCCTGGGTCCGAGGCCGGTCTTGCCGTGGGGCGGCCCACCACTGCCCTTGCCGCGTGACGGGCCTCCACGCTTTCCACCGCGCCCGCCGGGCGTGCCGGGCTTCTTCTGCTCGTCGTCCTTGGGCGGAGCCTTGAGCAGCGCGCGGCTGGGGGGCTTGAGGCCCAGGTCCATGTCCTTGAGCAGCAGGATGCGGTCGCGCAGCTCCGCGGCCTTCTCGAACTGCATCTCGTCCGCGTAGTGCTGCATGTCCTTGGTGAACTCGCCGATGAGGCGCTTGATCTCCTTGGGCTCCAGCACGTCGCTGGCCGAGTCGGCGGCCATGGGCAGCGCGGACGGGTCCGCGTCGTAGAGGTGCTCGGACAGGTCGAGGATGTGGCTCTTCACCGCCTTGGGGGTGATGCCGTGCTGCGCGTTGTAGGCGCGCTGCACCTCGCGGCGACGGTTGGTCTCCTCGAGGGCCAGCTTCATCGAGTCCGTCATCCCGTCCGCGTACATGATGACGCGGCCGTTGAGGTTGCGGGCCGCGCGGCCGATGGTCTGGATGAGCGACACGTGGCTGCGCAGGAAGCCCTCCTTGTCCGCGTCGAAGATGGCCACCAGGGACACCTCGGGGATGTCGAGGCCCTCGCGCAGCAGGTTGATGCCCACCAGCACGTCGAACTCGCCCCTGCGCAGGTCGCGGATGATGGCGGTGCGCTCGATGGCGCCGATGTCCGAGTGCAGGTAGCGCACCTTCACACCCACCTCGGTGAAGTACTCGGTGAGGTCCTCCGCCATGCGCTTGGTGAGGGTGGTGACGAGCACGCGCTCCTGCTTCGCCACACGCTTGCGCACCTCCTCCAGCACGTCATCCACCTGGTTGCGCGCCGGGCGCACCTCCACCTCCGGGTCCGTCAGACCCGTGGGGCGGATGATCTGCTCCACCACCACGCCCTTGGACTTCTGCAGCTCGTACTCGGCGGGGGTGGCGGAGACGAAGACGGCCTGCTGCACCATCTCCTCGAACTCATTGAACTTGAGTGGGCGGTTGTCCAGGGCGCTGGGCAGGCGGAAGCCGTGCGCCACCAGCGTCTCCTTGCGTGCCCGGTCCCCGCGGTACATGGCGCCGATCTGCGGCACCGTCTGGTGGCTCTCGTCGATGAGCACCAGCATGTTGCGCGGGAAGTAGTCCAGCAGGCACGGCGGCGGCTCGTTGGGGGGTCGCCCCGAGAAGTGCCGCGAGTAGTTCTCGATGCCGTTGCAGTAACCCACCTGCTCGATCATCTCGAGGTCGTACATCGTGCGCTGCTCCAGGCGCTGGGCCTCCAGCAGCTTGCCCTCGCGCTTGAACTCCTGGAGCCGCTCGGCCAGCTCGTCGCGGATGGTCTGGATCGCACTCTTGCGCGTGTCCGACTCGGTGACGTAGTGGCTCGCGGGGAAGATGACGACCTTGTCCAGCACACCGATCGTCGCGCCGCGCAGCGGGTCGAACTCGGTGATCTTCTCCACCTCGTCGCCGAAGAAGCTGACGCGCACGGCGCGCTCCTCCTCATAGGCGGGGAACACCTCCACGGTGTCGCCCCGGGCGCGGAAGGTGCCGCGGTGGAAGTCGAGGTCGTTCCGCTCGTACTGGCTCTCCACCAGCTTGCGGATGAAGGCGTCGCGCCCCAGCTCGGCGCCCACGTTCACCGTGACGGCCATGTCCACGTACGAGCGCGCCGTACCGAGGCCGTAGATGCAGGACACGCTGGCCACGATGAGCACGTCGTCACGCGTGCGCAGCGAGTGCGTGGCCGAGTGGCGCATGCGCTCGATCTCATCGTTCACCGAGGAGTCCTTCTCGATGAAGGTGTCCGAGGAGGGGATGTAGGCCTCGGGCTGGTAGTAGTCGAAGTAGGAGACGAAGTACTCGACGGCGTTGTGGGGGAAGAGGGACTTGTATTCGCCGTAGAGCTGGGCGGCGAGGGTCTTGTTGTGCGCGATGAGCAGCGTGGGCCGCTTCACGTTGGCGATGACGTTCCCCATGGTGAACGTCTTGCCCGACCCCGTGACGCCGAGCAGCGTCTGGTAGCGATCCCCGCGCAGCAAGGCCTCGGTGAGCTCACCGATGGCGCGCGGTTGGTCCCCCTGGGGCTTGTAGTCGCTGACGAGCTGGAACTCAGGCATGGCGAAGAGGTTTAACACCCGGAGTGCGGGGTTGCCGTCCGCAAATCGTCCGTGAGCCGGAGAATCGACGGAGCGGGGCCTACCTCGCCCCCTCGGTCTTCAAGGCTTCGAGCGCCTGGAGCCGGGGCGCCTCGAACTCGTCGCCCTTGTTCCAGCGCGGCAGCTCCTTCGTCCGGGCCACCTGGGTCCCCAGGAGGAAGAAGAGCTGCACGTCCTCCACCGCGCCGGAGAAGTCCCAGCCCGGCCGCAGCTCGTCCGAGGGCTGGTGGTAGTGCTCGGCCTCCCACCGCTCCCGGCGCTCCTTGCCCCACCCCGGCGGCCGTCCGATGAAGTCCATGCCGCTGCTGAAGTAGGCGGACGGAATCCCCAGCTTCGCGAAGTTGAACTGGTCCGAGCGGTAGAAGAACCCCCGGTCCGGCAGCTGATCCCCCCTGACGAGGCGCCCCTGCCCCGAGGCGAGCGCGATGAGCGTCTTGTCCAGCGAGGACTTGCCCAGCCCGATGACCGTCACGTCGCGCGTGCGCCCGTGGATGTTGAGCCCGTCGATGTTGATGTTGGCCGCCACTCGCCCCGGGTGCACCGGGAGGTGCTCGGCGAGGTACTGCGAGCCCAGCAGCCCCTGCTCCTCGGCCGCCACCGCCGCGAAGAGGATGGAGCGCGGCGGCGCCTTGGGCAGCGCGGTGAAGGCCCTGGCCACCTCCAGCATCGCCGCCACGCCGGACGCGTTGTCCACCGCGCCGTTGTAGATGGCGTCCTCGCCCGGCTTCGCGTCCGCCTTCAGGCCGAGGTGGTCATGGTGCGCCGTGTAGAGCACCACCTCGCTGGACAGCTTGGGATCGCTCCCCGGCAGCAGGCCCAGTACGTTCGCCGTGGGCCGGCGCCGTACCTGGTTGACGAAGCGCGTGGACACCTTCACCCCCAGCGGCACCGGGCGGAAGTCGCGCTTCTGCGCCATGCCCCGCAGGATGTCCAGCTCCCTTCCCGAGAGCTGCACCACCCGCCGCGTGGCCTCATCCGTCGTCCAGCCCTTCATCTGGAGGCGTGGCCGCGCTCCCGAGGCAGGCAGCTCGAACTGCTCGCCCGACCAGGACGTCTGCACCACCTGCCACGGGTAGCCGGCGCTCGGCGTGGTGTGGAGGATGAGCGCTCCCGCCGCCCCCACCTTCGCGGCCTGCTCGTATTTGTAATCCCACCGGCCGTACCAGAGCCGCGCCTTGCCCCCGAAGAGCTTCGGGTCGTCCTCCGGATCGTTGTTCAGGATGAGGAGCGTCTTGCCCTTCAGGTCCATCCCCTTGAAGTCGTCCCACTCGTACTCGGGGGCCTGGATGCCGTAGCCCACGAAGACCAGCTCCGAGTCCTGGAGCACCGACTCCTCGGCCTGCGCGCCCGAGCTCGCGATGAAGTCGTCGTGGAAGCGGAGCGCCGCGCTGCCCTGGGGCGCGGTGAAGGTCAGCGTCTCCGGGTGGCCCGTCATGCCCACCAGCTCGAAGGGCTGGAGGTAGCTCCCCTCTGGCCCGGCGGGTTTGAGGCCCAGCAACTGGAACCAGGTCGCGAGGTACTGCTGGGCCAGTGCGTCCCCCCGGGTGCCCGGGCCTCGGCCCTCGAGCAGATCCGAGGCGAGGAAGCCGACATGGGCCCGGAGAGCCTCGGCGCGGATGGTCCTGGAGGCGGATTTCTCCGCTGGGGTGCTGAGCTGGGCCTGGGCGGCGAGCGGGAGGAGGAGCAGGGCGGTGAGGAGCACCAGCGTTCGCTTCATGGCTCGTGGGCCCCTAACACGAACTGCTCGGGGGGGCGGGGAGTTCTTCGCTCGGATGGTTGGACGGTAGACCCTCGCCCAGTCTCCGAGCGTTGCACCAACGGCTCCACGGAGGCATGCATGAGGAATGCCTCACTTCACGTCCCGATTTCTCGACTCCACCCCCGGAGACCCGCTCCAAGACGCGCGATCTCGCCAGGTCCTGGGTGCGCTCTGGTCGAAGGTGCAGCCGACGCCGGTGTCGGCGCCTCGGCTGGTGGCGTTCTCGAAAGAGGTAGCGGACCTGCTTGGCCTCGACGAGGCGACCCTGCGCTCCCCCGAGTCGGTGCAGGTGCTCTCGGGCAACGCGCTATGGCCGGGCATGGTGCCGTACGCGGCCAACTACGGGGGCCATCAGTTCGGCAACTGGGCGGGGCAGCTCGGAGATGGCCGCGCCATCGTGCTGGGGGAGCTGCTCGCTCCCGAAGGCAAGCGGTACGAGCTGCAGCTCAAGGGCGCGGGTCGGACCCCCTACTCCCGCCGGGCCGATGGCCGCGCGGTGCTGCGCTCCTCCATCCGCGAATTCCTCTGTAGCGAGGCCATGCACCACTTGGGCGTGCCCACCACCCGCGCGTTGTCACTGGTGGCCACCGGCGACAAGGTCATCCGCGACATGTTCTACGATGGCCATCCCGAAGCCGAGCCCGGCGCCATCGTCTGCCGGGTCGCTCCGAGCTTCCTGCGATTCGGCAACTTCGAGCTGTGCACCAGCCGCGGTGACGTGGGGCTGCTCAAGCAGCTGGCCGACTACACCCTGAAGAACTTCTTCCCCGAGCTGGGGGCGCCCTCGAAGGAGTCCTACGCCGCCTTCTACCGGGAGGTGGCGCGGCGCACCGCCAGCCTCATGGCGCATTGGCAGGCGGTG
>NZ_DASVWK010000619.1:0-8240 GCF_036389735.1 Archangium sp. | reverse complement strand
GGTTTCGTGGGGCAGGGATGCGCCATCTCGAGGGCCTCGGCGTCGCTGATGACGGGGGCGGTGAAGGAGCTGTCGCGGGCCCAGGCCGAGCAGCTCTTCGAGCTGGTGCACAAGCTGGTGATGGAGGGCCCCGCCGGCCTGGACACGGAGGCCCTGGGCAAGCTGGCGGTGCTGTCCGGGGTGAATGAGTTCCCGTCCCGGGTGAAGTGCGCGAGCCTCGCATGGCACGCGCTGCGCGCGGCGCTCGACGGCAAGGAAGCCTCCGTCTCGACGGAGTAGGGAGGAAGTCCGGATGAGGGGTTTGATGACACCGCTCGCGCGGGACTGCGAAGTGACGATGATCCCCAGCGGCGAGCGGGTGACGGTGCCCGCGGGCACCGAGGTGCGGGTGCTCCAGACGCTCGGCGGCAACGTCACGGTGCAGGGCGACTACGGTCAGCTCATGCGCATCGACGAGAAGGACGTCGAGGTGCTGGGAGAGGACTACCTCGCGCAGAACCCGAAGTCCGCCGAGTCCCAGGCGTCCGCCGGGGAGGGCGCCGAGGGTCCCTTCGACGAGGAGCGCATCTGGGAGCAGCTGCGCACGGTGTACGACCCGGAGATTCCGGTGAACATCGTGGAGCTGGGGCTGGTGTACCAGTGCAAGGCCACGTCGCTGCCGGAGGGTGGGCAGAAGGTGGAGATCCTCATGACAGTGACGGCGCCAGGGTGCGGCATGGGCCCGGTGCTGGTGGATGACGTGAGGCGCAAGGTGCAGGACGTGCCCGGGGTGAAGGAAGCGGACGTGCAGCTCGTGTGGGATCCGCCCTGGGACCAGAGCCGCATGTCGGACGTGGCCCGGCTCCAGCTCGGCTGGATGTAGACTCCGGAGGATGCGCAAGCCAATCTGGAGTGGTCTGGTCCTCGGTGCCCTGCTCGGATGCGCGGGGTCCTCGTCGTCGACGAGCGGAGATGCTCCCCGTCCGGCGCCCCAGGCCGAGAGCCCCGCTGCCTCCACCTCGAAGCCCCTGCGGGTGACGGCGTCTCCCGCCCCCAAGGACGACATCGCCATCACGAGCCTGGAGGTACAGGGCGACACGCTGGTGGCGGAGGTGATGCACTCGGGCGGCTGCAAGCAGCACACGTACGACCTGCTCTGGAATGGCTCCTTCCAGAAGTCGGCGGCGGGTAGCTCGCACGTGGAGCTCGTGCTGGCCCACGATGCGAATGGGGATGCCTGCGAGGCGCTGTTGAACCGGACCGCGAGCTTCGATCTCTCTCCGCTCAAGCGGCAATGGCAGGAGCACTACCAGTTCGAGCACGGCACCATCGAGCTGCGCCTCGCCGGTTCTCAAGTCACCGCACGCTACGCCTTCTAGTCAGGCTCACTCCGCGATCGCCGAGCCTCGGTGAGGCTGCTGCCCCAGCAGGGGCGTCGCCAGGAGGATGTAGGTGTGTGTGGGTAGAGTTTTTTGGGCCCCCCCAGGCAACTTCTTAAAAAATGATCCGATAATCCCGTCATCAGCAGTTCTTGAACTTTATAAACCGGAGATTCTCATGAGCTTCATTGGCGGACTGAAGAGAGGCGTTTCGAACGTCGCCCACACCGTGCAGAAGAAGGCGACGGAGCTCGTGCAGAATCCGGCGAAGGCTGGCGAGACGGCCAAGAAGGCCTACGACACCTTCAACAAGGTCAAGTCCGCGCCCAAGGACATCTTCGAGAACGCCCGGGCCGTGAAGCGCGACGGCTTCAAGACGACCTGGAAGAACAACTGGAACAACGCCGTCCAGAAGGCGACCAACCCGAACGACAAGCTGAACCTGGGCGGCATCGCCAAGAAGGTCGGCGGCGCTTTCGGCACCGTGACGGGCGCCGCGAAGCTGCCCGGCCAGGTCGCCACGGCGGTCAAGGACGTGCGCAATGCCATCCGCTCGGGCACGGCCGAGGCTCGTGACCAGGCGATCGGCACGGTGGCCACGGCCGCCAAGGGCGCCATCAGCACCGTCAAGGGCGGGCTGGAGATCGCTCGCGACGTGCAGAAGTTCGGCAGCTCCTACCGCGCGGCCTCCGAGGCCTTCCGCGGCGTGGCTCCCAACGCGACCGGCAAGGCCGTTCGTGCGGCGGCCACCACCGCGGCCAAGCATGCCTTCGAGGGTGCCTCCAACGTGGGCGACGTGCGCCGCGCGGTCAGCACCGCCGTGAAGGGCGCTGCCAAGGGCACCTCCATCGCCCAGGCGACCGGCGCCGCCACCCGCGCCGCGGGCAGGACGCTGGCTCGCGAGGGCAGCGAGGCCGCTGGCAAGGCCGCCGTCCGGGCCGGTGCCAGGGCCGCCGCGGGTCCGCTGGCCAAGGCCGCGGGCCGCTTCGCTCCGGGTGCCAACATCGCCATCGCCGGTCTCGACGTGGCGAGCGCCTACTCCACCCTGAAGGACCCCAAGGCCAGCACCACCAAGAAGGTGACCAGCGTCATCACCGCCGTGGGCTCGGTGGCCGCCGCCACCAACATCCCGGTGGTCAGCCAGGTGGGTGCCGCGGTCTCCACCGTCTCCAGCTTCGTCGGTGGCCTCTTCGGGTAGTCGCGGTAGGCAGCCACCGCTCTCCTTTTCTGGTAGGGACTGTGAAACGCTCGCGGTTCAATCCTGTCTGGGACCGCGGTCCCGGTCCCTACCTGCCAGGAGGAGTTTCGGTGGCTCAGAAGAAGAAGGGTGGCAGTACGAATGTCGCCGGCAGTGGCCCGAACGCTGGGGCCGCGCCGGTGGTACGTCTCACGGAGCACCTGCCCGTGGCTTCCGCCGGGCACGGCGGCCCCGTGTCACTTCCCACGGTGACGGCTCCTTCGACGGAGGGCATCGAAGTCACGGTGCCCGCTCCGCCGCCGCTCGCCGAGGAAGACCTCATCCGCCGCTTCCATGACCTGGCCCGCTCCCTCGCCGAGGTTCGCACCCGGCAAGAGGGGGAAGAGGTGGTGATGGGCGACGACGTCCAGCTCGACATCATCGGCTACGCCAACGGCCAGCTCCTCCCCTTCAGCATCCGCACCGGCTTCTGGATGGAGCTGGCGCCCCAGGAGATGCTCCCCGGCTTCGCGGACGCCATCGTGGGCTCGGCGGTGGGCGACAGCCTGAAGATCGACCTGGTGCTGCCCGCCGAGTACCCCGTGGAGGCGCTGCGCGGGAGGCCGGCGAGCTTCCTGGTGGACCTGCGGGGCGCCCGGGAAGTGAAGATGCCCGATACCGACTCGCCAGAGTTCCTACTCCGGCTCGGTCGGGGGGCCACGCACGAAGATGTGATGGACGCCATCGCCGACGAGCTGATCGACGAGCAGGCCGACGTGCTGTGGCTGGATGCCCAGAACATGGTGTTGGACGAGCTGTCCTCCCGCATCCAGGTGGAGATTCCTCCCGCCCTCGTGGACGAGGAGATCCGCCGCCGTTGGACGGAGGCCGAGGGGCAGGCCCTGGTGGAGAAGGAGTTCTCTCCCGAGGAGAAGCAGGAAGCGCTCGACCTGTGGATGAAGGACCCGGCCACCCGGGCGGAAGTGGAGCGGCGTCTGCGCATCTCCCTGGCGCTCAAGGCCGTGGCCGAGCGTGACGGGCTGCAGCTCGCGCCCGAGAAGACGTTCGAGGTGCTGGAGAATCAGGCGGCCGCCTTCGGGCTGACGTCCGCGCAGCTGCGCGAGGCCCTGGTGGATCCGCAGGCCGCGGGGATGCTCAAGAACGTGGCCTGGCACCTCTTCGCCGTCGAGCACGTCATGGGCAAGGCCAAGGTCCACTTCGAAGGGGCCGAGGAGTCCTGAGTTCACGGGCCCTCTCCCCGAGGGGAGAGGGCTTTCCGTCCAGGGCTACTGCTTCACCAGGACCAGGTCCCTGGACTGGATGAGGTCCACCTCACCGGCGAAGTGCGCGAAGTCCTCGTACTTCTTCACCGGGATGCGCCCGCGCTCCACCCGCAGCGACTCGTCGATGGTGAGCGTGCGCCCCTCCTGCTTCTCCGTACGCTGGAGGCGTCCGAAGGGGCTCTCCGACTTGAGCTGCGCCTGCGCGTCCGCCAGCCGGTAGCCCTGCGGCATCGTCAGCGTCACCTGCGTGCGGCTCGCCTCGGTGTCCTCGAGGTACAGCGGCGTGGTGCGCGTGCTGAGCTGCACGTACTGCCGCCCCAGCATCGCCGGCATGGTGATGGGCGGCAGCACCAGCTTGTTGCCGTCCACCCGGGCGAAGCTCGGTGCCTTGAAGGTGTAGCGCACCGTGAGGGGGGCCCCCACTGCCTCCGTGCGCTCCAGCTTCAGGTCCGTCAGCTCCGCGCCGCTGAAGTAGCGGCCCACCGCGCCCTGGAGCGCCTGCCGCCGGCGCTCCCCGGAGATGGCCTCCAGGGCCTCCGCGAGCTGCGCCGCCTCGAAGCCGCTGTAGACCTCCTCGCCCTTGCCCGTGAGCACGCCCTTCCCATCCACCTCCAGGGCCAGCTGCACCTGCTTGCCGAGCTGCTGCGTCAGGGGCGGCGTCTTCACCTTCTCCAGTGCACGGCCCGGCTCGGGCAGCAGGTACGCATCCCGCTGGCCCATCGCCGACTCGGGCAACTCGCCGAAGGGCGCGAACCGCGTGGTGGTGTCCAACCACACCGGCTCCTCACCCGGCACCTCCGCCCGCACCGCCAGGTACGCCAGCAGCGACTCCTCGGGGAAGAGGTACTCCGCCGGGTCCACCGAGAAGGTGCGCACCGCCGCGACACGCGCCGGAATCCCCAGCGCCTCCAGCCCCGCCTTCAGCAGCCACAGCCGGCTGCCCCGGTCCTGCGCCACCGACGAGGCCGCCGACTGCGTCAGCCCCGCGTCCCGGCCGCTGAAGCGCTTCATCACCGCTCCGTACAGCGCCTGTACCGCCTCCAGCCCGCGCTTGCCCTCGGCCGCCTCGCGCGCGAAGGCCTCCACCTCCCAGTTGAGCGCGCCCTTGTCCAGGAAGGCGTCCGCGTACGCCGCCACCAGCCTGTCATTGCCCGTGGTGCCCGCGCCCACCACCACGAAGGGCAGGTACTCCCTGGCCGACGGCGGGCTGTCCGGCTCGGGGATGAAGGGCGGCACCTTCCTCACCTCGTACGTGAAGACCTCCTCGTCTCCCTTCACCACTGGCGCCGGCACCTGGAGTCCATGCGCGTCCACCTTCATGCCCATGCCCCTGGGCGCCACCACCGTGTAGGTGGCCCGGTGGTCCGGCATGTCGGCGATGCGGAAGTAGAACTCGGATGCCGTGAAGCCCGGTTGCGCCGGCCCCCGCGACGACTCCGCCTGGAGGTACTCCACCTCCACGTAGTCCCCCACCTGCACGCCCGGCAGGCTCACGGTGTCCTTGCCCTCGATGCTCTCCGGCTCCAGCACCGTGCCGTCCGCTTTGATGGTGCGCAGCGCCAGCACCTGTGCGCCCGAGGGCAGGTTCACCTCGGCGATCTCCTGTACGCCACTCTGCTCCAGCGCCTTCTGGATGCTGTGGATGCGGTTGATCACCGAGCCATCCGGGAACACCTGCACGGCCGCCGCGTCCAGCACGTAGACGGCGGCGCTCTCCTCGGGGCCTGGGTTGGCCGTGTAGTCCTTGATGGCCTGCCGCCCGTCGATGGCGTACGCCTGGAGTACCTCCTGCCCCGTCTTCGCGCGCACCAGGGCGCGGCGCATCGACAGGTTGCTGCCGTCGATCGCGAGGGCCTGTTCGCGCAGGGCCAGGGCCCCGGCCGCGTCGCCCGCGAGCTCGCGCACGTCCGCCAGCTTCGCCAGAACCTGCGTGTTGCGCGGCCAGAGCGCGCTGAGGGCGCGCAGCATGGACGTGGCCTCGTCGAAGCCGCGCCGCGCCACGTACGCGTTCGCCAGCGACAGGCCCGTGTTCACGTCACCCGGGTTGCGCGCCAGCTGCTCCTGGTAGAGCGCCGCGGCGCGCTCCAGGTCTCCCCGCATCCGCGCGTGCTCGGCCGCGCGTGAGAGCGCGCCCGGGCAGCCCGCCAGCGAGGCCACCAGCTCGTCCGTGCGCGCCACCGCGTCCCGGCGACGCGCCAGCCCGTAGCGCAGCCCCTGGGCCTCGCACAGGCCCGGCTGGGCCTGCAGCGCCGCCTCCGCGCTCTCCTCCGCCTGGCTCTCCACTTCCAGCGCCAGCGCCGCGCGCGCCTCCAGCACGTGCACGGGCCAGCCCGCTGGTGTCACCACCGCGCGCGCCTTCTTCACCGTCTCCAGCGCCGAGGTCGACTGGCCATCGTTGAGGGCCAGCTCGGCGCGCAGCAGCAGTGTCGCCACGTCGCCCGGGTCCTTGGACAGCGCCGTCTCGATGTCCCGCGTCGCGCGGCCACGCGCCACCTTGGAGGGAATGCTCCGGTCCTGCGCGGCCAGCTCCGCGCGCAGCGAGAGGATGGCGGGGCTCTGCGCGCCCTTCTGAAGGCGCGTCATCAACCGCCAGGCCCCGTCGGGGTCTCTCCCCATCCCGTCCCGCACCGCGAGGAAGTCCGCCAGCAGGGGGCCCGCCTCCTTGGCGAGCGTGGCGGCCAGGTCCTCCGCACCGGGATAGACGAGCTCCGCCTCGGCCTCCTTCGGAGCCGAGCCCCACGAGGCGGGCGCTGGACCACTGGCCGGGGTGTAGCGGATGCCCGAGGGACGTCCATCCGCGCGCGCCAGCGCGAAGGACACGTTGGCGGCCCGCTGGTCCTTCAGCAGCTTGATGAAGAGGCGGTGCCGGCCCGCCGCGAGCCGCACGGGACGCGTGGCCACCGTGGGGGCGGCGCGGGTGAAGGCGCGGCGCTCCATGAGGGGCGAGCCATCCAGCATCACCTTGTGCGAGGAGGCGCTGACGGAACGCGCCACGTAGATGCCGTCCTCGGGCACCTCCGCGTCCACGGCCAGCAGGTAGATGTCGCCCGTGGCCGGCTCGCCCGCCACGTCCAGCCGGCTGTCGGGGGCGCGCAGGGTGCGCGGCACGAGCTGGCCAAAGGGGCCGGTGAAGGGGCCCGCCAGCGAGCCGTCCTTCTCTGGCGGGGTGGTGTCGTCGAAGGCGAGCAGGTGCCAGGGCGAGAAGGGCCCCAACAAGGTGGCCGTGTCCGCCGCGCCCATGTCCTTGAGCACGCGGGCCTGGGCGGCCCGGTCCTCCCTCATGCCGAGGATGGCCACGTGGACGGCGCGCAGCAGCTGGGCGGCCTCTCCGGTGGCGCCCGCATCGAGCGCGGCCTGGGTGCCGCTGAGGATGACGTCGTCCAGCGCGGGCGAGGAGCCCACCAGGTCCAGGACGTAGCGGGCGGAGGGCACCGCGAGCGGATGGCGCGGCGCGCGGGTGGCCACGGCGAGCGCGGCGTCGAGCGCCCGGCGGGGCTGGGCGGCGCGGCGCGCGAGCAGGTGCTGGCCGTAGAGGGCGAAGGGGTCGGCGGGGTCCTTGGTGAGGGCCTCGTCGAAGCGCCCCTGGGCCGCGGCCGGGTCCCCCGTCACCAGCCATGAGTGGAAGCCGGCGAGCGCGAGTGTCCGGGCCTCGCTGGTGCCCTTCTGGGCCGCCGTGGCGGCCCGGTCGAGCACCTCGGTGGGGGAGGAGGTGTGGGCACAACCCGCCAGGAGGCTGGCGGAGAGGAGAAGCGCGGTGAAGCCACGACGGTGGAAGGTGCGCATGGAGCGCACAGGGATAATTCAAAGCCTCCGACGAGGCCACATCCACATGCAGGGCGAGCCCGCGCTACTTCGAGCGCTTGCCCCTGGGCGGAGGGGCCGGCTTCGGGGCGGGCCGCTTGGGAGGGGCCGGCTCCTCTCGTACGGCCGCGACGGGCTGGGCCGTGGGGGCCGACGTGGGGAGGCGTTTGGCCTGGTAGGAAAGGTTCTCCGCCTGACAGGAGCCCTCGATACAGCCGAAGGCGGGCACGGGCACCTCACCGAACTGCTTCTGCCAGTCCACTCCCAGGCGGAGCGGCTCGGCGATCGTCCGCTTGTCCGGGCCACGGCCCACGGAGGCCACCAGGTCGCCCTGGTCGTTCACCTCCAGCTCGAGGTCCGCGGGGCCCGAGGCCGCAGCGTGGCCGAGCATGGTGCCGCGTCGCTCGCCCAGGGCCCACTCGAGCCGCAGCGGCGCACCGGCCCCGTTGTGGACGAGGGCCACGTAGCGCCCCGGGGTGCCCAGCAGCACCAGCGCGGCCTCGGCGTCGGGCGGAGGGCCGTAGAGCAGGGCCCGGGCCCGCGTCGGCACCGTGGGCGTGGAGTCCACGGTGCTCACCCGGGCGGTGAAGCGGGCGGGATCGCCCTCCAGACCCACCACGT
>NZ_DASVWK010000618.1:0-1612 GCF_036389735.1 Archangium sp. | reverse complement strand
TCTGCCGGTCGCTGAGGAGGAAGTCGGTTACCTCCTGCTCTGTGCGACTGAAGCCCCGTGCTTCGAAGTCGGCGAGCGTTCCGGTGATGCGCAGGACTGTTTCCCAGATGAGCTCGGCAGGCTCCGGGTGGTCGAGCCGTGTATCCGTACAGACGCTGACCAGGCGGGCGGTGTTTTCGGCGCGCTCGAGGTGGCGGGCCATCCAATAGATGTTCTCGGCGACCCGGGACAGCATCAGGCGCTCCGCCTTTCCAGATCGACGACCCAGGTGTCCTTGCTTCCCCCGCCCTGGCTGGAGTTCACCACGGTTGAGCCCTCGACGAGGGCCACGCGGGTGAGGCCGCCCGCCGTGACCTCGATGCGTTCCCCGGACAGGACAAAGGGGCGGAGGTCCACGTGGCGGGGGGCCACGCGGGTGCCGACGATCGTGGGCACGGTGGAAAGGGTGAGCATCGGCTGGGCCATGTAGTTCCGCGGGTCGTGGCGGACGGCTTCGGCGAAGGCGTCGCGCTGGGCCGGCGTGGCGTGGGGGCCGACGATCAGGCCGTAGCCGCCGGATTCGTTGGCGGCCTTCACCACCAGCTTGTCCATGTTGGCGAGGACGTGGTCCCTCTCGCGGGCGTCCACGCAGCGGAAGCTTGGGACGTTGGGGAGGATGGGCTCGGCGTCGAGGTAGTAGCGGATGAGCGCGGGGACGTAGGTGTAGACCACCTTGTCGTCGGCCACGCCCGCGCCGGGGGCGTTCACCAGGGCGACGTGGCCGGCCCGCCAGGCGCGCATGAGGCCGGGCACGCCCAGCATGGAGTCCGGCAGGAAGGCCTCGGGGTCGAGGAAAAGGTCGTCGATGCGGCGGTAGATCACGTCCACGCGGCGGGGCCCCGAGATGGTCCGCATCTGCACCCGGTCGTCGTCGTCCACGAAAAGGTCGGCGGCGGTGACGAGCTCCACCCCCATGCGCTGGGCGAGGTAGCTGTGCTCGTAATAGGCCGAGTTGTAGATGCCGGGGGTGAGGACAACGATCCGAGGCTGATCGCCGGGTCGCGGGCTGACGCTCGCCAGCATGGCATAAAGCTGCAGCGGGTAGTCATCCACCGGCAGGATCCGGGCCTGACGGAAGAGCTCGGGAAAGCTGCGCTTGGTGACCTTGCGGTTTTCCAGCATGTAGCTCACGCCCGAGGGGACGCGGAGGTTGTCCTCGAGCACGTAGACGGTGCCGTCGCGGTCGCGCACGAGGTCCGAGCCGCAGATGTGCGCCCAAACGCCGTGGGGCGGCGAGACGCCCATGCATTCGGGACGGAAGTTCCTGGAGGTGGCGAGCAGGTCGCGCGGGATGACGCCGTCCGCGAAGGCGCGCTGGTCGTGGTAGACGTCGTCGATGAACAGGTTGAGCGCCAGGACGCGCTGCTTGAGCCCGTCCTCGATGCGCCGCCATTCGGGCAGGGGCAGGATGCGGGGGATCAGGTCGTAGGGCCAGTGGCGGTCGATGGAGCCGCCATCCTCGCCATAGACCCGGAAGGTGATGCCCATGAGGCGGATGACCTGCTCGGCGGTGGAGACGCGTTTGGCGAGCGTTGCATCGTCCAGCTGGGCCAGATACGCGCAAAGCGCCTCC
>NZ_DASVWK010000617.1:0-14001 GCF_036389735.1 Archangium sp. | reverse complement strand
GCTGCTCGTGCGGACACGACGCTGAACGTTCTGGGTCATGTCAGACGGATGGACTAGGGTTTTCCCATCGCGTACTAAACGTGAGTTCAGGTGAGCCGGGGTGGCTCGCCGCATACGCAAGGAGCAAGACGAAATGGCCGTGAATCCAGAGAAGGAGAAGGCGATCGAACTGGCGATGTCCACCGTGGAGCGCCAGTTCGGTAAGGGGTCCATCATGCGGCTCGGAAACGAGGAGCCGCTGGTCCGGGATGTTCAGGCCATTTCGACGGGAAGCATCTCGCTCGACATCGCTTTGGGCGTCGGCGGTGTGCCCCGGGGTCGTATCGTGGAGATCTACGGGCCGGAGTCCTCCGGTAAGACGACCCTCAGCCTCCACATCGTGGCCGAGGCGCAGAAGCGCGGCGGCGTGGCGGGCTACATCGATGCCGAGCACGCGATGGACATCGGCTACGCGCGCAAGCTGGGCGTGCGCACCGATGACCTGCTGCTGAGCCAGCCGGACACGGGCGAGCAGGGGTTGGAAATCGCCGAGATGCTGGTGCGCTCGGGCGCCATCGACGTGCTGGTGGTGGACTCGGTGGCGGCGCTGGTGCCGAAGGCCGAGCTCGAGGGCGAGATGGGCGATGCGCACATGGGCGTGCAGGCCCGCCTGATGAGCCAGGCGCTGCGCAAGCTCACGGGCACCATCAGCAAGAGCCAGACGTGCGTCATCTTCATCAATCAGATCCGCATGAAGATTGGCGTGATGTTCGGCAACCCCGAGACGACCACGGGCGGTAACGCGCTGAAGTTCTACGCGTCGCAGCGCCTGGACATCCGCCGCGTGGGCGCCATCAAGAATGGCGACAACGTGGTGGGCAGCCGCACCCGCGTGAAGGTGGTGAAGAACAAGGTGGCGCCTCCGTTCAAGGAGGTCGAGTTCGACATCATGTACGGCTCGGGCATCTCGCGTGAGGGCGACCTCATCGACCTGGCGTCCAACGACGGCATCGTCGAGAAGAGCGGCAGCTGGTTCTCCTTCAAGGGAGAGCGCATCGGCCAGGGCCGCGAGAACGCGAAGGACTACCTGCGCGACCACGCGGAGGTGTCCAAGGAAGTGGAGCGGCAGGTGCTGGAGAAGTACGGCATCGGCAAGCCGGCGGTGGCCGCGGTGCCCGCGGCCGAGGCCGAGGCTCCCGCCGAGGGCCACCACACCGAGAAGCGCCAGCGCGTGAAGGCCGTGAAGTAGTCCACGCCTTCGTCGCCTGAAGTCCAGGGGCTGTCCTCCGCGAGGGGGGCAGCCCCTTTCTTCTTTGTGGCAGGCTGGGCCTCCATGGACCGCCTGCTCCTGCTGGCCCTCCCACTCCTGGCCTGTACCCACCTCCCGCGAGAAGCCTCCATGCACCCACCCGACGAGGCCCGACTGCTCCAACTGGAGAAGGACATGTTCGAGGCCCTCGAGGCCAAGGACGCCGACGCGTTACGGCGCATCCTCGCCGAGGACTTCGTGCTGCACGTGCCCGGCAGCCCGCCGGTGGAGCGCGAGGCGTTCATCGCCAGCGTGGCGGCCATTCCAGGCACCCTCCTGTCGGTGGAGGGCGAGGGGGTGCGGACGCGCGTCTACGGGGAGGTGGGGATCCTCACTGGCACGCAGCGGGCACGGGTGCGCCTGGAGGACGGCACCACCGTGCTCAGCATCGGCGCCTTCACGGACGTGGCCCTCTGGCGGGACGGGCGCTGGCGGATGGTGCAGGCCCACAGCGTGGAGCTGAAGGAGTAGCACCCCCGGAGGAGGCTCAGCGGCAGGTGCCGCAATCCAACCCGCAGTTGTTGTACTGGTTGGACGTCCCACACGACTCGGTGCGCTGACAGGTCCCGTCACCGCACGTGTAGATTTCCTGGTCGCGCAGCCGCGTCGTCAGGGGTCGGTAGGTGATGCCCCCGTAGGTGCAGGACGCGTAGTACAGCCCCGAGCTGTCCAGCGTGCACGAGGCGGAGCAGTGTCCGGCGTACTGGAGCGGTGCGCACGGGGTGCGCACGCCTCCCGAGTTGTTGGCGAGCGAGCAGGCCCGCACGCTGCTCTGGCTGGCGCCGAGCAGGTTTCCCTCGCTGCCGACGTAGATGCCCTGGTCGCGGAAGAGGTTGCCGAAGAAGCAGCCTTCGCGCTTGGGGAACGTGTTCAGCTCATCGGTGGTGTAGGGAATGGCGGCCCCATTCGCGTTGCGGCCCAGCACGGAGATGGGGACGCTCACGCCGTACTTGTTGGCGTGGGCGGCCAGACACGCGGAGACGAGCTGCTGCTCGGTCTCGGTGGCGGGCGTGCCGCTGGCCCACGCTGGCGTCAGCCCCAGGCTTCCCGTCCACGTATACGTGCGGCCGGTGGTGGAGTCCTTGTAGGTGCGCGTCTGTCCGGAGGGGACGGCGCAGCGGACGACGTAGCCCATCACCTGCTCGGCCATCGCCGGGTTGGACCGGAACCAGGAAGCGAAGGCACTGCTGGACAGGCCGTTGGTGGCAAGGCCGTTGGTGGCCAGGCCGTTGAAGGCCAGCCCGTTGGTGGCCAGGCCGTTGTCGGCGACGACCTCCTGTTCCACGGTTCCGGAGGCTGGCGGCTCGGTGGAGTCCTCCACGGGCCCGCAACCGGTGGTGGGCCACAGCATCAGGACGAACAGCGCCAGGGCGTACGGCCTCGCGTGGACTCCTGGATTGAACCACCTGTGATCGGACTCGCGGCGCTTCATGTGTTCCCCCAGCGTGGATGCACACCACTGGGAGGAGTATGAGCCCCTGCACGGACATCCGGGGAAACCCTGGAACGCGGGTCAGAACGCCCGTGGGCTGGCGAACATCGCCAGCCCCCCTTTAGCGCCTCACTGCACGAAGGTGAACGCGTCCTGAGGCAGGGCGGTGCCCGCGGGCCACAGCACATAGGCCGAGCGGCGCGAGTGGTTCCACGCCTTGAGCAGCTCCTCGCGCTTGTACGTCACGTGCACCGTCTCATCGCTCGGGAAGGCGGGGTCGTTGCAGATGACGTCCCCCTCCGGCGAGAAGCCCTTCACCACGATGAGGTGCCCGTCCGAGCGGGACATGGGCGCGCCCGTCAGCCCGTCCTTCTCGAAGGCGATGCTGATGCTGACCGGGATGCCCTCGGCGATGAGCCGCTCCACCTGCGAGAACGAGTCGAAGCGCGCCACCAGGCCGTGCAGGGCTCCGTCTCCGATCGCGGAGGCATAGGCGGTGTTGAAGGGCCAGTTGCCGGTGCCCTGGTACACCTTGTCGTAGGTGTGCTCGGCCGCCACGGGCACCGGCACCACGAGATCGTTCCGGCCCAGTTGCTTGCCCCAGTACGCGAGCACCATGGAGGTCGAAGTGGGCGAGCACCAGGCGCCGCCATCCGGGGGATAGAGCATCTGCGAGCGGCCGGGCACGTCCAGCACCTTCCCCCAGGCGCGCTTGTCCGAGGCGTCCTCCGAGGGCGTGCGGCCGGTGTCCGTCATCGCCGCCGTCAGCGCGCGCACGCGCGGGCTCACGCCGGGCTTGGAGGAGAAGAGCCACACCGTCATCCGCAGCGCGTCCGCCTTCTTCTTCAGGGAGAGGGTGTCGGTGAAGACGCGGCCCTGCTCGTCCTCCTGGCGGTCCCTGCTGTGGCGCACCACGGTGCCCTGGTCGAAGGCCCAGACGCCGAAGTCGTAGTCCTTCGTCCACTGGCCCTCCACGCGCGCGGCGAGCGTCAGCCGCACCCACGTCCCGGGCGGGGTGAGGACGTCGAAGGAAGGCACCACGTTGTTGAAGCCGCCAGCCAGGGCGTGCTCCTCCGAGCGGGCGCTGCCGAAGACATAGCTACCAGCGGCCACCGGCGTCCCCGCCTCGGGCGGCGTGTGGGAGGGGAAGGGGTCCGCCGTGGTGAGGGCCGAGGCCGCGTCGAGCTCGAGTGCCCCCTCGGGGTTGAGGGCGGTGCCCTGGCGGGTGAAGCGCTCGAAGTCACGCGCCTGGGCGCTCTTCCTCCAGATTTTCGCCACCGGACCGTCCTCCGTGGGGGTGGGCCGTGCTCTCCACGCACAGGCCGTCAACGTCGAAGCCAGCACGACCAGATACAGCGGGAGACGTGTGTTCGTCAGGGTCTTCATGGGGCTTGCTCGGGTGCTGTCGGGGGAGGGGTCCAGGGGCTCACTTCGTCAGCCCCCGTAGGAGTTGATAGACGAATTCGGCGCCCGGTTGGAGCGAGGCCACGGGGATGCGCTCGTTGGGGGCATGGGCCGTGCGGGCGTCGTCCGGCGTGAGGGCGAAGAGGTCGATGCCATAGGCATGGATGCCCGCCCGACGCAGCGCGGTGGACTCGGTGGTGCCGGTGGACATGCGCGGGAAGACGGGGGCGCCCGGCCACACCTTGGCGGCGGCGGCCGTGGCGGCCCGGAACATCGCGTTATCGCCCACCGACGAGGCGGGCGAGTCCGGCGGCGTCATGTTCAGCTCCACCTGGATGTCGCTGTCGTTCACCGCCGCGACGAGCCGGGCGCGGAAGGACTGGATGTCCTCGTCCGGGAGCAGCCGGCAGTTGACGGTGGCCTCGGCGGTTGCGGGGATGACGTTGGGCCGCGTGCCGGCGTGGAAGACGGTGGGCACGCAGGTGGTGCGCAGCACGGCGGCCAGGGCCGGCTCCAGCCGGGCGATGGCGTCCACCGCCTCCTGGGGCGGGTTGTCCGGCGAGGCCGCGAGTCGCTTCAGGGCCTCGCCCAGCTCGCCCTCCGTCACCTTCACGCGGCCCTCCACGTTCAGCCGGGTGACGGGGGTGAGCCGGGTAGGGAAGGTGAGGGCCCCGACGCGCGCCACCGCCGCCGCCAGCCGCACCATCGGGTTGGGCGCGGCCGGAGGCACCGAGGAGTGTCCGCCCGGCCCGGTGGCTCGCAGCACCACGTTGCGCGACACCCGCTCCGCCGCCTGGAGGTTGACGAAGCGCACCCGGCTCCGGTCCGCGGTCAGCTCGGTGAGGCCGCCCTCGTTGATGGCGAGTTCCGTCTCGCGCAGCTCGGGGTGGTGCTCCAGCAGCCACTCGATGCCGTGGCCGGAGGAGCCCACCTCCTCGTCCGCGCTCAGCACCAGCACCACGTCGCGCGAGAGCTTCACCCCCTCGCGCTTCAGCCGCCGCAGCGCCAGCACGCTGGCCGCGACCATGCCCTTGTTGTCCTGGACGCCCCGCCCGTAGAGGAGGCCCTCGCGCTCGGTGAGTACCCACGGGTCGGAGGCCCACTCCTCGCGCCGGGCGGGGACCGTGTCCAGGTGGGCGAGCACCAGCACGGGACGTCCGGCACCGGTACCCTTCAGCCGCGCGAGGAGGTGGGCGCGTCCGGGGGCGGGCTCGGCGAGCTGGGACTCGATGCCGGCCTCGCGCAGCCAGCGCGCGGCCACCTGGGCGGCGGCGGCCTCGTTGCCCGGCGGGTTGGAGGTGTCCACGGCGATGAGCTCGGCGAGCAGTGCGCGCATCTCCCCGGCCGCTGGGGGCGGGGCGCTTCGGGGCTGGCCGGCGGCATGGCCGCAACCCGGCATGGCCAGGAGGGCGAGGACGAAGAGCAGGGGACGCATGCGCACAGTCTATGGAAGTCCCCGGGGCCGTCCATGCCTGCCGTCCGGACTCCACGTTTTCGGTGGGAGAGGAACAGGCTTCGCGGCCCCCCGGCCTGTGGTAATGGCGGGCCCAGAGAGGCCCCCCACATGCCACTGTCCCTGAAAGTCCGAACCGTCGAGTTGCCCCTCCGCCACGCCTGGACCATCTCGCGAGGCACCAGTACCTCGAAGCGCAACGTGCTCGTCGAAGTGCATGACGGGGAGCTGGTGGGCCGGGGCGAGGCCGCCCCCAACGTGCGCTATGGCGAGTCCGCCGAGACCGTCACCGAGGCCCTCGAGAAGCTCGCGCCGGTGCTGGACGGGGATCCGCGGCACTTCCGCGTCCTCTCCGAGCGCATCGAGGCGGCCCTGTCGGGCAACTCCGCGGCGAAGGCGGCGCTGGACATCGCGCTGTATGACCTGGCCGGCAAGCGCCTCGGGGCTCCGCTCCACCGCATGCTGGGGTTGGATCCGGCGCGGATGCCCGTGACGTCGTTCTCCATCGGCATCGACGACCCGGAGACGATGGCCCAGAAGGTGCGCGAGGCGGCACCGTACCCCAGCCTGAAGATCAAGCTCGGCGCCCAGTCGGTGCGCGAGATGTTCGGCGCGGTGAGGTCCGCTACCCCGAAGACGCTGCGGGTGGATGCCAACGAGGCCTGGAGCCCGGAGGAGGCGCTGAAGCACATCGAGTGGATGGCGACGCAGGGCGTGGAGCTGGTGGAGCAGCCCCTGCCGGCCGCGGACGTGGAGGGGGCGAAGTGGCTGCGTCAGCGCTCGCCGCTGCCGCTGGTGGCGGACGAGGCGGTGATGATGGCGGCGGACGTGCCGAAGCTGGCCGAGGGCTACCACGGCATCAACGTCAAGCTCCAGAAGTGCGGCGGCATCCGCGAGGCGCTGCGCCTCATCGAGACGGCGCGCTCCTGCGGGCTGAAGGTGATGCTGGGGTGCATGGTGGAGACGTCGCTGGGCATCGCGGCGGCGGCGCAACTGGGGCCCCTGGTGGACTGGCTGGACCTGGACGGCAACCTGCTCATCTCGGCGGACCCCTTCCGCGGGCACCCCGTGGTGGACGGGCGCATCCTGCTGGGTGACGGGCACGGGCTTGGCGTGGAGCCTCAGCCCTTTCCATGACGCAGCCGCTCATCCAGAACCCCATGGCGGTGCTCACGGTGCTGCTCACCGTGCTGTCGCTGCTGTTCCTCGCCGAGCAGCACCCCGTGGGGGCACGCGTCTTCAGGGTGTTGCCCATCCTGGTGCTCGTCTATTTCGTGCCCACGCTGCTGTCGAACACGGGCCTCATCCCCACGCAGTCCGAGCTCTACGGCTTCGTGTCGGCGTACCTGCTGCCGGCGAGCCTGGTGCTCCAGGTGCTGTCGATGGACCTGCCGGCGATCTCTCGGCTGGGGCGCGGCGCCGTGTTGCTCTTCCTGGCGGGGACGGCGGGCATCATCGTGGGCGGGCCGCTCGCGTACCTGCTGCTGGGCCACCTGATGCCGGCCGATCTCGGGGATCAGGCCTGGAAGGGGCTGGCGGCGCTCAGCGGCTCGTGGATTGGCGGCAGCGCCAACTTCGTGGCCATCGGGCAGAGCATCGGGGCGAGTGACAGCACGCTGAGCATGATGGTGGTGGTGGACGTGGGCGTGTCGAACATGTGGACGGCGGTGCTGCTCTACTTCGCGGGCCGGGAGCGCGAGATGGATGCCCGCATGGGCGCGGACCGGCGGGCCATCGACGTGGTGCGCGAGCAGGTGGAGCGCTTCCAGGCCTCGGTGCTGCGGCCGGCGAGCCTGATGGATCTGGTGTGGATCCTCACCATTGGCCTGGGCTCCACGGTGGTGTGCACGTGGGTGGCGAAGCAGTTGCCGAACATCGGCACCATCATCACGGGCTTCACCTGGGTGGTCATCCTGGTGACCACGGTGGGCGTGGCGCTGTCGTTCACCCCGATGCGCCGGCTGGAGGGGGCCGGGGCGAGCCGCATCGGCGCGCTCTTCCTCTACGTGCTGGTGATGACCATTGGCGCCAAGGCCGACTTCCGGCGGCTGCTGGACGCGCCCGCGATGGTGGCGGTGGGCGTGGTGTGGATGGCGGTACACGCGGCCTTCATCCTGGGGACGCGGCGGCTGCTGCGGGCGCCCATCTTCTTCGCCGCGGTGGGCTCCCAGGCCAACGTGGGCGGGGCGGCCTCGGCGTCGATCGTGGCGGCGGCCTTCCACCCGGCGCTCGCTCCAGTAGGCGTGATGCTGGCGGTGGCCGGCTACGTGCTGGGCACCTACGGCGGGCTCTTGTGCGCGGCGATTCTGGAGCAGGTGTACCACCTCATTCATTGATACCCGAGGAGCTGGAGATGCCGACGATGCGCTCGATGGTGGGGGTGCTCCTCACCCTCTGCCTGGTGGGTTGTGCGATGGCTCCTCGGACGGCGCCGTCCGCGGAGGCCGAGGCTCCGGCCACCCTGGCCATCCTCAATGCCCGCGTGTGGACGGGGAACCCGCGCCAGCCCTGGGCCGAGGCCGTGGCCACGCGCGGCGAGCGGCTCGTCGCCGTGGGCTCGCGTGCCGAGGTGGAGCGGCATCTGGGCCCCAGCACGCGTGTCATCGACGCGAAGGGGCGGCTGCTCGTCCCCGGCTTCAACGATGCGCACGTGCACTTCGTCGACGGTGGCTTCCGGCTCGCCTCCGTGCAGCTCCGCGACGCGAGGACGCCGGCCGAGTTCATCGCCCGGATCAAGGCCTTCTCCGCCACCGTGCCCAAGGGGACATGGATTACCGGCGGGGACTGGGACCACGAGCTGTGGGGCGGCGAGCTGCCGCGCCGCGAGTGGATTGACGCGGTGACGCCGGACCACCCGGTGTGGGTCAACCGCCTGGATGGACACATGAGCCTGGCCAACGGCGCGGCGCTCCGGGCAGCGGGCGTGACGGCCGTGACACCGGAGGTGGCCGGCGGCTCCATCGTCCGGGGTCCGGGCGGCGAGCCCACCGGAATCCTCAAGGACAATGCCCAGGCGCTCGTGGACCGCGTGGTGACCCCGCCCTCGGCGGAGCTGCGGGACCGGGCGCTGGAGGCCGCCATGCGCTACGTGGCCGAGCAGGGCGTCACCTCGGTGCAACACATGGGCACCTGGGAGGAGCTGGACGTCTTCGAGCGGGCGCACCAGTCCGGCCGGTTGCGCACGCGCATCTACGCCGCCGTCCCGCTCGACACCTGGGAGCGCCTGCGCGACACCGTGGCGGCGCGGGGCCGGGGCGACACGTGGCTGCGCATCGGGGCCCTCAAGGGGTACGTGGATGGCTCGCTCGGCTCGCACACCGCGGCCTTCCTCGCGCCCTTCACCGACGCCCCGCAGGACACGGGGCTGCTCGTCAACACCTCCGAGGACCTCTACCGATGGACCTCGGGCGCGGACAAGGCGGGCCTCCACGTGGCGGTCCACGCCATTGGGGATCGCGCCATCCGGCTCCAGCTCGACCTCTTCAAGCGGGTCGCGGAGGAGAACGGACCGCGCGACCGGCGCTTCCGCATCGAGCACGCGCAGCACATCGCGCCGGAGGACGTGCCGCGCTTCGCCGCGCAGCGGGTCATCGCGAGCATGCAGCCCTACCACGCCATTGATGACGGCCGCTGGGCGGATCGGGTCATCGGCCCCGAGCGGTCGAAGACGACCTATGCCTTCCGCTCGCTGCTGGACGCGGGGGCGACGGTGGCCTTCGGAAGCGACTGGTTCGTGGCCCCGCCCACCCCGCTGGAGGGCATCTACGCGGCGGTCACCCGGCGGACGCTGGATGACCGGAACCCCGGGGGCTGGGTGCCCGAGCAGCGCATCGGCGTGGAGGACGCGCTGCGGGCCTACACGGCCGCGGGCGCCTACGCCTCCTATGAGGAGGGGGAGAAGGGCACCCTGGAGTCGGGTCGGCTGGCCGACCTCGTGCTCATCGACCGGGACCTGACCCGCGTGCCGCCGGAGACGATCCGCGACGCCAGGGTGATGCTGACGGTGGTGGGCGGGCAGGTCATCTTCGAGCGTTGACGGAGCGTGTCTCCTCGATGAGCCGCACCGCCTCCTGGGCACCGTTGACGTAAGCGGGCGCAACCTCTTCGCGGTGCGTCCCGGCCCTGGAGGAGAGGAGCGCGCTCACGTGGGCGAGGGCCTCCTCGAAGGTGGAGACCCGCTCGGAGGAGTGGAGCCGCAGCGCCTGCCGGTCGTAGAGCCGCGGCCGGGCGAAGGCCACCAGGGGGGTCCCCGTGGCGCGCGCCTCCTGGACGGTGTTGTAGCCGCCCGCTCCGACGAGCACGTCGATGCCTCGCATCAGCGCGAGGGCGGGCCAGGGCCGCAGCCAGGTGACGGGGGCGGGGACGGACGCGAGGGCACACGGGGCCAGCAACCGGACGGCGGCGCGCGTGCCGAGTTCCCGCTGGAGCATCGCCGCGAGCCCGACGTATTCCTCCACCTCTTCGGGCTGGCCACAGGCCAGGACAGCCACCACGGGCGCTGACGTCTCGCTCACCCGCAGCTCCTGGCGCGCGGAGGTGACGTCGAGCAGCTCCCCGGCCTCGCGCACGAGCCACGGCGGCGTACTCACGGCGCGCGGGTGGTGGGCGAGCGGGGCGGGCTCTCCGGGGACGATGAGCCGGTCATAGGCCTCGACGAAGCGCGCGAGCCCGAAGCGCTCCACGTAGTCCGGATGGAGGTCTCGGTGGACGAGCACCTTGCGGATCTTCAACTCCGGGAGGAGCGGTGCGAGTTCTCCGCCGAGTCCCCGTGGGAAGGTGTCCACCACGAGCACGTCGGGGCCCGCCTGGGCGAGGAGCCGCTCGAAGGCCGCGCGCACGGCGTGCTTGTCGAGCTCGGGACCGAGCCGGTGGACGCGCCCCTCGCCCAGCTCCGCTTCGAGCGCCAGCCCGGCAGCGAAGGCGCTGTTCGTCACCACCTCCACCTGGTGGCCGCGCTGGCGCGCCGCGCGACCGAGGGCCACGGCTCGCGTGAGGTGCCCCATCCCTCCGCCGAGCGCGTAGAGGAGCCAGCGTTCTCCCCTCATGGCTCAGCTCCCGCTCATGTCCTCCTCGAAGTCCCCGGGACGGTCGGCACGCAGCGCCTCTCCATCGGCCTCGGTGAAGTCGTTGGGGTCGTGGAGGTCCTGGGAGCCCCAGGCGCCATGCCCGTAGAAGCCGTAGTTCCGGTAGTAGTAGCTGGAATAGAAGTAGGGGTCGTCGCCGCTGGGCTCCGTGGGCGCCGCCGTCCTGGCGCACTCGATGCAGAGCACCTCCTCCTCCACGGAGCGGCTGTGCTCGTGGCAGATGGACTTGGCGCACCGGGTGCACGACTGGGTGGCGCTTCGGGGACAGTCATGCGTGAAGAGAAAGCCGGCTCTCTCCTGGCAGGCTCCGAACAACTGGTGGCGAGGGGACATGCGGTTCTGGATTCCTGGAGGGCCCGCGGGGCTCAGCTCGTGGGCGAGTGCGCGGCCTTCTTGTCGATGGCGCGCGAGAGGTTGAGGACCTGGTAGAGGCTCAAGAACGACATCGCCACCACGCGGGAGCCGTCCACCTGGGCCGTGTTCACCGGGGCCCTGTTCACCAGGGTCTTCATGGGGGCCTTCTTCAGCTGGGGAGGCGGGACCTCCGCGGTGGGAGTCCACGGCGAGTCCAGGAGCACCGCCAGCTCGACGCGATCCTCCTTGACGTCGAGCCCCTTGACCCGGGTGCCAGGGGGGAGCTGCAACGCACCCTTCGCTCGGGGCCCGAGCCGTGCGAGGTGCTGGTAGCGCTCGGGCTTCACCCGGAGCCGCACCCGGAGGAGCGAGTCGGCGAGCCGCTTGCTCTTGTGCTTGGTCTTGCCCCGGGAGGTCTTCTTCCACCGGCTGCGCACGTCGATGCGCTCGGTCATGTCCAGGCGGAAGTGCGTCCCGTCCAGCAGCCGGCCCTCCACGGTGAGCCACGGATCGATGTAATGCTTCACGTCCCAGCCGGTCCGGGTCTTGCTCTCGCCCCGCAGCTTCTTGTCGTGCGTCTCCGGGCGCAGGTCGATCCGAAGCTGTACCGGCTCGGAGGGGGAGATGTCGGCCTTGAGCAGCTCCACCACCCGGGAGACCAGCTCGTAGCGCCGGTTCTCCAGGTTGAGCCGCTTGTGGCGGGAGTGGAGCACGAAGGCGCCGATGCTCACGGCGGCCGGGATCGGCATGAGCAGGATGAGCCCGGTGAACGTCAGGATGCCCGCGAGGGCCAGGGAGCTCCAGCCCACTTTGGACGTCCGGGCCTGCAGCTTCTCCTTGTTGGCATCCAGGTCGCGCAGGAAGCGCAGGTCCTCGAGCAACTGGGTGCAGGAGGTGCGGGTGCTGTGGACGAGTTCCTCGCGGAAGCGTTTGACGTCGACGGCCAAGGTCTGGCGCCCTTTGATAAGGAGAGGAGGGTGGATGGTAGGAGCCCACCTTCCCGTGGGTCAATCACTCAGGGGTTTGGTGCCGCGCACCCGACGCGGGATACTGGGGGGGCCGTGTCCTCCCCTGGAATCGTCTACGCGTCCTTCGACCGCTTCCCCGCGCCCAAGGGAGCGGCGGTCCACATCCGCGCCTTCACCGAGGCGCTCGGGCGGGCCTTTGGCGAGGTGGACCTGCTGGCCCTCGAGGGGGAGGGGGTGGAGCCGCCCCCGGAGGGCGTCCGCTTCCATCCCCTGCGCGTCGAGGGGGCGGATCTCATCCAGCAGGCCATGAGCTTCCGCACGCGGCTCGCGGCGTGGTGGCAGGGCAGGGACCGGGCCTCCGTGGTGCACGTGCGCTCCATCTTCGAGGGCTACCCCATCGCCCGGCGCAAGGAGGCGCTCACCGACCGCCTGGTGTTCGAGGTGAACGGCCTGCCCTCCATCGAGCTGAAGTACCACGCGCCGGCGGTCGCCGAGGACGAGGAGCTGCTGCGCAAGCTGGTGGCGCAGGAGGACTACTGTCTGGCGCGGGCGGACCTCCTCCTCACCCCGAGCGCGGTGACGGCGGAGCACCTGGTGTCGCGTGGGGCGGCGCCGGGACGCATCCGGGTCATCCCCAACGGGGTGGACACCGGGCTCTTCTCCTTCCAGGCGCCACGTCCCTGGGAGGAGCGGCCGGTGCGCCTGCTCTACAGCGGGACGATGACCTCCTGGCAGGGCGTCCACCACGCCATCGAGGCCTGCCGCCTGCTGCGCCGGGACGTGCCAGTGCTCCTCACGCTGGTGGGGCCCACGCGCCGGCGGCAGCGCCGCGAGCTGCTCGACCTGTGCGGGGAGCTGGTGGCCGCGGGCGCGGTGGAACTGCTGGAGCCGCTGCCGCAGGCGGAGCTGGCGAGGCTCCACCATGCCTGTGACGTGGTGCTGGTGCCGCTGCCGCCCAACGACCGGAACCTAGTCCAGGGGTGCTGCCCGCTGAAGCTGCTGGAGGCGATGGCCTCGGGCACGCCGGTGGTGGCGAGCGACCTGCCGGTGGTGCGCGTGGCGGCGGAACATGGAGTGCACGCGCTGCTCGTCCGCCCGGGCTCGCCGAAGGCCATCGCCGAGGGGGTGCGCGCGTTGAGGGCGGACCCGGCGCTCGGCCCCCGGATGGCACGGCAGGCGCGGGCCCGCATCGAGCGGGACTTCACCTGGGCGCGGGCGCAGGAGGCCCTGGTGGTGGCCTACGAGGAGGCCTTCGGGATGGCGCGGGAGAGCACCCGCTGGAGCACCTCGGCCTCGGCCCGGGCCTGAAAGCGCTCCTCGATGCGGGCGCGGGCCGCGGCGCCCAGGGCGGCCCTTCGCTCCTCGGGGAGGCTCAGCACGTCGAGGACCGCCTGCCCCAGGTGGTTGAGGAGCGCCTTGGGGACGAGGAAGCCGTTGCGCTCGTGCTCGAGGGCCTCGGGGATGCCGCCCGCGTCGCTGGCGATGACCACGCGGGCACAGGCCATGGCCTCGAGCATCGCGTTGGGCATGCCATCCCAGAGCGAGGGCTGGAGGTAGACGTCACAGAGGCGCAGGTGGGCGGCCACGTCCTCGGGGGCGTCGAGCCGGCCGGACACGAGGATGCGCGCGGCGTCCTCGGGGTGCTCGGCGCGAAAGGAGGAGAGGAGCTCCAGGTCTCGGGCGCGCACCTCGCCGATGACGAGGAGACAGGCGGGCCGCACCTTGCGCACCTCGGTGAGGGCGGACAGGAGGAAGGGGACGCCCTTCTTGTGGCGCAGCTCTCCAGAGAAGCCGAGCACGAGCTCACCGGGTTGGATGCCGAGGCGCTCGCGCAGCGCGGGGTCCGCCGGGCCGGGGTGGAAGAGGGTGGTGTCCACGGCGTTGGGGATGACCTCGACGCCCGGGTCGCGCCCGAGCAGCATGGCCATCGTGCGCCCGAGGTCCCCCGAGGCGGCGGTGAGGACGGTGGCGCGCTGGAGCGTCCAGAGGAGGCGGGCGAAGTCACCCGGGGGGAACAT
>NZ_DASVWK010000616.1:0-35709 GCF_036389735.1 Archangium sp. | reverse complement strand
TCCAGAAGTGAAGCGCGCACCAGGCGTCAACCGGTGGCCTGGGGCACCTGGCGCAAGGGCGGAGCGTCCGGGGCGGTGGCGTGGCGCAGCACCTCGAGGGGCTTGAGGTCCGGCTGGTGGGTGCGCCGGGCCATCTCCATCAGCACGCCCTGGCTGCGCACCAGCGTCCCCTCCGGGCTCACCGGCACATAGGTGCCGTCCACCCGCAGCCGCCGCGCCTTCACGTTGTCCCGCAGCGCCACGCCCAGCACCTCGTCCAGCAGCCGCTGGCGGATGGCCGGGTCCTCCGTGGGGAACATCACCTCGACGCGGCGCAGGAAGTTGCGCGGCATCCAGTCCGCGCTGCTCATCCACACCTCCGGGGTCGGCCCCGCCCCGAAGGCGAACACCCGGCTGTGCTCCAGGAAGCGGTCCACCACGCTCGTCACGCGGATGCGCTCGCTCACCCCCGGCACGCCCGGCCGCAGGCAGCAGATGCCGCGCACCAGCAGGTCCACCTCCACCCCCGCCTGGCTCGCCGCGTAGAGGGCGCGGATGACGGTGGGGTCCACCAGCGAGTTCATCTTCGCCAGGATGCGCGCGGGCTCGCCGCGCCGGGCCTTGTCCGCCTCGCGCTGGATGAGCGCGAGCACCTTCTCCTGGAGGCCCATGGGCGCCACGACGAGCCGCTTCCACTGCGGGGCCACCGCGAAGCCGGTGAGCATGTTGAAGAGGGCGCTGACGTCGTCGGCGATCTCCTCGCGCGAGGTGAAGAGGGACAGGTCCGTGTACAGGCGCGCGGTGTGGGGGTTGTAGTTGCCCGTGCCCAGGTGCACGTAGCGGCGGATGCCGTTGCCCTCGCGGCGCACCACCAGCGCCACCTTGGCGTGCGTCTTCAGGCCGATGAGGCCGTAGACGACGTGCACCCCGCTCTCCTCCATCTTCCGTGCCCAGGCGATGTTGTTGGCCTCGTCCAGGCGGGCCTTGATCTCCACCAGCACCGCCACCTGCTTGCCGTTCTCCACCGCGCGTGACAGCGCCCGGGCGATGGGGCTGTCCCCACTGGTGCGGTACAGCGTCTGCTTGATGGCCAGGACGTCGGGGTCCTCGGCGGCCTCCTCCAGGAAGCGCACCACCGGGTCGAAGGACTCGTAGGGGTGGTGCAGGAGGACATCCCGCTCGGCGACGACGTCCAGGAGGGACTCCACGTCGCGCAGCACCGGAGGCACCGCGGGCACGAAGGACTCCACGCGCAGCTCCGGCCGCGGGTCCGCATCCAGCAGCGCCATCAGGTCCGAGGGCTGGAGGGGCGCCCGCTGCCGGTACACGTCCGCGGGCTCCAGCTTCAGGGCGGCGGTGAGCAGGGCCTCGATTTGAGGGCTGGCCACCGCGTCCAGCTCCAGGCGCACCGCGGCGCCCCGGTCCCGGCGGCGCAGCTCCTCCTGGATGGTGGAGAGCAGATCCTCGCTCTCCTCCTCGTCCACGTTGAGGTCCCAGTTGCGCGTCACGCGGAAGACGGTGGCGTGCTCCACCACGTAGCCGGGGAAGAGGTCCCCCGCGCACAGGGAGATGAGCTCGCCCAGCAGCAGGAAGGCCAGCCCCTTCTCCGTCGGCAGCGGCACCAGCCGGCGCAACACGCTGGGCACCTGCACCACGGCCAGCGAGGAGGTGCCTCGCATGTTGCGCCGACGCTTGGGCCCCTCGCGCCGCAGCAGCACCGCCACGTTGAGGGACTTGTTGCGCAGGTGGGGGAAGGGGTGCCCCGGGTCCACCGCCAGCGGGGTGAGGGCTGGGAAGACGGAGGCGGCGAAGTGGGCGCACGCGGCCGCCTTCTGCTCGGCCGTCAGCTTGTCCCGCGTGAGGATGGACACCCCCGCGGCCACCAACCCGGGCCACAGCTCCTCCTCCCAGAGGCGGGAGGAGGCGTCCACCAGCCGGTGCACGCGCTCACTGATGGCGGCGAGCTGCTCGGCCGGGAGCATGCGATCCGCCGCCGTCTCGGCCACACCGCTGGCGAGCTGCTGCTTCAGGCCCGCCACGCGGACCATGAAGAACTCGTCCAGGTTGGAGCAGGCGATGGCGTAGAACTTCAGCCGCTCGTAGAGAGGAAGCTCGCGGTTGTAGGCATCCGCCAGGACCCGCTCGTTGAAGGCGAGCCAGGACAGCTCACGGTTGATGAAGAGCTGCGGGTCGTTGAATTCCACGGGCGGAGACTCTGGCAGGAGGTCAGCCACGTCACGTCACGGAGCTGTCACGGAACTCTAATAATCAAGAAGGGCGCGCCCGGCAGCGCGGTCCCCCCTCCGGCCGGCTACATTGCCGACTTCTCGACCATGCCTACCACCATCCTACAGCCCGTGCTCGCCGCCATCGACGTGGGCACCAATGCCGTCCGCCTGGAGCTGGCCCGGCCCGACGCCGATGGGGCGCTGGAGACCCTGCACCAGGAACGAGACCCCATCCGCCCCGGGGAGGGTGTCTTCGTCAGCGGGATGATGTCCGAGGAGACGGCGGATCGTCTCCTCTCCACGCTGAGGCGCTACGCGGCGCTGTGCCGGCGGCACAAGGCCCGGGTGCGAGCGGTGGCCACCAGCGCCATGCGCGACGCGAAGAACCGCGAGGAAATCGTCCAGCGGGTGCGCGACGAGGCGGGGCTGAACCTGGAGGTGGTGAGCGGCAAGGAGGAGGCGCGCCTCATCTGCCTGGGGGTGCTGCACCGCAAGCCGCCGGGCACGCGCTCGCTGCTGGTGGATATCGGCGGAGGCTCCACGGAGGTGGCCATCGCCACGGGCGAGCGGCCAGATGACCTGTGGAGCCTGGCGCTGGGCTCGGTGCGGCTGACGGAGATGTTCGACGCCTCCGGGAAGGTGACGCCCAAGCAACTGCGGCTGATGCGCAGCTATGTGGAGGAGCAGCTGCGCAAGGCCATTCCGGAGCGCCCCTCGGGCATGCCGCGGGTGGCGCTGGGCTCCTCCGGCACCATCAGCGCGGTGGTGGGCTACGCGGCCAGCGAGGGCACCGCGCACGCCTCCGTGCGTCAGCTCACCCAGGCCGTGGAGACGTTGGCGGAGCTGACGCCGGAGCGGCGGCGCAAGCGCTTCGACCCGAGGCGCGCGGACATCATCGTCGCGGGCGCCGCCATCCTGGAGCGGGTGACGAAGCACCTGGGGGTGGAGACCGTCACCGCCGTCAACCGGGGCCTGCGCGACGGCCTGCTGGTGGACCTGATGTACCGGCAGGACGAGACGCGCGAGGACCCCTCGCTGGCGGACGCGGCGGTGGCCATGGGGCGGCGGCTGCTCTTCGACGAGAAGCACGCGCGGCAGGTGGCCTCGCTGTCCCTCACCCTCTTCGACGAGCTGGCCGCGCTGCACCAGTTGCCGCTCTCGAGCCGGCCGTACCTGGAGACGGCGGCGCTGCTGCACGACATCGGCAACGCCGTCAGCTACGAGCGCCACCACAAACACACCTACTACCTCATCCACAACGGGGACATCCCCGGGCTGGCGGACCGGGAGCGCGAGCTGGTGGCGCGCGTGGCTCGCTACCACCAACGCAGCCCGCCGGAGCTGAACCACTCCGGCATGCAGGGGCTGAGCGCCCATGAGGCGCGCCTGGTGCGCAAGCTGGCCACGCTGCTGCGGGTGGCGAACGCGCTGGACAGCAGCCACCATCAGCCGGTGAAGGAGCTGCGGGCCGTCAACGGTCGCGAGGCGGTGTCGCTGCACCTCAAGTCGCGCCAGCCGGTGGACCTGGAGTTGTGGACGGTGGAGCGCGAATCGCTCTTCTTCCGCCGTGTCTTCGGCAAGCGCCTCACCCTGCACGTCAGCCGCTAGCTCCACCGCCCGCCCTCCATCAGAGGAAGCGCCTCCGTCTGGCACCGGACGGAGCGCGTGCCCACCCCTAGCGAGGGGCTTTGACGACCCGCGCGGGGAAGGAGCGGCAATGAAGGCAGTCGTCTTTCATGGGATTGGGGACATCCGGCTCGAGGACGTACCGGAGCCGGAGATCCAGATGGACACCGACGCCATCGTCAGACTGACGGCGAGCGCCATCTGTGGCACGGACCTGCACATGGTGCGCGGCACCTTCCCGGGGATGAGGCCGGGCACCATCCTCGGGCACGAGGGCGTGGGCGTGGTGGAGGCGGTGGGCAGGGATGTGCGCAACCTGCGCGTGGGGGACCGGGTGGTGATTCCGTCCACCATCGCCTGCGGCACGTGCTCCTACTGCCGCTCGGGCTATTACGCCCAGTGCGACGTGGCCAACCCCAACGGCAAGCGCGCGGGCACGGCCTTCTTCGGCGGTCCGGAGCTGAGCGGGCCCTTCCATGGACTCCAGGCGGAGCGGGCCCGCATCCCCTTCGCCAACGTGGGGCTGGGGAAGATGTCCGAGCAGGCCATCCTGCTCTCGGACATCTTCCCCACCGGCTACTACGGGGCGGACATCGCGGAGATCACGCCCGGGGACACGGTGGCCGTGTTCGGCTGCGGCTCGGTGGGTCAGTTCGCCATCTTGAGCGCGAAGCTGATGGACGCGGGGCGCATCTTCGCCATCGACTGCGTTCCGGAACGGCTGGAGGCGGCGCGGGTACAGGGCGCCGAGGTCATCAACTTCGAGGAAGAGGACCCGGTGGAGGTCATCCTCCGGCTCACGGGCGGCATCGGCGTGGACCGGGCCATCGACGCGGTGGGCGTGGACTCGGTGCACGCGCACCACGGGCCGGCGGCGAAGACGGCGCGCAAGGAGAGGGCCGAGTTCAAGCGCGAGCTGAAGGAGGTGGCGCCGAAGACGAACCCGGACGGTGACAACTGGGTACCCGGTGACGCGCCGGCCCAGGCCCTCATCTGGGCGGTGGACGCACTGGCCAAGGCGGGCACGCTGTCCATCATCGGCGTGTACCCGCAGACGATGCGCACGTTTCCCATCGGGCAGGCGATGAACAAGAACCTGACCCTCAACATGGGCAACTGCCCTCACCGCAAGTACATCCCCCACCTGGTGGAGCTGGTGCGCACGGGCGCGGTGGAGCCCCGGGAGATCCTCTCGCACGTGCAGCCGCTGACGAGCGCCATCGAGGCCTACCGCTCCTTCGACGCGCGCAAACCCGGATGGATGAAGGTGGAGCTCGAGCCCGCGCTGCTGACGTGAGCCCTACCCCGCGCTCCGCCCGTAGAACCACGCGGTGAGCGCGAGCCGGGGCGCGTGCGAGGGCAGCACCTCGTGCTCGATGCGCTCGCTGAGGAACACCACGAGCCTGTCGAGCGTGGGCTCCACTTCCACCGGTCCGCCCTCGGGGTAGAGGCGCAGCAGGCCCCCGTGGGCGGGTACCCAGTCCGGGTTGAGGTAGTAGATGGCGGTGACGCGCCGGTTGGACTGGCCCGGGAAGGCATCGACGTGGCGCGCGTACAGCGCCCCGTCGCCAGGGTACCAGGCGAGCTGAAGATCGAAGCGTCCGAGCCCGAGGTAAGCCTCGGCCGACAACGTCTCCCCGAGCGCGGCGTAGGCGTCCCGCAGCCGGCGGATGCCCGAGCCCTCCTCCTCGGACGTCACCCAGGTGATGAAGTCCCCACGGGTGGCACGGTCCAGCGTGTGATCCGCGCCCCGGCGGATGCCCGCGGGACGCAACTGGCCAGCCTCGACGCGGGCCTTCGCCTCGGCGTGGATGACCCGGGCCTCCTCCTCCCCGAGGAAGGAGACGCGGGTGAACCACCCCCGCTCACCGAGGGACTGGATTTCTTCATCCCGGAGGGACAGCAGGCTCATGGCGCGGCGAACCCTACCCCACAATGGCTAGAATGGCGGCCCATGGTGAGCCTCCTCCTTCGGGTGTCGTTCCTCTTCGTCGCCCTGGTCGCCGGGGCCGTGGGGGCCTTCCTCCTGCTGCGTCCCAAGCCGCTGGCCCTGCCGGACACGCCCGCGCTCGTCACCCGCGTGCGCGAGGTCGCCCGCCTGGAGACGCTCGACGTCTCCCTCTACAAGAAGGTCGAGTTCTCCCCCGAGCCCCAGGCCACCAACTCGCTCTGGAAGGACGTGGTGAACTGGGCGGCCTACTCGATTCACACGCCACGCGGCCGGGCCATCGTCTTCGCCGACGTGCACCTCGGGTATGACTTCGGTCGGCTCGACGGGTCCTCGCTGCGCGTCCAGGGCACCCGCGTGGACGTGGCCCTGCCCCCGCTGGAGGTGAAGGTGGAGCTCAAGCCGGGAGAGACGGAGATCATCGGCTCCAACCTGGACAGCGCCCAGACGACCCTGCTGCTGGAGAAGGCCCGCGAGGCCTTCGAGCGCGAGGTGAAGGGCGATGCCCGCCTGAAGGAGAAGGCCCGGCGCTCGGCGGAGAACTCGCTGCGCGCGCTGTTCCTCTCGGTGGGTTTCCGCGAGGTGAACGTGGTGGACGTGCTGCCCCCCGCGGCTACAGCCGGCTGAGGCCGCTGGCGTCGAGTCGGAAGAGACCGGGGATTCCGTCCGGGGCGGGGCCCAGCCGAGCCAGGGAGTCACACGCGGGCCCGTCCGATTCGCGGCACACCAGCGCGAGCTCCCGTCGGCCCAGGTGCACGCGCAGCGGCTCCTCCCCCGCGTGCAACACGAGCCGCTCGCGCTGCTCCCGCGTGAGGAGCCGGGCGCCGTCGTACCCATCGCCCCCCGCCACCGCCCACAGGCCACTGAAGGTCTCCGCCAGCACCACCTGCCCCTCGTCGAGCACCACCGGCCTCACCGGCGCGGGGTGCGCCTCCAGGTTGCGCCACGCCCTCGCGTCCACCGTGTCGGCGGAGAGCCCCGCGGGCCCGAGCGCCGCCGCCGGCAGGTAGCGCAGCAGCTCCGCGTCCTCCAGCACGTAGAAGACCTCCAGCCCCGCGGGCCCTGGCCGGTGGAGCGCCCCCATCGCCTGCGTCTCGAAGCCGGCGGGCCGCAGCACCGGACGCAGCCGCGGCTCCAGCGAGCGCACGTCCACCCCGGTCCCGGACAGGCCCTGGAGCTGCCCCACCAGTCCCTCCACGTACGGGCCCAGCTCCTGCGCTCCGTCCCGGTAGGCGGCGTAGAGCGAGGCCACGTCCACCCGCCCCACCTCGCCCGAGACGAGCTTCACCAACAGGGCGCTTCCCTGCCGCCGGCACGCCACCCCGGCCCGGTGGAGCGCGGCGAGCAGCGCGGCGGTGAACTCGGGGCGCAGCGCCTGGGGACGGGGCGAGGGCGGAGGCGGCACCTCCACGGCCTCCAGTTCCTCCTTGAGGAGCCGCGCCTCCTCGTCGAAGGGATCTCTCTCCAGGGCCTCCTTCACATAGGCCTGGGCCCGGCCGTGCTCGCCCCGCCGCAGGGCCAGCACCGCGAGCACCTTGAGGGCCTCGGGATCTCCGGGGTTGAGGGCGAGCGCCTCGCGCAGCACGGCCTCCGCGTCACCCGGGCGCTCCAGCCCGAGCAGCGCCCGCGCCAGCCCCAGCCGCACCTGCACGTCCCGGGGAAAATCGCGCCGCAGGGCCTCCATCAGTGGCAGGGCCTCGCGCTCCGCGCCCGCGTTCACCAGCGCATGCGCCACGGCGAGCCGCAACGTGGGGCCCGGTGCGCCCTGGGCCGCGGAGCGGAGCGCGTCCAGCTCCGCGTCACTCAGGGTCTCGCCGGCTTCCACCTTGCGGCGGAGGGACTCCAGGGAAATGGGGTCCACCCCGCTCACTCCCAGGAGATGTCGTACTCGCTATCGAGCGCGCCCGTCTGGCGCCCGACAACCCTCACGTTCCGGGCGCGCGTGTTCTCCAGCAGCGCCGCCAGCACGCCCTCCTCGAACGGGTGGGGCATGAACTGCCGCTTCATCGTCCACTGGCAGCTCGTCGGCCCCACCCACCGCAGCGTGTGCTCGCCGTAGCTCGTCGACACCCGGTAGCCCGTGGGGGCGTTGTTCAGCAGCCGCGACACCTCGCCGCCACTGACCACCAGCAGCATCTTGCCCGCCTTGGAGGCCAGGAAATCACTCAAGGCCTTGCGCCCCAGCAGACGCAGGGCCTCCTCACAGCTCCCATGCTTCACGGCCAGCGCCTCGAGCGCGACGGCCATGATTTGAAGCTGGAGCTGGACCGGGTAGTTGAAGAGCTCCACGAAGTTCTCGTGCGCGCAGGCCTCGCGGCAGCGCTTGACGAGCGCCTCGTTTCCGAGCTCTCGGATGGCCTCCAGGGTGCCTCGCAGGAACATGCCGCGCAGGGTGTCCGCGGGCGTCGCCAGGGCCTGCCGCCGCGTCAGCTCTTGCGCCCATGCGTCTGGCGCACGTCCACTTCCGACGTCTCCAGCACTCATGGATGCCTCCCTCCACACACTCCGGGCCTCGGGTTGCCTGTCCAGTGGGACTCCGGAGTCGCGCGGTAGCATGGTCGGGCTCACTGCCAGGAAATGTCGTACTCGCTGTCGAGTCGACCGGTTTGACGACCGACCACCTTCACCTTGCACGCGTTCAACCGCTCGAGCATCGCCACCAGCATGCCCTCGTGGAAGGCCGCGGGGAGGAAGTCGCGCCGCATGATGAGGCGGCAACACTGCGGGCCCAGCCACTTCACGGAGCGGTCCCCCGTCACCGCCACCTGGTAGGCCCAGGGCAGGTTGTTCACCAGCCGCTTGGGCTCCCCGCGCACCAGCACCTGGAGGGTCCTCCCCGACTCGGACTCCAGGAAGTCCATGGCCGCGCAGTGGCCCAGCAGCCACAGGGCCTGCTCGGCGTCCCCATGACGCTCCGCCAGCCCCGGCATCGCCGTGGACAGCATCTGGAGGAGCACCCGGATGGGGTAGTGGAAGAAGTCCTCGAAGCGCTCCTGGCCGCACGCCCGGGCGCTGCGCCTCGCCAGCTCCTCGTCCCCGAGCGCCCGGAGCGCCTTCAGCACGCTCTGGGAGAACAACCCACGCGCGAGGTCCTCCGTGGTCGCCAGGGCCATGGCCCGGACCCACGCGTGGGACGCCTCTGGGGCTTCCAGGCCCCACTGCTGGGCGTCGAGCTGCGGTACCACGCTCCATGCGGTTGCTGCGATGCTCATTCCCCTGACCCTTTCTACCTCGGCCTCCGCCGTGATTCCCGTGGCGGGTGTCTGGCTTTACCCACCGGAGGGTCCGCCATTACTCACGGCCCCGCGTGCTCGCCTTGGTAGGAATAGCCCGGCTGAGCAATCCCTATCTTAATTCTTCCAAGCTCGCCTGTCAGCTCCCCTGGCAGGTGCCGCACCACGTCACGCGGAGAGAGGGGAAATACACCCCCGGACATCCACCAGGGGTGTTGGATTGCACCCGCGGCACACGGCTGTGGCCGTGTTTGTGAAAGCTTTCAACGCTGCGACGCTATCAACACTATTCAAGATTTCCGTGGGACGGCATTCAAACAGCTCCACCAAAGAGGGCCCGCTCGAGGGCCTCCGGCAGGGTGGCGAAGTCATCGATGACCCAGTGGGCCCCGGCCTCGCGCAGCACCTCGGCGGGTGTCAGGGTGGTGACACCCACGGCGAGCATCCCCGCCGCACGCGCCGCGAGGACGCCATTCACCGCGTCCTCGAAGACGACGCACGAGGTGGGCTCCACGGCGAGCGCCCGCGCGGCGGCGAGGAAGAGGTCCGGCGCGGGCTTGCCTCGCGTCACGTCCTCGGCCCCGACGACGTGGGAGAACAGCGGGCGCAGCGCCAGCCCATCGAGCACGAAGGCACGGTTGGCGCGCGGCGCGGCCGAGGCCACCGCGAGCCGGACACCGGCCCCACTCAGTCGCGAGAGGAGCTCGCGCGCACCACGCAGCGGGGTCAGGTGCGGCGCGTAGAGCTCCCGGTAGTGGGACTCCTTGCGCTCGGCCAGGAGGGCCAGCTCCTCGGGAGGCACGGGGCGGCCGAGCAGCGCGGGAAGAATCTCCTCGTTGCGCCTGCCGTTGAACTCCCGCTCGAAGCGCTCCGGAGGGGCCTCGATGCCGAGGCCGCGCGACAGGGCCACCCACGCCTGGACGTGGAAGCGCATGTTGTCGACCAGGGTCCCATCGAGGTCGAAGATGGCGGCGGCGAGGGCCACGTCACGCCTCCCAGGAGATGTCGTAGTCGCTCTCCAGGATCGAGAGCTGGTGGCCACGCACCTGGACGCCCTTCACCTGGGACTTCTCCAGCACGCCCAGCAGCAGCCCTTCGTGGAAGGGATAGGGCATGAACTCGCGCCGCATGGTGAGGCGACCGCTCGTCGCCCCCGTCCACACCACCGAGCGCATCCCGAAGGTCACCGAGGCGCGATAGGTGGAGGGCAGGTTGCCCACCAGACGCTTCGCGTCACCCCGGGACAGGAACTGGAGCGCCAGGCCCGCCGTGGAGGTCAGGAAGCTCTCCGCCGCCCGACGCCCGAGCTGCCGGAGCGCCGCCTCGAGACTTCCGTACCGGCCCTCCAGCATCCGCGCCGCGGCGAACACCATCCGCAGGTTGGTGGCGATGGGGTACACGAAGAAGTCCACGACCTTCTCCTCGCCGCCCACCGCCATGCAGCGCCGCACCAGCTCCTCATCGCCCAGGGAGCGCACGGCCTCCACGGTGGCCCGGAGGAACATGCCTCGCGCCGCGTCCGACGGGGAGGCCATCGCCAGCCTCGATTCCAGGTCCTCGTCCGACCCGGGCGGGACCATCGGCCACATGGCCCTCTCTTCGCTGACGTGCATGTGTTCCCCTCGCGAACTGGCACGAACTCGAGCCCCACTGTAGCCACATCCGCGCGGTGCCGTCAGGCGACTGGAGAAATCCATTCCCGGCATTCCACTCCCGGTGTTGGGAGCGAGACTGGCCCGGCGTCTCTCAGTGGGACACGGGAGGAGAGCCCGTCCCGCTGGAGCCAGCCCCACCACCGCCACCGCCCGCGGAGGGCGACTCCGACTGACTGAGGAAGTCGTCCAGCGCGCCCACGTCGATGGGCTTGCGGAACACGGCATCCACCATGGCGAGGCTGGCGCGGTTCTGCCCGCGCACGTCCATGCCCGTCACCATCGCCAGCAGCGCTTGCGGCGAGCGCTTGCGCAGCTCGCGCGCCACCTCCCACCCGGACAGGTCCGGCATCACCGCGTCCAGCAGGGCGGCGTCGTAGCGGCGCTCCTCCCACAGCTTCAGCGCCGCCTCGCCGCAGTGGGCCACCGTCACGTCGTAGCCCTCCTCGCTGAGCACCTCCGCCATCATCCGCGCGTTGTCCGGGTCGTCGTCCACCACCAGCACCCGGCGCGTCTGCTGGAAGCGCCGTGGGCTCATGGCCAACGCCGTCCGGGCCGCCTCCGCCCGCTGCGCCGCCTCCTCCGAGGAGCGCGCCAGCGGCAGCCGCACCACGAAGGCCGTCCCGTCACCCCCGGGCATGTTCTCCACCGTCAGCTCGCCGCCCCAGCGCTGCACCTGGTTGCGCGCCACCGCCAGCAGCAGCGAGAGCTGCGGCGCCCCCGCCCCGCGGTTGAGCGGATCGAACAGGCGCGTCATCTCCTCCGCCTCGTACGGTGTCCCGGCGTCCTCCACGCGCAGCATCACCCACCCGTCCGCCTCCGCCCGCGTCTCCAGCCGCACCCGCCCGCCGTCCTCGCCCAGCCGCTCCTTCTCGGCCAGCAACAGGTTCACCACCAGCTCGCGGAAGAAGCCCGCGTCGGCCCGCACCGCCCCCGGGTTGCCCAGGTGCTGCTCCACCGTCACCGGGTGTTCGCGCTGCTCCAGCTCGGCCCGCGCCAGCTCCAGCGCCTCGCGCACCGTGACGTCCACCTGCACGTCCGCGACCTGCTCCTCGGTGCGCTGCACGTTGAACTCCTGCAGCCGCGCCACCAGCTCGCCCACCTGCCCCACCGTCTTGTCCAGCGCGTCCAGGTGCTCGGGCTTGAACTCGCGCCGCAGCAGGGTGATCCGCAACCGCAGCACGTTGAGGAAGTTGTTGAGCGCGTGCGCCGCGCCGCTCGCGAGCTGCCCCAGTGCCTGGGTGCGCGTGCGTTGCAACAGCCGCCCCTGGAGGCGCCGCAGCTCGCCGTGCGCGCTCACCAGCGCCTTCGTCTTGTTGGCGGACTCGGTGCGGTCGGTGAAGGTCTGGATGACGCCGGCCAGCTCCCCCTCCTCCTCCCACACGGGCGTGGCGCTCATCTCCAGGGTGGCCTCGCCGCTGCCGGGCCGCTCCACCACCACCATCACCCCGCGCACCGGGCCGCGCTCCTTCAGCGCCCGCATGAAGGGCATGTCCGGGACCTTGAAGGGCTCGCCACTGGGTTGGCGGGCATTGACCTGCGAGAGCACCGCCGCCAGCGACGACGGCGAGCGCGAGCCCACCACCGCGCGCATGGGCACGCCGATGAGGCGGCTGACCGGCGGCGTGGCGAAGGACACCGTCCCGTCCACCTCGGCCAGGAGGATGCCCACCTCCACGTGGTGCAGCACCGACTCCATCACCGCCGCCTCGCGGAAGCGCACCTCCTCCGTCCTCAGCACCCGCGCGTAGGAGGCCTGGGCCGAGGCGTGGGCCTCGCCCACCAGTTGCACGATGAAGGTGGCCACCTCCGGCTCGAGGGCCCCGTTGCGCCGGGCGTAGACGTAGAGGAGCACCTCCTCGAGCGCCTTGAACTCGCGCGCCAGGTCCTCCGCCTCGAAGCGTTGGTTGTACCGGCGTGCCCCGTGCGAGCGCACTACCTCCGGCCAGAGGACCAGGGCGTCGGCCCCCCGGTCCCTGAGCAGGCGGACGAGCTCGTCGATCAACCGGCGCAAGGGGGCCCGCAGGTCGCGCCCGGGGACGTCCAGTTCATACGTTTCGGCCCGGATGCGCTTGGACCACAGGCGCACCACGCGCTCCCCTTCTTCTTCCAGCAGTCGGAGCAGCGCGGCCACCGGATCCACGGGTGGCGGGGTGTCACGGAGGAAGGGAATGGCCATGGTTCCTCCGTGACAGGGTGGGCACGGCTTGCCTCGGGCGTAAGTCACGGCGGGCCAGGCAGGGGGGCTTTCGGTCTTTCCTCGGGGGAACCACGGGATGGCAAACGATGGGAACGAGCGCGACAAGAACGAGTACCAGGCCCTCCCGCTCTCGGACGCGTCCATGGCCCAACTCTTCCGGGGCGAGCTCAGTCGCTCGGACACCTGGCGGTCGCGCCTGGACAACAGCACCAACTGGTCCATGACGACCACGGCGGCCGTCGTCTCCTTTGGCTTCTCCGCCGCGGCCTCGTCCGTCGTCTTCCTGGTGGGCATCGGCATGGTGCTCTCCTTTCTCTTCATCGAGGCGCGCCGCTACCGCTATTACGACCTGTGGATGCGACGGGTGCGGCTGCTGGAGGACGGTTATTGGGTCCCCATGCTGCGCCGCGAGCCGGTGGACCCGGACGCCCTGCGCGAGCTGGCCAGCATCATGGAGCGACCGCAGATCCAGCTCTCGCTCTTCTCCGCCCTCTCCACCCGCCTCAACCGCGCGTACGGGCCCATCCTGCTGGTGCTGACGCTCTCCTGGTTCGTCAAGGTGTACAGCCACCCCCGGGCGCCCGAGAGCTTCAAGGAATTCGTGGAGCGCGCGCACATCGGCCCCATCCATGGGGCGGCGGTGATGGCGTTCGTCTTCCTGCTGGTGCTCCTGTTCGCCTACCTCTTCGTGGCCTCCTTCTTCACCAAGGCCCCGCTGGGAGAGCTGCGCACCCGGCCCCGCGGACGCCGCGCCGCGTTGTGGGAGTCCTTCTACCGGCCCTACGCCACGCTCGCCCCGCGCCGCCGCGGTCGCAAACCCTCGGCCCCGAGGGAGCCGCCCTCCACGCCTCCCATCCAGACTCCCTCGACGCATTAGTCAGGCTGTGCCCGGAGCGTTTTCCTCCTTCCGGGACCCTGGCTTTTGTGCTTGAAGCCGGGACCATGGCGAATACGCGTACGGTCACGGTCATCAATGGCGACGGCATTGGCCCCGAGGTGATGGCGGCCACCATCCGTGTTCTCGAGGCACTCAAGGCCCCCCTCGAGTTCGAGTTCAAGGACGCGGGCACCGAGGTCATCGCCAAGTACGGCACCAACCTGCCCCACGAGACGGTGGAGGCGGTGCTGCGCAGCGGCGTGGCGCTCAAGGGCCCCACGGGCACGGTGGTGGGCGGCGGCATGGCCTCGGCCAACGTGGGCCTGCGCAAGCGCCTGGACCTGTACTCCTCGCTGCGCCCCGTCAAGAGCGTGCCGGGCGTGAAGACGCGCTACGACGACGTGGACCTGGTGGTGGTGCGCGAGAACACCGAGTCGCTCTACGCGGGCCTGGAGCACATCATCGTCCCGGGCGTGGTGGAGTCGCTGAAGATCATCACCGAGAAGGCCTCCACGCGGATTGCCCGCTTCGCCTTCGAGTACGCCAAGAAGAACGGGCGCAAGAAGGTGACGAGCGTCCACAAGGCCAACATCATGAAGCTGTCGGATGGCCTCTTCCTCGACTGCACCCGCAAGGTGGGCCGGGAGTACCCGGAGATTCAGTACGAGGAGGTCATCATCGACAACATGTGCATGCAGCTGGTGAAGGACCCGACCCGCTACGACGTGTTGGTGATGGAGAACCTGTACGGGGACATCATCAGCGACCTGTGCGCGGGGCTGGTGGGCGGCCTGGGCCTGGTGCCGGGCGCCAACATCGGCGAGCGCACGGCGATGTTCGAGGCGGTGCACGGCACGGCGCCGGATATCGCGGGCAAGGGCCTGGCCAACCCCACGGCGCTGATGATGTCGGCGGTGATGATGCTGGACTGGTTGGACCTGCGGGACGAGGCGCGCAAGTTCCAGGGCGCGCTGTCCAAGGTGCACGGCGAGGGCAAGACGCGCACGGGCGACCTGGCCGGCAGCGCCACCACGCGCGAGTTCACCGACGCGGTCATCGCGGCGCTGTAGTCCGTGCCCCTAGTCGAGGAAGCGGCGCTCCCAACGGAGCACGTCCTCGGCGGTGAAGTGGGGGTTGAAGAGGGGCTTCTGGTGGTAGAGCCAGGGCTCCAGGACGCGCGCCAGTTCGCGGTAGGCGGGCAGCACCTGGCCCTGCTCGGTGTCCCCCGCCTCCGGCCATGGGCCGAGGGTCACGACGGCGCGCTCCCCCTCCAGTTCCCGCACGGTGGTCTCCGGCGAGTGCAGGCGGGAGCGCAGCCCGCCCACACCGCCCAGCTCTCCCAGCACGGGCTGTCCCAGGAAGGTCATCCACGAGGGCCCACGGACCCGCGTGCCGAGATACCGCGAGAAGCGGCTCAAGTTCGGGATGTCCAGGCCCGGGTAGCGGAAGCTTCGGTGGCGAATCTCCTGCGTCACGCCCACCACGTCCGTCTCACAGTTGAAGGACAGCCCAGCATGGCCCGAGCTGAAGGGCAGCGGGTCCGCCAGCTCCAACACCAGCTCGCACAGCCGAGCCGGGCCGTGCTCCTCCAGGTACTCGGTGGGCAACCAGAATGAGAGGGCGCACACCATTCCCGGCCTCTCTCCCCAGGAGGGGGCATCGAGCGGCCTGCCGTAGTATTCGACCCGGTACCTGTTCTCACTGCCCGACGCGTCCCGCAGGTCAACGATGGCACTGGTGCCGTCGAGAATCCTGCGTCGAGTCGAAGCCCAGCCCTCGTCGTCGAGCTCCCGCCACTCTCCCTCCGCCGCGTACAAGCCCAGTGCTCGCGGCTCCATCGCTCGCAGGTACGCGTCCAGGGAGCGCATCACGGCGGGTGCCACCTCGGCGTGGGACCGGCGCATGTAGAAGTTGATGCTCAGCCCCTCGCGAATCAGCAGGTGGCCGCCTTCAGTGCGAATGCGGATTCGCGGGTAGTGCTCGCTCATCGAATGACTCGGAGAGGCACCGACCACACACATCCCACCAAGAGCGCGGCCTCGCGACGAGGACGTCGAGCATCAGCCCACGGTGACGCGGCGCACGCCGCGGGCCTCCAACAGCCCGGGGAGGCGCTCGCGCTGATCGCCCTGGAGCACCAGGGTGTCGTCCTCCACGGTGCCGCCGCAGCCGAGGCTCCCCTTGAGGGCCTTCAGCCACTTCTCCATCTCGGAGGCAGGCAGCCCGAGCTGCTCCACCACCGTCACTTCCTTGCCCCCACGCCCCTTGCGCTCCATGCGCACCACGGCGCGCGCGGGGCCCTTGGGCTCCTCGGCCTTCACCGGCTTGGGAGCCGGCCCGGGGGGCAGCGCCTCGCGCTTGAGGCCGCCGAGCGCGGCGAAGGGGTTGTGGAAGGGCGCCGCCGGGGCAGGCGCCTCGGGCTTCTTGTCACGCTTGCCCATGGCGCCCCTGCTCAGTGCGGATGGTCGTGGGCCTGCATCGCCTGCGCCTTCGGCGCGGGCAGCACCTTGAAGGCCGGCGCGTCCGGGTTCCCATCCGCCATGATGAGGGCGTAGAGGAAGGACGGCATGGCCATCGCCTCGCGGCCGTTGACGACCACCAGTGGCGTGCCCTGCAGGTCGTGCCGCTTCGCGTACTCCACGTCCTCGTTCAGCTTGCGGGTCGTCTCCTGGCTGGCGATGCACGCCTCGAGCTGCGAGCGCGAGACGGAGCCGGAGGAGAGGATGTCCATCACCTTCGAGGGCGAAAGCGAGGCCTGGGCCTCGAAGAGCTGCTCGCGCAGCTCCCAGAAGTCCGGGGCGTCCTCGAGGCAGATCTGCCCCTTGGCGGCCACGCAGCGGATGCCGGTGCCATCGGAGGCGCGCGGGGGCATGGCCGGGTTGCAGGCGGCGTCGAGCGGGAACTGGCGGGCCTCCAGCGACAGCTTGCCCTCGGGCAGGCGCTTCTTCATGAGGGCGAGTACCTCCACCAGGGACTTGCAGTGCGGGCACCGGCTGTCGGTCCACTCGACCATCTTCACCGGCGCGTCCACGGGCCCATGGCGGCGGCGCGCGGGAGCGAGGGCCGGCAGGGGCGAGTCCTCACGGTACTTCGCGAGCGCGTTGGCGAGGGCCTGCTGCTCCGTCGGGGGAAGGCCGCGCAGGTACGCCTCCAGCGAGGCCGGGTCCTCCGCGGGGGCCATCTTGGCGACGGTCTCGGAGGCGGCGGAGGCGTGGGGCGTCTGGAGGCCGGGCATCAGCAGCGCCAGGTAGCCGGCCAGGGCGAAGCCGCCCGTCCACTGGAGGGCACGGCCCCACTCACCCGTCTGGGGCATGACGGGCCCGGGCAGGCCGCGCCAGGCCACGACCGCGAAGGAGAGCGTGAGGGCATAGGTGGCCAGACACGTGGGGCACAGCGCGCCGGAGCTCGCGCTCGCGGCGGCGAAGACGAGGCTGGCGCCCACACCCGCGGCGGCCGTCAGGCGCAGGCCGTTGGTGGCGGGCCGCACGGTGTACCCGTTGCGCCGCCACACGAGGTAGAGGGCGGAGAGCGCCACCGCGACGATGCCCCACACCACGCCGAGCGCGGCCACGGGCATGCGCAGCACCTCATGCACCGTGCTGGCGAAGGCCGAGTTCCACACCGTCTCGCAGTTGATGCGCTCGGAGACGCCGCAGACGGTGGTGCCACCGCGGCGCAGGGTGAGGAGCTGGCTCCACTGGAAGAGGGAGAGCGCGCTCTCGGCGACGCCCAGGACGAGCAGTGCCACGGCACCACGGACTGGGACGGGAGGGGGTGGATTGGCCTTCTTGCTCATACGTGCTCCGGAGGGGGGGTCATCAGGACGAGGAGGCGGGCGTTGTCGGGGCCGTCATTGGTGACGCCGTGCTCGACGCCCGCGGGGGCGAAAAGGGCGGCGCCAGGGCCGTGAACGGCCTCCTCGGCGCCAAGGAGGAAGCGGCAGCGGCCCTCCAGGACGAGGTACACCTTGTCCGAGGCCGCGTGCCGGTGGGGCTTCTGGGACTGGCCCGCCGCGAGGCAGTACACGTCCAGGAAGAAGCGCTCGGACTTGAAGAGGTTGTGCTTCTGGAGCTTCTCGGCGGAGAAGCCCAGGAAGTCGGACAGGTGTCTCACATCCATCGTGGCATTCACTCCGGGGCCTCTATATAGCGACGGACATGGAACCGCTGTCTCTGCATTTTCTTCATGAGCAGGCAGGCGCCCATTTCCTGGAAGTCACGAGCCGGGAGGTGGTGGCCGATTACGGGCATGGGGACGAAGAGTACCGGGCAGCCCGGGAAGCGGTGGCCCTCCATGATGCCACCTATCGGGAAGCGCTGCGGATAACGGGCGAGGACCGCGCAAGCTTCCTGCATGGAATGGTGACCCAGGAAGTGAAGGGGTTGGCCGCTGGGGCCGCCACCTACGCCGCCATGATAACGGTGAAGGGCGCCATGGTCGCCGATGCCCGCATTCTCCGGCGGGAGAGCGACCTGCTCCTCGACGTGGAGCCCGGGCTGGGCGCCAAGGTCCGGGAGTTCCTGGAGAAATTCCTCATCTCCGAGGACGCCGAGCTGCACGACGCCACGGCCGAGCAGGGGGTGCTGCGGCTGCTGGGACCCCGGACGAGCGAGCTGCTGAGCGCCGTGCTGGGTGGCCCGTTCGCTCCCCTGCCCCAGGACGCCACCCGGGCCGTCACCCTGGCGGGCCAGGAGGTGCTGCTGGTGGGCGCCACCCGGTTGGAGCCGCATGGGGTGGAGTTGCTGGTGCCCCGGACCGGGCTGGAGGCGGTGTGGAAGGTGCTGGTCGCGGCGGGAGCCGCCTTCGGGCTCAAGCCGCTGGGCTGGCGGGCGCTGGAGGTACTGCGCGTGGAGGCCGGGGTGCCGCGCTTCGGACAGGACATGGTGGACACCACCATCCCGCTGGAGGCGAACCTCACGCACGCCATCTCGTACAACAAGGGGTGCTACATCGGGCAGGAGGTCATCGCGCGGGCCACCTTCCGGGGGCACATGAACCGGAAGCTGACAGGCCTGTTGTTGGGGGCCACCGAGGCCACGCCCGGCACCGAGCTGAAGAAGGACGGCAAGAAGGTGGGCTGGTTGACCACCGTGGTGCGCTCGCCCTCCCAGGGACAGACGGTGGCGCTGGGGTACGTGCACCGCGACCACCTGGAGCCGGGCACCGTGCTGGCGGTGGGCGAGGGGCCGGCCGAGGCCACCGTGTCGGCCCTGCCCCTCACCGCCCCTCGACCCGGGTGAGCTACGGAATGAAGCTCTTCTGGTAGTTCGGGTCCTGCACCGATAGCGCCGCGGCGGTGGGGTGCAGGGGGAGCAGCGTGTCCAGCATCACCGCCAGCTCGTTCGTCTCGCGGTGGCCGATGCTGCCCTCGTACGCGCCCGGGTGCGGCCCGTGCGCCACGCCCATCGGGTGGAAGCTCACGCTCCCGGGCCCCACTCCCCGCCGGCTGGTGAAGTTGCCCCGGCAGTAGAAGAGGAACTCGTCGCAGTCCACCGACGAGTGCGGGTAGGGGCACGGAATCGCCTCGGGGTGGAAGTCCACCATTCGCGGCACGAACGAGCAGATGAGCGCCCCGCGCGTCGCGAATGTCCCGTGCCACGTGGGCGGCAGGTGCACCAGGCCCGCGCGCGGCTGGAAGTTCAGGATGGGGAAGGCCCACGGGTACACCGTCCCGTCCCACCCCACCACGTCCAGCGGTGAGTGCTGGTACTCGAAGCCGTGGAAGCGGTCCCCCCGCTTCACCACCAGGTCGCGAATCCCCTCGTCCTGGGGCCCGGTGAACTCCACCACCTTGAAGTCCCGGTGGCTGTACGGCGCGTCCATGCGCAGCTGGCCCACGTCGTTGCGCCACTGGCGCGGCAGGTGGACCCCGCCCTTGCACTCCATGGACAGCCAGTACTGCGGCACGCCCGGGTCCGGGAGGATGCGGTGCACCAGCCCACGCGGGATGAAGACGTAGTCCTCCGGGCCGAAGCGCAGGTCGCCCAGCACCGAGCGCACCACGCCACTGCCCTGGTGGATGTAGAAGAGGTCGTCCGCGTCCGCGTTGGTGAAGTAGACGGAGTCCGCCTCGGTCGGGTGCAGCACGCCCAGGGTGACGTCCGCGTTGAACAGCAGCGGGACCCGGGCGTTCAGCGGCGCGCCGCCCTTGGGTGGCAGCTCCTGCGTCTTGTAGTGCCGCTTGGCCAGCCGCTGCTCCGGCACGGCCTTGGGCGGCTCCCAGCCCCCCTTCACCTCGCCCAGGCCCTGCGTGTGCGGAGCCTTCTGGTGGTAGGCGATGGTGTACGGGCCCTCGAAGCCGTCTCGGGTCAGGCACTCCTCGAACATCAGGGTGCCCTTCTCGTCCCGGAGCTGGATGTGGTGCTTGCGGGGCACCTTGCCCACGACGCGCCGCTCGAACATGGCCTAGATCCGCCCTTCCGTCTTCTGCTGGCGCTCGATGCTCTCGAAGAGCGCGCGGAAGTTGCCGCCACCGAAGCCCTGGTCACCCTTGCGCTGGATGATCTCGTAGAAGAACGGGCCCGCGTGCGGATCCTTGTAGAGCGATGCCGCGTCCTTCATGAAGATCTGGAGCATGTAGCTGTGCTCGCCGCCACCGTCGATGAGCACCTCCAGGTCGCGCAGCACCTCGATGTCCTCGTCGATCTTCTTGATGCCCAGCCGCTCGATGCGCTCGGGCAGCGCGTCGTAGTACGTGCCCGGGGTGGGCATGAAGGAGATGCCCGCCTTCTCGCGCATCGCCTTCACCGAGGACAGGATGTCCTTCACCACCAGCGCCAGGTGCTGCACGCCATCGCCCTTGTGGTCCTCGTTGAAGATGTTGATCTGCGAGGTCTTGAAGAAGGGCTTGAGGGGCTCGTTGTTGGCGAACTTCACCCGGCTGACGGGATCCCAGATGACCTCGGAGCGCAGACCCGAGCCGTGCTCGCGCTTCTGCTTGGAGGCCACGTCGTCGGTGTGGAACTGGATCTCCCAGAACTTCTCGAAGCCCATCACATGCTCCATCCACAGGAGCATGGGCCGCATGGTCTGGAAGTTGGACGTGATGTGGTCGATGTGCGTGAAGCCGTAGCGGTTGTTGCCGCCGCGCGGATGCTCGTGCTGCACGAAGCCCGGGTAGAGGGCCTTGTAGCCGTCGCGCTGGATGAAGCGGAAGGTGGTGTCACCAAAGGGCGTGGTGATGGAGAACTGCGCCAGCTTGCCGCCCTTCTCGTCGGTGTGGCGCTCGATGTCGGTGATGAAGGTGGCGCCGCGCTGCTCCAGCAGGCGGTAGGTCTTCTCGATGTCCTCCACCTGGTAGTTGAGCGTGCCCACCCCGTCCGGGTGCTTGCGCAGATAGCGCCAGGCGCGACCGCCCTCCCCCACCGGCTGGCTCACCACCAGCACGACGTTACCCGCCTGGAAGACGGCGGACTTCTGCTTGCCCTTCTGCTCCAGCTCCGGCGAGGAGACACCCTGCTCCGCGAAGTCCAGCCCCTCCACGTAGAAGCGCCGGCTGCGCTCCAGGTCATGCACGTACCAGTGGACGCTCTCCAGCCCCTTGATGCCCAGCGACTCGAGCTTTGCCATGTCGTCGACTCCTTGATGCTTCTTGAAACGTAATCAGGTCCTGCGTCGTCATCCGTTCAGGCCGGCACCGCGTCCGGCTGCCGGTCCGCGTGAGCCGCCTGGAAGGCGGGAAGGCGGGCACACGCCGCCTCGATCCGGGTGAGCAGCTCGTACGGTCCGAGGTCTACCCCGAAACGCCGGGCGCCGTAGAGTTGGGGCACCAGGCAGATGTCGGCGAACGACACAGCGTCGCCCAGGCAGTACGTCCCCGCCGTCTCCTGGACGGCCGTCTGGAAGGCCGCCAGGCCCCGGTCGATCCAATACGCGCTCCACGCCTTGTCGTCGGCCTTCAGCTCCCCTTTGATGCGCTGCAGCACGGAGAGGTTCTGGAGGGGCTGGATGCCCGAGTTCACCATCTCCGCCAACATCCGGCAGCGGGCACGGGCATACGGGTCGGCCGGCAGCAGGGCGGGCGAGGGGTGGCGCTCCTCCAGGAACTCCAGGATGGCCAGCGACTGGGACAGGTGTCGCACCTGACCGCCCTCGGTGAACTCCAGCGTGGGCACGGTGCGCATGGGGTTGAGGGCGCGGTAGGCGTCGGTGTGCTGCTCGCCCCCGTCCTTCACCAGGTGCACCGGCACGTACTCGTAGGACAGGCCCTTGAGGTCGAGCGCGATGCGCACCCGCCACGAGCACGACGAGCGCCAGTAGTTGTACAGCTTCACGGCGCGACCACCTTCTGCGAGATGCGCCCGAAGAGGCTGCTCCCATCGGGGCCGAACATCTCGATGTCGATGGTGTCCCCCACCTTCATGAAGGGCGTCTTGGGGCCACCGTTCTCGATGGTCTCGATCATCCGGCGCTCGGCGAGGCAGGAGATGCCGCGCTCGCGCTCCGCGTTGGACACGGTACCGCTGCCGAGGATGGTGCCGGCGGTGAAGGCGCGCGTCTTGGAGATGTGCTGGATGAGGTCGAAGAAGGAGAAGTGCATCTCCGGACCGGCGTCGGTGTCGCCCACCACCTGGCCGTTGAGGGTGGAGCGCAGGCGCAGGTGGACGCGGCCGTCCCTCCACGCGGAGCCGAGCTCGTCCGGCGTGAGGGCGAAGGGGCTGAAGGCGCTGGAGGGCTTGCCCTGGAAGAAGCCGAAGCCCTTGGCCAGCTCGTTGGGGATGAGGTTGCGCAGGGTGACGTCGTTGCAGAGCATCACCAGCTTCACGTACTTCCCCGCGTCCTGGGCCTTGGTGCCCAGCGGCACGTCCCCGAGGATGACGGCCACCTCGGACTCGAAGTCCATGCCCCACGTCTCGTCCACCATGGGCAGGTCCTGCGTGGGCGCGAGGAAGGTGCCGGAGCCGCCCTGGTACACGAGCGGATCCGTCTTCATCGTGGGCGGGGGCTCGGCGTTGCGCGCCTTGCGCACGAGGATGACGTGGTTGAGGTAGGCGCTGCCATCCACCCACTCGTAGGCGCGGGGCAGCGGCGAGAGCAGCGCGCCCACGTCGACGGGGCGGCTCTGCACGCGGCCGGCCTCGAGCTCCTCGGCCAGCGCACGCAGCTTGGGCTCCGTCTCGTCCCACTTGTCGAGCGCGGCCTGGAGCGTGAGGGCCACGTTGGTGGCGAGCGCGTAGGCCGAGTTGTCCCGCTTGACGACGATGAGCCGTCCGTCGCGGGTTCCGTCGTTCAGGGTGGCGAGCTTCACGGGTCGAACTCCCAGGAGCGGCCAGGGGGAGGAAGGGAGGGCGGGCCGACGCCCCGATCCGGGCTTTTCCGTGCAGGGGCCCGGGGTGTCAAGCGAAGGCTGCCGGCACCGCCATCTCGCGCCGCGTCATCGCTCCTTCCGTACACGCGGTGTAGGGTTGGGCACACGCCCCCTACCCCGAGTCCCGATTTCTCGACGGGTCGAGCGAGCACGGTAAGCTGCCGGATCATCCGCCCCATGCCCTCCAACAAGACCGAGCTCGCCGCGCGCATCGCCCTCACCAAGCCCACCGATGCCGTACGAGGCCTCTTCTTCAGGGTGGTGCTCGACTTCGTGGAGCAGCAGGGAGGCGCGGCGGCGCTGAGCCGGGTACGCACCGGCACGCTGGCCAGGGACATCAGCGATCTGCGCACCTACCCCGCCACGGACTACCTCCAGCTGCTCTACGGCGCGGCGGACGCGCTGGAGGGGAAGCTCGGCCCCCAGGACGCGGTCTTCAACGCGTGCGGCAAGGCCTGCGTGCGGCGCTTCTCCACGGGCCCGGGGCAGGTCGTCTTCGGCATCCTCGGCAAGGGAGACCCGCAGCGGCTCTTCGCCCAGACGCGGGTGGCCTTCAGCACCGTGGTGACGTACGGCAAGCGGGAGCACCGCCCCGCCGGCTCCAACGGGTGCATCATCGCCTACCGCGGCGACATGCAGCCGGCCGCCTACCATGTGGGCATCTTCGAGGGCGCCCTGGAGGCGCTGGGCTTCAAGGGCAGCGTGAGGGCCCACATCCTCAACCTCGACTCGGTGGACTACGAAATCTCCTGGGAGTGAGGCTCACTCCAGGGGGGTGAGCGTCAGCTCCATCACGCCGATCAGCCGCTCGCCCACCGAGGCCCAGCAGTAGAAGCGGTGGTCGGAGCCCTCCACGCCGTGGCGGTGGGCGCCGAACGTCACCGTCTCTCCGGCGTAGGCGAGGCTGTCCGCGCGCACCTCGCCCCGCGTCACCAGGTAGCGCGCCCGCGCGTTGCCCAGCAGTTGGCGCAGCAGCGTGCCGGCCAGCCCGGACAGCCCGCTCATCACCACCGCCACCGGCAGCACCGGGTGCAGGGCGAAGTGGCCCTTGCACAGCTCCGCCGTCACCGGGCCCAGCGTGGCCCGCATGCACTCGCCATCTCGCACCAGATCCTTCAGGGGCGGAGGCTGGCGGTGGGGATTCTGCCTCAGGGCGGCGAAGTCGGCCGGCGTGGCGCCGCGCGGCCCGCGCTCGGCCCGGGGCTCGCGGCGCATGTCCAGGCGAGCCCCCTCGAAGAGCCGCAGGAAGGCCGCCGACGACAGGACGTTGAAGTCCACCTCCAGCGAGAACAGGGGCAGGCCCTCGGGGTCGGCCAGGACGGTGTGCGCCCGGGCGCAGCGCTTGTCGATGAACTCCGCCCGCGCCAGACCCCACAGGGGCTCGTCCAGGCGCGAGCGCGGCCCGTCGTGCAGCCGCTCCAGCCGGGCGCGTCGGGCCAGGTAGTAGTGCTGCCCCTCCTTGGGGTTCACCAGCGACGAGGCACACGAGCCGAGGATGGCCAGGTGCCGCCCCACTTCCGCCGCGTTGATGGGCGAGGCCTCCGCTCCCGGGTCCTGCTCCACCGGCACCCGCGCCAGCACCTCGCCCGGACCCACCATCGTCACCTCGCTCAGCGCGAAATACGGATCCCTCACGCAGATGCGCGCGTACAGCTCCGACTTCGGCACCACCGGATGGCCGCTCAAGCCCACACCTCTCCCCTCGAAAGGCACCTGCTCACCCCAGAGGGTAGCCAGGACAGGGGCGGCCAGGGCCGAGATGGAGGGTGCATTGCGAGCGTACGTCTGGGGGAGATGGAGTGCGTTACCCATGCGTCTTCCCTCGTCTGGAGACCCCGGGGGGCGCGGGGTCCGCCTTGACACCGTAAGGGGTCGAAGCCGACACAGGGGTACACCCTAACCCAGGTCCCCGCCACTCAGGGAGGGGGCAACTTTCCGGTGGGTTCGAATTTCATCACCCGGCGGCGTTCCAACAGGAGCGCCAATCCCAGAAATCCCAGGGTCCCGAGGGAGAGGAAGGCCCCGAGCCGCTGGCCGACAGGGCGGTAGGTGAAGGTCACCTTATGGGCCCCCTCCGGGATGAGCACCCCGCGCACCGCGACATTGGCCGGCAGGATGGGAGCGGGCTGCCCGTCCACGGTCGCGCTCCAGCCACTGTCGTAGGCGTCGTTGAGCACCAGCACCGCCGGCGCGCCCGCCTCCACGTCGAGCTCCACCTCCTCCGGCGCGTAGTGGACGAAAACCACCTGGCCGAGCTCGCCGGACGTGGGAGGCGCCTCGAAGCGCGGGGTCTCGGGGGTGCACTCGAGGGCGGCCTGCCGGCCGGGCTGGAAGGAGCGCGAGAGGATGAGGGCGCGCGCGGCGGACACGTCCTCCACGCATACGGGCGTGGCCAGGTAGGCGCGCGGCAGCGTGCGGGGGTTGCCGAGCAGCACCGCCTCCACGGTGCGATCCTCGGCGAGGACCACCTCCGGATTGCCGCGCATCTCCTCGTAGTCGCTGGCTCCCAGGGTGAAGTAGCGCACGTGGTAGAGGCCGGAGACACGGCCCATCCACACGGCGAACGAGTCGAGCGAGCGGACCAGGCCGTAGTACCGCCAGGAGACGCCGGGGAGGTAGGGCTTGGCGCTCTCCAGGTTCCAGAGCGCGGGCGTGTTCGGATCGAGCGCGGCGACGATGTTGAGGGACGCGATGTCGTAGGCATGCAGCCCGGGAGGAATCCTGCGCGGCTCCAGGTCCTGCACCGCCCCGAAGACCCGCGGCCGCCCCGCGATGGCGTTCGGTTCGCGTCGCAGGATGAAGTCCACCATGCCGGTGGGCTGCTCCAGCAGGTCCGAGTAGGTCACCTGGTAGGTGCCCTCGTTGGCCACATAGAGCACGGCGAGCTGGAGCACGACGAACGCCCCCGCGCGCAACGTGAGCTGGTGCACCAGGGACAGCACCACGCCCAGCACGCCCAGCGTGAGGGCGGAGGTCAGGGTCGCCTTCAGGAAGTTGCCGTGGATCAACCCCAGGGCCCTGGGCTGGGGATCCGTCCAGAGGGAGCCAATCACCCTCTGGGAGAACACCCCCCACCGCCACTCCCCGAGCGCGAGCAGGCCGCACACCAGCGCGAGCCCGAAGCCCACCAGGCCGAGGCGCCGCGACAGGGCGGGCTCCCGGCGGAGGGCCTCCACCCCGGCCCCGGCCCCCAGGGCACCGAGGAACAGGAGATAGGGGAGCAGCTTCTCCGGGTAGCGGAAGGAGCTCCACAAGGGGACCCACTGGTAGAACCAGCGATACAGCGGCAGGTGGTGTCCCAAGGCCAGCGCGAGGACGAAGAGCGCGAGCCCCGTCACCTTCCACGTCAGCGGGTCGCGGCGGTTGGCCCAGAGGGCCGCCCCCAGCAGCAGCAGGGCCGGAAACCCCACGTGCACCGAGCTCACCCAGAAGGTGTGCAGCCCCATCTGGAACAGCTCACCCGCCAGTCGGGTCGAGGCCACCGAGCCCGTCTCCGGATCGATGTAGAGCGGCCCGAGGACCATCTCGATGAGCTGGAGGGGGTGGAAGGAGAAAGAGGTGGCCGTCGCCAGATCGGGCGCGCTGGGATTCACCTCGTCCAGGATCGCGAGCACCGGAAGCATCTGCACCGCGGACAGCAGCGCGCCGAGCACGATGAGCAGCCCGGCCCGGGGGGCCGCTCGCAGCGCACCGGCACGGTCCGGACGCAGCAGCACCAGCGCGAGAATCATCCCATTGCACATCGCGAAGCTCTGGGGATCGCCACTGAGGAGCACGAGGCACAGGGGGAGGGCGGCGGCGGCGGCTCGCGCCACGGAGGGCTGGCGCAGGAAGCGCTCCGCGCCCCAGAGGGCCCAGGGGAACGTCGCGGCCGCCATGAGGTAGAGCAGGTTGTTGCTGATGCCCACCATGTAGCCGCACAGCGCGTAGGTGACGCCCGACAGCAGTGCGGCCCCGCGCCCCATGCCCCACAGCCGCGCGCAGCGGTAGGTGCCTCCCAGCGCGACCACGTAGGCGAGCAGGGTGATGAGCTTCAGCGCCGCTCCGAGCGGCAGCAGCAGGTAGAACAGGTTGGCGGGGTGGTACACCCCGGAGATGAGCATCCCCGCGAACGGTTGCCCCAGCCCGTCGTAGGGGTACCAGTCCGGGAACTGGAGCTGGGACACGCGCTCGGCCCAGTACTTCTTCAGCGGGTAGTAGACCCGGAGGATGTCGCGCGAGATGAAGATCTCGTCCGAGAAGGTCGCCCGGTGGAAGTAGAACAGCGGGAGGGCGACGATGGCGACCACCGCCGCGAGGCGGGTCCTGGCCTGCTGGGAGAGAGGCATGTCGGTGCGCGCATACCTCCGTCTCCCTCTGACAGGCAACCCCACTCTTCAGGGCGTGACGAGGGCCCCGGGGCTCGTTCGGGAGCCTGCCCTGCCCTGAAATACTTCTTCATACGGCCGAAGCCCGCTCGTCATCTCAGGGTGTCAGGGTGCACCCTGCGGCCCGGGGGCATTCGTCTCCGATCGAACCTGAACCAGGCAACCGAGGAGGCATGAACCCCTCTCGTGCCCCCGGGTCGCATCTTGTCCCTGTTCCCACGAGGGAGCGAGGACACGGCGAGAGGAGCCACGCGCATGGAGCAGACGACCCACCCCACCCCGGATGAAGGCACCATCCAGGTGCTGCTGGTGGAGGACGACGAGCGGCTGGCCCGGCTCACCTCCCGCTACCTCCAGGAGCATGGCGTCCTCGTCACCGTCGCCCGCACCGGCCCCGAGGGGCTGGCCGAGGCCCACCGCCACGCCTACGACATCATCCTCCTGGACCTGATGCTCCCCGGGCGCGATGGCATGGAGGTGTGCCGCGAGCTGCGCTCACGCAGTGACGTCCCCATCATCATGGTGACGGCGCGCGGCGAGGAGGTCGACCGGGTGCTCGGTCTGGAGACGGGCGCGGACGACTACCTCGCCAAGCCCTACTCCTCGCGCGAGCTGCTCGCGCGCATCCGGGCCCAGGTGCGGCGTGCTCGCGGGCGGGCCGGCCCCTCCACCCACCCCATCCAGGTGGGCAAGCTGTCGATGGAACCCAGCAGTCTGCGCGCCACGCTCGACGGCAAGGTGCTGCCGCTGACCACCTACGAGTTCGCCCTGCTGCGCGTGCTGGCCGAGCGCGCCGGCCGGGTGCTCAGCCGCGAGCAGCTCCTGGACTCGGTGAAGGGCAACGCGGAGGAGGTGTTCGACCGCTCCGTCGACGTCCACATCTTCCGCATCCGGCAGAAGCTCGAGGAGGACCCGCGCAGCCCCAAGCTGCTCAAGACGGTGCGCGGGGCGGGCTACCTGCTCGCCACCGGTGACGAAGCATGAGGACCCGGCTTCCCGGCCGCCTGCTGCTGCGCATCTACCTGGTGGGCCTCGCGCAGCTCCTGCTCATCGCCCTGGCCTTCAACGTGGCCCGCCGGTACGCCATGGAGGGGCCCCGGCCACGCTTCTTCGAGCGGAACGCGGCCTACTTCGTCTCCGAGTGGGCCCGCTTCCGCGACCAGCCAGAGGTGCTGCAAGAGGTGTTGGACCGGGCCGGCCAGAAGCTCCGGGTGAAGGTGACGATGCACGCCGCCGACGGCCGGCTCCTCGCCTCCAATGTCTCGCCGCCCGGCGCCCCCCTCTCCGCCGAGGAGCTCCGCCAGCTCGAGCAGGCACGCGTGGTGGACAGCTCCCAGTCGCCTCACGTGATGAGGGTGGCCATCCCGGAGACGGGCCCGCTGGAGGTCTACGCCACGCTGGAGCTGCCCCCTCACCCCGGGCCTCCCCCCGACCTGTGGCTCATGATTGCCGCCGTCCTCGGGTGCACGGCCATCACCTCCATCGTCTTCGCCCGCTCCCTGGCCGTACCGCTCCAACAGCTGGCCGCGACGGCACGGGCCTTCGGCGAGGGCAGGCTGAGCGCGCGCACGGGCGTGCGCCGGCGCGACGAGCTGGGACAGGTGGCCGAGGCCTTCGACGAGATGGCCGAGCGACTCACCCACCTGTTGCGCTCACAGAAGGAGCTGCTCGCCAACGTCTCGCACGAGCTACGCACCCCGCTGTCCCGCATCCGGGTGGCCCTGGATCTGGCCAACGAGGGGGACGCCACACTGGCGCGCGAGTCCCTGGCGGACATCGCCGAGGACCTGAACGAGCTGGAGCGGCTGGTGTCGGACGTGCTCACCGCGGCCCGACTGGATTTCACCACGAGCCAGACCCCCGGCGGCACGCCGCCGCTGCGCCGGGAGTTCGTGGAGGCCCAGTTCCTGGTGGACAAGGCCGCCGCGCGCTTCCGCTCCGCCCGTCAGGAACACCGATTGGAAGTAAAGGTGGACGGGCCGCTGCCCATGCTGGAAGCGGACCCGGTGCTGCTGCGGCGCGCCATCGACAACCTGCTCGACAACGCGGGCAAGTACTCCGAGCCGGGCAGCACCGTGCGGCTGCTCTCCCGCTCCACCGCCGATGGGCTCCAGGTGGAGGTGGCCGACGAGGGCATGGGCATCGACGCGAACGACATGCCCCACATCTTCACCCCCTTCTTCCGCGGTGATCGCAGCCGGGCACGGAAGACGGGCGGCGTGGGGCTGGGGCTCGCCCTCGCGCGCCGCATCGTGGTCGCCCACGGCGGCTCGCTCACGCTGGAGAGTCAGCCGGGAGTGGGGACGACGGCCCGCATCAGCCTCCCCGCCGCCCCGGAGGCAGGACTCGACGCACCGCGCCACGAGTGACCGCCTTCTGTCTGGTTTTGAAGGGATGTCCCTGCTTTATGGGAAGTCTTGGTGGTAGGATATGCGTTCGCTCGCTCGCTCCACGGGCGGGCGCATACCCCTACCCCAGGAAGTTCCATGATCGCATCCGTCAGACCGGCCGCCCTCGCGGTCGCCGTCCTCACCGCCCTCCTCGCCGCCCCGGAGGCCTCGGCCACCAACTACTCGCTGTGGATCCACGGCAAGAACGGCGGCGGCACCCAGCGCGGCAACTATGCCGACTTCTCCAACTGGGGCCCGAGCACCGTCAGCGCGGGCGTGAACAAGAAGGCCGTCAACTGGGACGGCCGGCAGAAGATCTCCGTCGAGAACTTCCGCATCCGCGACGCGCTCGACTGCTTCTGCACCGGCGCCAACTGGTGTTACATCGCCTCGCACAGCGCCGGCAACCTGCAGATCGGCTACGCGCTGTCCATGTACGGCGGCTCCACGCGCTACAAGAAGAACGCCGTCCCCAACTCCACCGGCGTGTGCGGCAACACCGACGGCACCACCCAGGTGGGCTGGAACATCAAGTGGGTGGACGTGGCCTCGGGCGCTGGCGGTGGCAGCGAACTGGCCGACAACGGGGAGTGGGCGACGAGCGATCCCATCGTGGGCGACCTGGTCACCTCCACCGCGCGCGCCATGTACAACCACAACACCACGCGCTCCAAGTGGTTCTACATGTTCGCCGCCGCCAAGGGCACGGCCTACTCCGGCATCCTCCCCGGCCAGGACGACGAGGCCGTGGCCTACCACTCCACCGGCGGCGTCTCCGTCAAGGGCGGCTACTGCAACCCCGGCGACTGGTTCTGCGACGGCACCCTGAACACCGGCACCGCGGCCACCAGCAACGGCAAGGCCCTGTGGTCCTACCACCGGGTGTCGTTCCGCGATGACGGCGAGAACCACGACCACTACCAGAACGGCAACTGGGAGAACATCGTCGGCGTGGTCCGCGCCGACATGGCCTCCTACGCCTACTGAGTCGGTGTCCTGAAGCACCTGGGCGCCCCGTGAGAGGGGCGCCCCGCTTCGGCCCCGTGGGGGGCCCCGTTGTCCTCTCACGGGGGAAGCGGCTATGCAGGGGGTCCCTCACCATGACCCAGCCCTCTGAGCAGTCCCAGAGCAACTCCACCTTGAAGGTGGCCGCCGCGAGCTTCATCGGCACCGCCGTGGAGTTCTACGACTTCTTCCTCTACGGAACGGCCGCGGCGCTCATCTTCAACCGCCTCTTCTTCCCCTCCTTCGATCCGTTGGTCGGCACGCTCCTGGCGTTCGCCACCTTCGCGGTGGGCTTCGTGGCCCGGCCGCTGGGCGGCGTGGTGTTCGGCCACTTCGGCGACAAGCTCGGGCGCAAGTCCATGCTGAGCGCCACGCTGATGATCATGGGCGTGGCCACCTTCGCCATCGGTCTGCTGCCCACCTACGAGCGCATCGGCGTCTGGGCGCCCGCGCTGCTGGTGCTGCTGCGCGTCCTCCAGGGCTTCGGCCTGGGTGGCGAGTGGGGCGGAGCGGTGCTCATGGCCGTGGAGCACGCGCCCGCGCACCGCCGGGGCTTCTACGGAAGCTGGCCGCAGATGGGCGCCCCCGCGGGCCTGCTGCTGGCCACCAGCGTGTTCGCCCTCTTCTCCCGCCTGCCCGATGAGCAGTTCATCACCTGGGGCTGGCGCGTGCCCTTCCTCTTCAGCGCCGTGCTCATCGGCATCGGCGTCTTCATCCGCTTGAGCGTCGCCGAGTCCCCCGCCTTCCGCGCCGCCCACAAGACGCCCGACGCCAACGCGAAGCTCCCCATCGTCGAGGTGCTGCGCACCTACCCCCGGCAGATCCTCCTCGCCATGGGCGCGCGCTTCGCCGAGAACGGCTGGTACTACATCCTCGTCACCTTCGTGCTCACCTACGGCAAGCAGCGGCTCGGGCTGGAGCAGGCCACCATCCTCAATTGCGTGCTCGGAGGCTCCATCGTCCACCTGATGGCCATCCCCCTCTTCGGAGCCGCCTCGGACCGCTTCGGCCGCCGTCCCGTCTACATGGGCGGCGCCCTGGGGTGCGCGCTGCTGGCCTTCCCCTTCTTCTGGCTCATCGACACGAAGGCCCCGGTCCTCATCTGGCTGGCCCTCACGCTGGGCTTCATCGCCCACGCCGCCATGTACGGGCCCCAGGCCAGCTTCTTCTCCGAGCTCTTCGGCACCCGCGTGCGCTACAGCGGCGCCTCGCTGGGCTACCAGCTCTCCTCCATCTTCGCCGGCGGGATGGCTCCCTTCGCCGCCACCTGGCTGCTGAAGCGGTTCGACACGCCGTGGCCCGTGTCCGTCTACCTGCTGGGCCTCGCGCTCGTCACCATCGTCTCCGTGTACCTCTCCGCCGAGACGTTCCGGGACAAGCTCACCGAGCCCACCTCCCCGGCCCCCGCGGACAGTGCCACGGGGACCGACGGGAAGCGCGAAGTGGCGTGAGCCTCAGCGGGCCGTCCAGCCGCAGTCCATGACCTGGGCGGCCCCGGTGATGCCGCCCGCGGCCTCCGAGCACAGGAAGGCGACGTAGGCCGCCACCTCGCTCGGCTCCAGCAGGCGCTTCACCGCCGCGGGCGCCAGCATGATGCGCTCCACGACTTCCTGCTCGGACAGCCCGTGGACGCGGGCCTGGTCGGCGATCTGCTTCTCCACCAGCGGCGTGCGCACGTAGCTGGGGCAGATGGCGTTCACGGTGACGCCCTTGTCCGCCGCCTCGAGCGCCACCGTCTTCGTCAGCCCCATCAGGCCGTGCTTGGCCGAGATGTAGGCGGACTTGTACGGCGACGCCACCAGTCCGTGCAGCGAGGACACGTTGATGATGCGTCCCCACTTGCGCTCGTACATCAGCGGCAGGGCGTACTTCGTCAGCAGGAAGGGCCCCACGAGCATGATGCGGATCATCAACTCCCAGCGCTCCTCCGGGAACTCCTCCACCGGGGACACGTGCTGGAGCCCGGCGTTGTTCACCAGGATGTCCAGCCTGTCCCACGCCTGCCGCGCCCGGTCCACCAGCGCCCGGCAGTCCTCGCGCGAGGACACGTCCGCCCGCTGCGCGATGGCGCCGGGGATGCCTTCGGCCACCGCGCGCGCGCCCGCCTCGTCCAGGTCCGACACCAGCACCTGGGCGCCTCGAGCGCCCAGGTCCTCGGCCACGGCACGGCCAATCCCACTGGCCGCGCCCGTGACGAGCGCGGTCCTTCCCGTCAGCTCGCCCATGGCCTCGCCTCTCAGAGAACCAGCCGCAGCGTGAGGAAGCCGGACAGGTCGCGCTCCTCGGCCTCGGGCTTGCCCTCGACCTCACGCGCGAAGGTGGCCACGCGCGCCCCGAGCGCCACCTGGTCGAACATCCACCAGGTCGCGCCCACGTTGAGGTACGTGGTCGTGGAGCCGACGACCGGCTCGCTGCCTTCGTTGGTGCCCGTGGGCTGGATGAAGGAAGGCGTCTGGTCCGCCACCCGCGCGATGTGGAAGCCCACGCCCGACCTGCCGGAGAGGAAGACGTCCAGGCCGCCGGAGAGGCTGAGCGCGTTGAAGCGCGTGTCCAGCAGCGTGTTGCTGTAGCCCGCGACGGAGTTGGCCACGTCGTTCTCCACGCGCGCCACGTTGAAGAAGGGCGTCACCTCGAAGGGCAGCGACGGCACCATCCCCTTGAGCTTGAGCTTCACGTTGCCGCGGGCGTTGTAGCCCTGGATGGCCGGGTCATCCGTCGAGTTCGTCTGGTAGTTGATGTTGAAGACCTGCGCCATGGCCTTCGCCTCGAACCAGGGGTGGTCGTAGGAGAGCGAGGGGCTGACGACGCGGAAGTGGAAATCGTCATCCGGCTGGCCATTGCGGAAGCTGCCCAGGGGCCGCTCCCAGAAGCGGCTGCTGCCGCCGAAGGAGCCACCCACCATGAAGGAGGCCGAGGAACTCAGCGGGTTGGCCTCGGTGTAGCTCAAGCCGGCGGTGAGACCCCAGCGCGTGTAGCGCGCCTGCACGCCCTGCCCGCGGTTGAAGCCGCTGTAGAGCAGCGGGTCGCGCGTGTACTTGTCCGCCACCAGCACGTCGCCCGTGTGCGCGGAGAAGTAGTCCACGCTCGCCGGGTCCAGGACGATGCCGGCCTCCACCGTGGCGCCCCAGCGCTGAAGGCGCAGCACCTGGTCACGCACCGACATGGAAGCGGTGCCCTCCCAGATGCCCGAGCCGTGGCTGCGGATGTTGCGCTCGAACTCGCTGCGGAAGGTGACGTAGGGCCCCAGCCGACCCTCCACCCCGAAGCGGCCGATGGCCACCGTGGTGATGCGGCTCTCCTTGTTGGGGTTGGGGTTGACCAGCAGGTTCTCCGAGTGCAGGCCTCCCGCGATGGCCAGCACCGGGTTGATGAAGTACGTCTCGTTCCCAAACGCGAACATCGGCCGGGTGGCGGGCGTCGGCGCGCTCACCACCAGCGCCTCGGTGTCCTGCCGGCTCGGGGCCGCGGGCACGGCGGCGGCCGGCGACGGGGTGGCAATAGGGGCCTCGGAGGCCGGGGCTTCGGAAGTCTGCGCCTGGGCCGGAGCCACCAGCAGGGCGGAGGCCAGCGTGCAGACGAGCGCCACGCGGGACGCGGCGGGGAACGACGGATTCATGGGGGAGGACTCTCTTCGGCTGCACTGCGAAAGGGGAGACGCCGCCCGCGCACGGCAGCTGCGGACGCGGGCGGCGGGGAGACTGCCAGGAACGACGACTACCTGGCCAGATAGTCCATGGCGAGCTTCAGGCCCGCGTCGGAGCGCAGGGAGCCGAAGTGGTTGGCGATGGCGCCCTTGAGGAAGTAGCCGCTGGTGTCGTAGTCGTTGAGCGTCGTGAGCTTGTTGACCACGCAGCCCGGCATGTCGATGCGCGAGGCCGCCTCGGACACGTAGGAGTCCTGGTAGTTGGCGCCCTGCTGGATGTCCGTCATGGTGATGGTGAAGTACTTCACCACGTTGCCACCGCACTGGCCCGTCTTGCCAAAGGCGTAGTCACCGTCCGCGCACGGGGTGGCGAACAGATCGCGAGGCCCGTTGAGCGGCTTGTGGAAGTACGTCTGCACGTAGTTGGAGCGGCTGCCCATCTCGCAGACGATGGTGCCACGCATGGTGAGGTTGTTGGTGCACAGCGCGGAGGAGGAGTCGTAGGTGGACACGCCGTGGTTGGCGCCCGAGCCGAGGATGACGTGGCTCACCTGCGTGAAGGGGTTGATGGAGTCCGGCTTGCCCTCGGCGTGCTCCACGTAGAGCCGGCGGAGGGCATCACGCACCACCGTCACGCCCAGCGAGTGCCCGAAGAGCGCCACCTTGCGGCCCGGGTTGTTCTTCATCACCGCCTTGACGAGGGACTGGAGGATGGGCGTGGACCAGCCGTGGTCGATGTTGCCCGCGGCGTTGTCGCGCAGGGCGTCGGCCGTGGGCTCCACGCTGGTGACCAGGTCCGTGCGGAAGTCCACGGCGATGACGCGGTAGCGCTCGGCGACCAGCGCCTCGGCCAGCTGCGCGCGCGCCTCGGTGTCCGGGTTGAACTGCACCTTCTCGAAGGCGGAGTTGATGGACGTGCCGGGCGGCAGGAGGAACTTCTCCCAGTAATGGGGCCGGGAGGAGTTGCCGTGCACGAGGATGACGATGGGCTTGGAGGTGTCCTCGTTCGCCTGGGTGTACTCCTTGGCGGCGCAGGGGTAGCCTTGAATGTTGGCCAGGTCCCCGTCGATCAGGCCGGGGGCCTTGTTGGCCACGCCGACCGTACTGTCCGCGTTCCACTTCCCGTCGTTGTTGCCGTCGATGTAAGGCGTGCGACCGGGACCCTTCTCGGTGTTCGCCTTGTGGTAATAGAGGTTGTCCACGCTGCAACCGGGGTGGTTGGTCAGCGGGCGGTACTTGCCGTCGTACTCCTTG